>CAKRQP010000080.1:0-10896 GCA_934393555.1 uncultured Lachnospiraceae bacterium
CACCTCGCGGGACAGTGACTGCTGAATAGTTACAAGTATTCTCAATCGACAGGGAAAACAAAGATCCGCATCCATGATCTGTGAGACCTTCCCATGTTGCATGGTTGATCGAGAATAACCGTTCATTTGTGGTAACCGGCAAAGACGTGGTCATGAAAAAAGTTCATTGCGCATTTTGGAAAAGCTGTATCAGGTATATCATCTGCGTATCACAAGATCCGACAAAGTGCGGGAAATCCAGCGTTTCAGCTGCTTTTTAACTGAGTGTTCGAGACCTTCCACTCATAAAACAAAACTAAAGGAGAAAACAGAATATGAGAGACAAGAAAGTACAGTTTATTGTTGAGGCCGCTGCTATTGCGGCAATCTATGTGGTGCTGACCGTGGTATTTTCCGCCATTTCTTTTGGCGAGGTACAGTTGCGGTTTTCCGAGGCACTGACGATCCTTCCCTATTTTACACCGGCAGCCATTCCGGGACTTTTCGTGGGATGCCTGATCGGAAACCTTTTCGGAGGAGCGATTCCTCTGGATATCATCTTCGGAAGCCTGGCTACCCTGATCGGTGCCTGCGGAACCTATGCACTCCGGAAAAACAAATTCCTTGCGCCGGTATCCCCCATTGTGGCAAATACCATTGTTGTGCCCCTGGTGCTGTTTTACGGTTACGGTGTGAATGTTCCCATTCCGCTTCAGATGCTTACCGTAGGCCTGGGAGAGGTGCTGTCCTGCGGCGTACTCGGCATGATCCTGCTTTTTGCTCTGGAAAAATATCGTGGTGTGATCTTTAAAAGACACACTGCATAAAAAAGAACCCCTTCGGTCCTGCAACAGCCGAAGGGGTTCTTTTTTATGATTTTATGAATTTTTCTGATTTTTCTCAACTTCCTGGAGCATCATTGCACGAACCTTTAAGGGCAGGCCGAACAGAGTGATGAAGCCGTCTGCATCGTGATGGTCATAAAGATCACCGGTGGTGAAGGATGCCAGAGACTCATTGTAGAGGCTGTACGGAGAGGTGGTTCCGGCTTTGATGATGTTGCCTTTGTAAAGTTTCATCTTTACTTCACCGGTCACATATTTCTGAGTGGACTCTACGAATGCCTGAATGGCCTCTCTTAAAGGAGTGAACCATTTTCCTTCGTATACGACCTGAGCAAACTGGCTGCCCAGTTTCTTCTTCGTTTCCATGGTGTCACGGTCCAGGGTCAGCTCCTCCAGCTGCTCATGAGCTGCCATGAGGATGGTTCCGCCCGGTGTCTCGTATACACCACGGGATTTCATGCCAACGACACGGTTCTCAACGATATCCACGATACCGATGCCATTCTCTCCGCCGATGCGGTTCAGCTCAGTGATGATCTCGGAAACCTTCATGGCTTTGCCGTTCAGAGTCTTCGGAACGCCCTGCTCGAAAGTCATGGTGAGTTCTGTTTCTTTATCCGGTGCTTTTTCCGGAGTAACGCTTAATACCAGCATGTTGTCATAGTTGGGGGCAAGGGAGGGATCCTCAAGCTCCAGACCCTCGTGGCTGATATGCCAGAGGTTCCGGTCACGGCTGTAGCTGTGGCTGTCATCAAAGGGAAGATGGATGCCGTGAGCCTTGCAGTATGCGATCTCATCCTCACGGGACTGCATTTTCCAGATGTCGGTCATACGCCAGGGAGCGATGATCTTCAGATCCGGAGCCAGGGCTTTGATACCCAGTTCAAAACGGATCTGGTCGTTTCCTTTACCGGTGGCACCGTGACAGATCGCGGTAGCGCCCTCTTTACGTGCGATCTCAACCAGTTTCTTTGCGATCGCAGGACGGGCCATGGAAGTACCGAGAAGATATTTATGCTCATATACAGCGCCGGCTTCTACGCAAGGCATGATATAATTATCACAGAAATCATCAATGATATCTTCAATATATAATTTGGAAGCTCCGGAAAGCTTGGCTCTCTCATCCAGACCATCCAGCTCGTTTCCCTGTCCGCAGTTTACGCAGCAGCAGATTACGTCATAATTGAAATTTTCCTTCAGCCAGGGAATCAGGGTTGTGGTATCCAGACCGCCGGAATAAGCTAATACAACTTTTTCTTTCATAATAGAAGACCTCCTGAAAATAAATATCCGGGCAGTAAATGGAGCTGCCCAAGCTTTTTTCAATATGGCTTACTATACAACAAAAATTATAATTATGCAATAGGGAATTGAAAAAAATCGAAAAAGTGTGAGCAGGAGTGCTTTTTGAAAAAATAAAAAATAATACTTGCATAATATACAACGCCGTTGTATAATTACTCATCATTGCCGAGGGACAGGAGATTTCTTGCCCCGACGGATGCCTGCGAATTGCTCCGCTGCAGAACAGCTCCCGCAATTCAGCAGACGATCATCATAAGATGTAAAAAAAGACAGGTCAGCAAACGCTGGCAAAAGAGATAAAAGAGGAGAGAAGAACATGATCAAGGCAGGAATTATCGGGGCTACCGGCTATGCCGGCGGTGAACTGGTACGGATTTTACTGGCACACAAGGATGTAGAGATCAAATGGTATGGATCGAGAAGTTATATTGACAAGAAGTACAGCAGTGTTTATCAGAACATGTTCCAGCTGGTAGAAGATGTCTGCAAGGATGATAACCTGGAAGCGCTGGCAGATCAGGTGGATGTGATCTTTACCGCCACACCTCAGGGCTTCTGTGCTTCTTTAATTAATGAAAAGATTCTTTCCAAGGCCAAAGTCATTGACCTGAGTGCAGATTTCCGGATTAAAAATGTAAAAATATACGAAGAATGGTATAAAATCGAACACAAAGCACCTCAGTTTATTGAGGAGGCTGTTTACGGACTGCCGGAGCTGAACCGGGAAAAGATCAAAGGCGCACGCCTCATTGCCAATCCGGGCTGTTATCCGACCTGCAGTACGCTTTCTATCTATCCCTTATTAAAAGAAGGGCTTATTGATCCGGATACCATCATCATTGATGCGAAATCCGGTACTTCCGGAGCAGGAAGAGGAGCCAAAGTCGATAATCTTTACTGTGAAGTCAATGAGAACATCAAAGCATACGGTGTGGCAGGTCACCGGCATACACCGGAGATCGAGGAGCAGCTTGGTTATGCGGCAGGAAAAGAGATCCTTTTAAACTTTACTCCGCATCTGGTGCCTATGAACCGCGGCATTCTGATCACGGCATACGCATCTTTGAAAAAAGAGGTTTCTTATGAGGAAGTAAAGGCTGCTTATGATAAGTATTATGAAAACGAGACATTTGTCCGTGTACTGGACCGGGATGTCTGCCCGCAGACCAAATGGGTGGAAGGCAGCAATTACGTGGACGTGAACTTTAAGATCGATCCCAGGACGCATCGGATCATCATGATGGGTGCAATGGACAATCTGGTAAAAGGCGCCGCAGGACAGGCTGTACAGAATATGAACCTGCTCTTCGGGCTTCCGGAAAATGAGGGGCTGCAGCTGGTTCCCATGTTCCCCTGATTTTTGACAGAGGGTAAGCTGCCTGTTTTACAACAGGGATCGGATAAAAGGAAAACTTGCAGAAAGTAGTAAAGAAGGATGGCGGTCAGAGGGACTGACCGCAGAATGGAGAACAGATGAAAGTGATCGAAGGCGGCGTGACCGCTCCAAAAGGATTTCAGGCGGCAGGTATTTTTGCCGGTATCAAAAAAGAGAAAAAGGATATGGCCATGGTATACAGTGAGGTTCCCTGTGCAGTAGCAGGAACCTTTACCACCAATGTGGTGAAAGCGGCTCCTGTCAAATGGGATCAGCATGTGGTTTATGAAGTCGGTCAGGCAAGTGCCATTGTGGTAAACAGCGGCATCGCCAATGCCTGCACCGGAGAGGAAGGCTATGGCTATTGTCGGGAAACGGCTGCAAAAACGGCAGAACTTCTGCATGTCTCTGAGGATCAGGTCCTTGTGGCTTCCACCGGTGTTATCGGACGTCAGCTTCCGATGGACAAGATCAAAGGAGGCGTGGAGAAAATGATCCCGCTCCTTTCCGATACAAAAGCAGCAGGTACGCTGGCTGCAGAATCCATCATGACCACGGATACGATCAAGAAAGAGGCGGCTGTGGAGTTTACGCTGGGCGGAAAAACCGTTACCATCGGAGCTATGAGCAAGGGTTCCGGCATGATCCATCCCAATATGTGTACCATGCTGGCTTTTATCATGACCGATGTGGCAATCTCCAGAGAACTTCTTCAGAAAGCCTTAAGCTCCGTGGTAAAAGATACTTATAATATGATCTCCGTGGACGGGGATACCTCCACCAATGACACGGCACTTCTGCTGGCCAACGGACTGGCAGGCAATCCCGTGATCACAGAGGAAAATGAAGATTATGACACCTTCGTAAAGGCGCTGTATCAGGTGAATGAGACGCTGGCAAAAACGATGGCAGGAGACGGAGAAGGAGCAACCGCCCTTTTTGAATGTAAGGTCATCCATGCAAAGACCAAGGAGGATGCAGTGATCTTAAGCAAATCGGTGATCACCTCCAGCCTGACCAAGGCAGCGATCTTCGGCCATGATGCCAACTGGGGCCGTATCCTTTGTGCACTGGGCTATTCCGGTGTTCTCTTTGACCCGGAAAAGGTGGATCTTTATTTTGAAAGTGCGGCCGGCAAGCTGAAGATCATCGAGAATGGTGTGGATACCGGTTACAGCGAGGAAGAGGCGACAAAGATCCTCTCAGAAAAAGCAGTCACTGCCATTGCCGATATGAAAATGGGGGAAGCTTCCGCAACTGCCTGGGGCTGTGATCTCACTTATGACTATGTCAAGATCAATGCGGATTACCGTTCCTGAATACATTGCCGGACAGGAAAAATGAAGGCCGCCGCTCAGACGGCAGAATGGAGAAAAAAATGGAAGAAAACAATATGATAAACTGGTTTGAAAAAGCAGGCGTTCTCATTGAGGCGCTTCCCTATATCAGAGAATTCCGGGGAAAGACCATCGTTGTGAAATACGGCGGAAGCGCCATGGTGGATCATGAACTGAAAAAGAATGTGGTCCGCGATGTGGCACTGCTGAAGCTGGTCGGTTTCCATCCGATCATTGTCCATGGCGGCGGAAAAGAGATCACCAAATGGGTGAACAAAGCCGGCCTTGAGACGAACTTTGTAAACGGTCTTCGTGTGACGGACAAGGACACGATGGAGATTGCGGAAATGGTCTTAAATAAGATCAACAAAGGTCTTGCTTCCATGATGGAAAAGGTTGGTGTCAAAGCCGTTGGCATCAGTGGAAAAGACGGAAGCCTTCTCCGTGTGGAAAAGAAGCTTTCCAAAGGTCAGGACATCGGTTATGTAGGAGAGGTGACAGAGGTCAACACGGATATTCTGAATACCCTCATCAATAACGATTTTGTTCCGGTTGTCTGCCCCATCGGATCCGGCAGCGACTATCATTCCTATAACGTCAACGCAGATGATGCAGCCTGTGCGATCGCAAGAGCGATGAAAGCAAGCAAACTGGCCTTTCTTACGGATATCGAAGGCGTTTACCGTGATCCGCTGGATCGCAGCAGCCTGATTTCTTCCCTGACAATCTCAGAGGCGGAAGCACTTCTGGAGAGCGGAAATGTGGGCGGCGGTATGCTTCCCAAGATCCAGAACTGTGTGGATGCTGTAAAAGCAGGCGTAGGAAAAGTACATATCCTGGATGGCAGAATGGAACACAGCCTTCTGCTGGAATTCTTTACAAAAACCGGTATCGGTACGGTGATCACCGGGGAAAAGGAGGAAACTCATGAGTAAGACAGAAGAATATATCAGCCGGTCGGAGCAGGTGATCCTTCATACCTACAACCGCTTTCCGGTGGTCCTGGAAAAAGGAGATGGCGTATATCTCACAGATGTGGAAGGGAAAAAATATCTGGATTTTGGCGCCGGTATCGCTGTGTTTGCACTGGGCTATCATTATCAGGACTATGATGAAGCACTGAAAAAGCAGATCGATGAGCTGATCCATACCTCCAATCTGTATTACCATGTACCGCTGATGAAGGCCGGAGAAGCTGTGGTCAAAGCAAGCGGTCTTTCCAAGGTATTCTTCACAAACAGCGGAACAGAGGCGATCGAGGGAGGCATCAAGGCAGCAAGAAAATATGCCTGGAATAAGGATGGCTGTACGGATCATGAGATCATTGCCATGAAACATTCCTTCCACGGAAGAAGCATGGGTGCACTTTCCGTTACCGGAAACAGCCATTATCAGGAACCCTTCAAACCGCTCATCGGCGGCATCCGCTTTGCAGGCTTTAATGATCTGGAGAGCGTGAAGGCCCAGATCACTCCCAAAACCTGCGCCATCATTCTGGAAACCGTTCAGGGAGAGGGCGGCATTTATCCGGCAACAAAGGAATTCCTCAGCGGGGTAAAGGAGCTCTGTGAGGAGAAGGACATCCTTCTGATCCTGGATGAGATCCAGTGCGGTATGGGACGTACCGGCTTCCTGTATGCCTGGCAGGAATACGGTGTGGAACCGGATATCATGACCACGGCGAAAGCACTTGGCTGTGGTGTTCCCGTAGGAGCCTTTGTACTCAATGAGAAGACCGCCAATGCCACGCTGGTTCCGGGAGACCATGGAACTACCTATGGAGGAAACCCCTTTGCCTGTGCGGCAGTGGCCAAGGTATTTGAACTCTTTGAGAAAAACCATATCGTGGATCATGTCAGAGAGCTGACTCCTTATCTGGAAA
The DNA here is from genome assembly GCA_934393555.1 of uncultured Lachnospiraceae bacterium. GTDB lineage: Bacteria > Bacillota > Clostridia > Lachnospirales > Lachnospiraceae > Limivivens. Next base: position 6,727 of record CAKRQP010000080.1, read on the forward strand.
AACGGCTGGATGAGCTGGTAGAGAAATACGATTTCTTAAGCTGCCGCCGGGGAAAAGGCTTCATGCAGGGACTGGTAGTCACCGGCCGTCCGGTGGGTGAGATCCTGAAAAAAGCCCTGGAAAACGACCTTATCATCCTTTCCGCAGGAAACGATGTGATCCGTCTCGTTCCGCCGCTTGTCATCGAGAAAGAGCACATTGATGAAATGATCGAGAAGCTGGGAAAGAGTTTCTGAAAAAGGAATAAAGAACACTCCCTTTGCACATACTGTGAAAAAGCAAAGGGAGTTTTTTTATGTCAGGAATCATGATCGCACTGATCTCCGGAGCCCTGATGAGCATTCAGGGAGTTTTCAACACAGAGGTGACGAAGGCCACAAGTCTCTGGGTCTCCACTTCTTTTGTACAGCTGACGGCACTGATCGTCTGTCTTCTGGCCTGGGCCTTTAAAGACGGGCAGAGTTTTCTGACACTGCTGGAGGTACCCGATAAATGGGCACTTCTGGGAGGCGTCATCGGAGCCTTTATCACGGTGACCGTCATCCGAAGCATGGCAGATCTCGGACCGGCCAGAGCAGCCATGCTCATCGTGATCTCGCAGCTTATCGTAGCCTGGCTCATCGAGCTTTTTGGCTGGTTTGGTGTGGAGCGGACACCTTTTGAATGGAAAAAACTGGCAGGAATGGGGCTTGCTGTTATCGGGATCGTCCTCTTCAAATGGTAAAAAACTTTTAAAAATGTGTTGTAAAAATGTGAAATTTCCGCTACAATAATATTGTCTGTGTAAGGGGCCTTTCATCGGAGGATGAAAGGAGATACAGAAAAGATGAAACATGTCTGGCAGATTTTTCTTTTTCTGGCGGTTCTGGTAAGCGTATGCTGTACCGGCTGTGAGAGAAAGCAGGCGATGGAAATAGAAGAGGAAACTTTTCCGGTTGTCTCGTCCGTGGCGGAGGAGAGCGGAGAAGCATATACAGAGATTTCCCGTGTGACTCTGTTTGTAGATGTCCGGGGAGCTGTGGCAGTTCCGGGAGTATATGAACTTCCGGAGAAAAGCCGGGTTTTTCAGGCAGTGGAAGCAGCAGGAGGCCTTCTTCCGGAAGCAAAAGACGAGCTGGTGAATCAGGCAGCGGAGCTGACGGACGGACAGCAGATCTATATCCCCTTTGAGGGAGAGGAAGTACAGGAGGCAGCTGATCAGGCTGTGACAGACGGCAGGGTCAACATCAATGTGGCAGGGGCAGAAGAACTTATGACCCTTCCGGGGATCGGAGAGGCGAAAGCAGCGGATATCATTGCCTATCGTGAGGCAAACGGCGGTTTTTCCTCGCCGGAGGACATCATGCAGGTGAGCGGGATCAAGGATGCCATGTTTCAGAAGATCAGGGATAAGATTAAGATTTAGTAAGGAGAATGGCCCATGGCAAAGAAAGTACTGGTAGTGGATGATGAAAAACTGATCGTGAAAGGAATCCGTTTCAGTCTGGAGCAGGATGGAATGGAGGTGGACTGTGCCTATGATGGTGAGGAAGCCCTGAATATGGTCAGAGAGAAGGATTATGATATCGTTCTTCTGGATGTGATGCTGCCCAGGCTTACCGGTTTTGAGGTATGCCAGGCGATCCGGGAATTTTCATCGGTGCCGGTCGTAATGCTGACTGCCAAGGGTGATGATATGGATAAGATCCTGGGACTGGAGTACGGTGCGGATGATTATATCACCAAACCCTTCAATATCCTGGAGGTCAAGGCAAGGCTGAAGGCCATTATGCGCCGTACCGCCAGAAAGGCGCCGGAAGAGAGCAAAAGTAAAGTGGTGGAGGCCGGAGATCTTCGTCTGGACTGCGAAGGACGCCGCGTGAGCATTGCCGGAAAGGAAGTCAACCTTACAGCGAAGGAATTTGATGTGCTGGAGCTTCTTGTTTTCAATCCGAACAAGGTGTACAGCCGGGAGAACCTTCTGAACATCGTGTGGGGCTACGAATATCCGGGTGATGTGCGTACCGTGGACGTACATATCCGTCGCTTAAGAGAGAAGATCGAAGCGAATCCCAGTGAGCCGAGATACGTTCATACCAAATGGGGCGTGGGCTATTATTTCCAGCAGACCTGACAGACAAGGGAAAAAGACAGGTCGCCTGATGGCGGCATCACCATAAAGAAAGGTCGGCGTTTTTGGCGCCGGCCTTTTGTTGACAGGGGAATGACAGTGAAAAAATTTTTTAAGGGAAAATGGATCCGGCAGTACGGAAAAAGCCTGCAGTTCCGCATTTTTGTCATTTTTATGCTGGTGGGTATCATTCCCATCATGCTGATCAAGCAGGGAATTTTAAGAAGTTTTGAGGAACAGAGCATTACGCAGAGAGGCTCGCTTGTGCAGAACCAGTGTATCAGCCTGGCAGAAGAGCTGGTCCGTTCCGGCTATCTTCTGGGAAACACCTCCGAGGTGGCAGAGATGGAGCTTTCCCAGCTGGCCGGGCTTTATAATGGCCGCATCGTCATTGTGAACAACGGTTTCCGGATCATTAAGGATACATATGGCCTGGATGAAAACAAGCTCATTATTTCAGAAGAGCTTCTGAAATGTTTTCAGGGCTCCAGGACTATGCGTTACGATGAGACCAGCGGGTTTATTGAAATGACGATCCCGTTGGAAAATGACGCGGATGAGGTGGAAGGTGTGCTGGTCATCAGTACGCCTACCAATGATATCCAGGAGAGCCGGTCGGCTTTAAGCCACAGGGTACTTCTTCTTCAGATTGGTATGGCGGCGCTTGTTTTTCTGGCGGCTCTTTATACCTCCAGGCTTCTGATCCGTCCGTTCGGAAAAGTCACGCAGTCTCTGGATGAGATGACGGGCGGCTTTCTGGATGAGGATATTTCCATTCCGGACTATACGGAGACGCAGCTTCTTTCCGAAGCGTATAACCGGATGCTGAAACGGCTCCGCGTGCTGGAGGATTCCAGACAGGAGTTTGTATCCAACGTATCCCATGAACTGAAAACGCCGATCACCTCCGTGAAGGTGCTGGCGGATTCCCTGATCGCCCAGGACGATGTGCCGGTAGAGCTTTATAAGGAATTCATGACGGATATCGGTGAGGAGATCGACCGGGAAAACAAGATCATCAACGATCTTTTGTCCCTGGTAAAGATGGATAAAAAGGCAGCGGATCTTCAGATCGAGGATAAGAACATCAACGAGCTTCTGGAACAGCTCATCAAGCGGCTGAAACCCATCGCCGATAAGAAAAAAGTGGAACTGGTGCTGGAAAGCTTCAAGCCTGTGGTAGCGCAGGTGGATGAGACAAAGCTGAGCCTGGCGCTGTCCAATCTGGTGGAAAATGCCATCAAGTATAACAAAGAAGAGGGCTGGGTCCGTGTTTCACTGAATGTGGACCACAAATATTTTTATGTAAAAGTGGAGGATTCCGGTATTGGTATTCCGGAGGAATCACAGGAACATATTTTTGAACGTTTTTACCGGGTGGACAAATCCCATTCCAGAGAGATCGGAGGCACGGGACTTGGCCTTGCCATTACCAGAAGTGCCGTTCTCATGCACCGGGGAGCCATCAAAGTATACAGTAAACTGGGTGAGGGTACGACCTTTACGGTCCGTATTCCTCTGATCCATGCAGATTGAGGAGGCCTGATATGAAAAAAACAGTATCGTTTCTGGGTATTTTTCTTCTTGCCCTTCTTCTTGCCGGCTGTTCTGGGAATAACGGCAGTTCCATGCAGTATCAGGTGTATTATGTAAACACCTCCGGCACAAAACTGGTAGAGGAGAGTTATACGCCGGAGAACCCGGCTTCTCCCAGAGAGGTGACGGAAGAACTTCTGGAAAAAATGGGGCGTCCCCAGGTGGGAAGCGACCATGTGAAAGCACTGCCGGATGAAGTCCGGGTCGATCATTGTCTTCTGAAAGCCAGGGAAGTGGATGTGGATTTTAATGAGGCATATAACGATATGGATCCGGTCCGTGAGATCCTGGTCCGTGCAGCGTTTGTCAATACACTGATCCAGGTTTCCAACGTGGAGCAGGTGGTGATCACGGTCAACGGGGAGCCCCTTGTGGATGAGGCCGGAGATGTGGTAGGCGCCATGACGGCAGAATCTTTTATCAATACCGGAGGCAATGGGATCAATTCTTATCAGAATGCGACC
>CAKRQP010000081.1:0-10582 GCA_934393555.1 uncultured Lachnospiraceae bacterium
AGGTCAGAGGTGGAAGCACAGCAATGTGTGGAGCTGACTGATACTAATAGGTCGAAGGCTTAACCAAGCCAAAAGCATTTGACGATTGGCAAGTCGAAGACGATGACAGAGTCTAGTGCGTTGGTTGTTCTGTGAACGCAGTGAACAGAACTTCCACAAGGCAGTCTGGGTAGAAAGATTCGGATGGAAGAAATGAATTTCTGTGTGTGGTTTTGAAGGTATATGAGATGAGAGCCAGGAGCAAAAGCTTCTGGTTTTTTTGTTGTCTGAAAGGTTTCTTTTATATGGTCTATTGCTTTTTTCGGCTAAGTTGTTTAAAATATTGATAAAGTATTGCTTTGTGGTGATAAATTTGTACAAAACCCGGTTTTATTTGCCGGATAGAATGAGAGGTAGGATATTATGCTGACAGAAGAAATGGAAATTTTTATGGAAGAAAACCAGGCAGAGGTAAAAGAACTTCTCTGGAAACTTTGTGAGATCCCTTCACCCAGTCATCATGAGGAACGCCGGGCGGCTTTTATCAAAGAATGGCTGGAAATGCAGGGAGCAGAAGGAGTTTTTATTGATGAAGCGAAGAATGTGATCTACCCGTATCATTATGAAGAAGGTGTACCGACTGCTCTTTTTATGGCCCATATCGATACGGTGTTCCCGGATATGGAATCCATGGGCGTCCGGGAAGAAGGCGGGAAAATGTTTTCGCCTGGTGTCGGGGATGATACAGCCAACGTAGCGATCCTGATGATGATGGCAAAATATGTGGCCAAATATCATCCAAAGACAAAAGGAAATCTGATTTTCGCAGCCAATGCCTGCGAAGAAGGACTGGGAAATCTCAAGGGTTCCCGTGCTTTGAACAGCCGTTACGGAAAAGATCTGGTCCAGGTGGTTTCTTTTGACGGATATATGGATAGTATCTGTACCCGCGCAGTTGGTTCTGTCCGTTACCGGGTAGAAGTCCGGACAGAAGGAGGTCACTCTTACTTTAATTTTGGAAACAGGAATGCACTGGCAGAGCTTTCAGCTCTGATCCAGGCACTTTATCAGTATCAGGTGCCTCAGGATGGAAGTAAGACAACCTATAATGTAGGCATGGTAAAAGGTGGCACTTCGATCAATACCATCGCCCAGCAGGCAGAGATGCTCTATGAATTCCGCTCAGATAATCTGGAAAGCATGGAGAAAGTCCGGGATTATTTTGAAGAAACACTGGAGAAATTCCGAAAAACAGGTCTGGAGATCCGGACAGAGATCATAGGAGAACGTCCCTGCGGAAGAAAAGGGAATGAGGATCCGCGCCAGAAAGAACTTGCGGAACTGTGCCGGAAGATCATTACAAAGCATTATGGAAAAGAACCGGTTTTTGCACCTTCTTCCACAGACTGCAACATTCCGCTGTCTCTTGGGATTCCTGCTGCGACCATCGGCCTTTGCCTGGGTGACGGAGAACACACCAGAGAAGAGTGGATCTATACAGAAAGCCTGAAACCGGGCTTTGCCATTGCGGCAGATATGGTTTCGGAGCGGTTTGTAAGATAAACAGGAAGGGAGAGTTCCTGATGAAAAAAACGAATAAAAGTGCAGGAGTTCAGTATAAACTCATTTGTTACTATGCACTCTTTGCACTTCTTCCCATGTTTCTCATTGCAGTCTTTACTTATGGAAATACGAAGAAAATTCAGCTGGAACGTCTTTATGAGGAACTGTCCTACCAGATGGAGCATACCATCAAAAATCTGGATGAAAAAGCAAATAGTTATTATGCGGCCTCTAATATGTTTTATATGGATAATACGTTACAGAGTTATCTTACAGCAGACTACAGTAAGAGAGGATATGAGGACCTTTATTCTTACGTGGATGATCTTTTTAGTAACGTCAAAACTTTTAATCCGGATATTACAAAGATTTCCGTTTATACCAGTAATCCTACTCTTCCACAGGATGAATACTATTTTTATCTGCTGGATCCGGAAAAACTGCCGGACTGGTATCAGGCAACCGGAAATGGTGGAATCATGCATATGCAGAACACTGGTAACGGAACAATCTCTTTTACCAGAAAACTGAATTTTTATGAATCAGGTCAGTATCAGATATTTGTGTATATGGAAATAACAGAAGATTATCTGAATCAGATGTTGGGCCTGGGAGATGAAGAGATCACCATGGTGCTTCTGAATGATGATGGAGAAATCCAGGTTTCCAATCATCCGGAACTGATTGGTAAAAATATGGCTTCCATAAATCTGGAAAAGCAGATTTTTATGAAAAACAATACTGCCTACTGCGGTCAGCTTCAGATGTTTACGGACAGCCGACGTTATGATAAAGAGGCAGGACTGGCAGCTTCCAGAATTTTTTTCGTCTTTTTCGTGAGTGCGATTCTGGCTCTTGCGGCGATTTATCTTTACAGCCGTTCCTTCCGGAATAAAGTGGATAAAGTCCGTCAGGGAGCCAGATCCATTGGTGAAGGCAAACTGGATTACCGGATTTTTCTTCCTGAGAACGGCAGAAGCAGGGATGAACTGGATGAGATTGCAGACTCGGTCAATCAGATGGGAGAACAGATCCATACTCTGATTGAAGAGTCTTATAAAAAGGAATTAGATCGGAAAATTTCAGAGCTGAATCTTTTGCAGGAACAGATCAATCCTCATTTTCTCTATAATGCCCTTTCTTCTATTTCTGTGCTTGCGATGGGAAACGGAGACAAAGCGGCTTCCAGGGCAATTCTTTATCTGTCTGATTTTTACAGGATCACGTTGAGTAAAGGAAAGCAGGATATTACTATCCGGGAAGAACTGAATCTTCTGGAAAGTTATCTGAAGATCCAGAGAATGCGGTTTGATGATTCCATAGAGGTGGAATATGAACTGGATGAATCTCTTCTCGATGTGCATGTGGTAAAACTGACGCTCCAGCCTATTGTGGAAAACGCGATTCATCATGGCAGAGATGACGATTCAGAAGTTTTCCATATTTTGATCCGCCTCTTTGAAGAGCAGGGAAAAACAGTGTTCGAAGTTATTGATGATGGTTGTGGTATGGATCCGGAAAAACTGATGGAACTACAGAATTCCATGAATCATTCCGAAGGAGGCTATGGCCTTCGGAATGTAAACATCCGGATCAAGCTGCAATACGGTCCCCAGTATGGCGTCTATATTGAGAGCGAACGGGGATTTGGAACAAAAATACGAATTGAATTTCCAGGGAGAGAAAGGGCAAAAGCATGAGAAAATTTACGAAATTTCTTTTTTTAGTGACAGCGGCTTTTTTTCTGACTGGTTGTGCCGGACATCAAAAGGCAGCGGATATGGAGCAGTCAAAGGAAGGGGAGACAGAAATACCGGAGATCACTGTGTTTGATGTGAATTCCGGTGAGTATCAGTTCAATGACCGGATCGCACGGGAAATCATGAAGCAGACGGGTGTGAAAATCAACATCATGGATCCTACAGATGACGTTACAGAGAAAGTGAGTCTTATGCTGGCTTATCAGGACTATCCGGATATGATTTTGGTTAACATGAGCAATATCCAGAAATATGTGGAAGCTGGTTATCTGGTAGATCTGGAACCTTATATGGAGCAGTTACCCAATGTGAAAAGTATGTATGGAGATGTGCTGAACAGGCTCAGGACAGAAGATGGTAAACTCTACTATTTAAGCAACTGGTACGGGGTAGATGAGGATGCCTCCTCGGCATTTCAGATCCGCTATGATTATCTCTGCGAATTAGTAGGAAAAGAACGGGCAGACAGTAATGAGCCTTTTACACAGGATGAATTTCTGGATCTTTTGAGGAGATTTCAGAAAAAACATCCGGAATCCGAAGGAAAAACTTCTTTGCCGTTGTCTCTGTGTACAAGTCTGAATTATAACGCACCTCTTCGCGGCATGTATGGAATGAAATATTATTATGAAAACAATGGAAAGTTATATCATCTGACAAGGGATGCTAAATATCGGGAATTGATCCTTTTTATGAATCAGCTGTATCGGGAAGGCCTGCTGGATAAGGAGTGGGTAGTGACTCAGAGAACTCTTTTTTCCAAAAAACTTACGGAAGGAAGAGTTTTTGCCACAGCCTGTGCCTACTGGGATCTGGATGAAGACCGTAACCAGATAAAAGAAAAATGGGGAGAGAATGCGGATTATTATCCTTATAAGGTTCTTGGAAAAGGGATATCTGCGGACAAAACTACGTATAATGCCAGAAATACTCTTGGCTGGGATGCAATTGCGGTCACTGATCACTGTAAAAACATGGATGCCGTGCTGAAAGTCATCAATTTTCTGGTCAGTGAAGAGGGACAGTATCTGATGCTCTGGGGGATTGAAGGAGAAGACTGGAATTATGTGGATGGCAAACGGACACCGGATGCGGCAATATTGGCAGAGGCAGTCAGTGATATCAATCAGGCCAAAAAGAACACAGGTATTCGGCGGTGGAGCTGGTTTATAAAAAACGGTCTTGGAAGTGATGGAAGTCCTTATGACATGATGACCAAATATGAGATATCCAAGGAGGCAAAACTGGGAAATGAACGGTTTCGGACAGACCGGTGGGATACCTCTTTTTATACAAATCTGGAGCCTGCCAGCGGTACCGAGGAGGCTCTGATCTGGAAAAATGTACAGGAAATTTACCAGAAAGCTTATCCGCGGCTGATCGATGCATCCAGTGAAGAAGAATGCCTCCGGCTTTATGATAAAATGATTGCTGATATGGAGGTAGAGGGGCTTTCAAAAGCAGAGAAAGCCATAACAGAAAATTATAAAAAACGGATCCGACTGTGGGGAAAGGAATAAGGTATGTATCGGATTTTACTTGTTGATGATGAAAAGATGGAACTGGAAGCGCTGAAAAATTATATAGACTGGAAAACGCTGGGCATTGATCATGTAGATACGGCAAAAAACGGAAAGGCTGCCTATGAACTGGTACTGGACCGGCAGCCGGATATCGTCATTACAGATATTCAGATGCCTGTCATGGACGGTATTGATCTGGCGAAAAAGATTTATGAGTGGAACAGGGATATTAAGATCATCTTTTTAACAGGCTATGATGATTTTGCTTATATAAAAGAAGCCTTTCAAGTAAACGCTGTGAATTACATCCTAAAGCCTTTTTCCGAGGAGAGCATCGCTGAGGTGATCCATAGAGCCATCAAACAGATCGAGAAAGAAAATCTTTTTCAGAATTCTGTGGATGTGATGGGAAAACTTCTTCTTCAGCGTCTCTGTACGGAAGAACAGACACCGGAGGATAGATTGCTGCAGGAGCTGAAACAGGTATCCGGGGAAAAAAACAACGGTCGTTTCGGTATGGTTCAGTTTTTTCAGGTTTTTCAGAAAAATCTGGACCGGAGTATGGAGAAAAAACTGGCAGAGATCGAAACTGTCTGGCTGGATGGCAGTACACTGACTTTTTTGATCTGGGGCTATGTGGATTTTCACGATGCGGCTTTTCGGATCCAGAGGATCCTGAAAGAACTTACAGGAAAAAGCTATGGCGGTGTCTGGCTGAAGCAAAGTGTGGCGAAAGAAGGTCTCCGGGCGGCCTGGCATCAGCTGAAGAGCTGGGAAAAAGAGATCTTTTACGAAGAAAAAGGCTCCTTGAAGCCGGTACAGGAAAGCTTCAGAGAACCAGAGAAAATGCGGGATAATACGTATTTTCAGAAATTAGAAGCTCTTAAGAACCAGCTGGAAGAACTCATACGTGCCGGCCAGGATGCTGAAATCGGTAAACTTCTGGCTCAGGCTTTTACCTGTTTCTCAGAGGGAAAAATAGAAAAAGAAGAAGTTTTGCAATTTTTGTACCGGATTTCTCTTAAACTGGAGAGAAAGATCATGCCGGAAAATAGAGAGGGAAAGGGAAGGCAGAGCGAAAATCAGTATGAGAATCTGCGGAAATGCTGCTGTATCGAGGAAGCCAGAGACTATGTGGACGGAATTTTGAAAATCATAGAGGAGAAGAGGAATCAGCAGCTTGGCGACTGTAAAAGTGCCTATGTGGTGCGGAAAGTCCAGGAGTATGTTCGAAGCCATTACAGCCAGTCCGTGACGGTGGAAGATATGGCTGCGGAGATTCATTTTTCGGCTAATTATATCCGTACTATTTTTAAGGAAGGAACCGGTCAGACAATTCTGGAATATATCACAAATTACCGGTTTGAACAAGCCTGTGAATTATTGAAAAACCCGAAATACAAGGTGAAAGAGGTCAGCATGCAGGTGGGATATGAAAATGTTTCCTACTTTTGTTCCGTATTTACAAAAAGATATGGAGAAACGCCCAATGAATACCGAAAAAAATACTTATAGCAGTGTTAAAAATTGATATATTCTGGTGAAAAACAGCATTCAAAAATTACAGAATGCTGTTTTTTTGTATATTTAAGACATGAATCGGAAAAAAGAAATATGGAAGAGATGAAAAAATGACTATAAAATATAGAATATCAAAGGAAATATTAAACATATTACACAAAAACAAAGGGAGGATAAGAAACATGAAAAAAAGAATTGCATTACTTCTTGCAAGCGTTATGGCAGTTAGTTCCATGACCGTGATTCCGGCGGCAGCTGATGAAGAGCGCCCCACCATTTCTTTCTTCGACAAGAACTCCGGTATCAAAGCATTTGATGACCGTATTGCCGAGGAACTGATGAACCGTACAGGCGTAAATATTGACCTGATCAGCCCGACCGGAGATCCGGGAGAAAAACTGTCCCTGATGCTGGCAGGACAGGATTATCCGGATATTATCCTGATGGACAGAAGCTCCGATATTGTGAACAAATACATTGAAGCAGGCGCTCTTGTGAACTTAAGCGACTATATGGACAAGCTGCCGAATGTGGTCGAAATGTATGGAGATACCCTGAATAAGACCAGATACACGGATGGAAACAACTACTATCTTTCCAACTGGTATGGTCCGGATCCGGATCCAGTAAATGGTTTTATCTGCCGTTATGATATCATGGTTGACCTGTTAGGCCAGGAAAGAGCAGACAGTGATGAACCATTTACCGTTTCCGAGATGGAGGAGGTTTTCAAACAGTTTAAAGAAAAATATCCGACCCTGGAAGGAAAAGATTCGGTAGCACTGATGCTCAATGAGCCTAAAAAAACAGACGACCTGAATGGAACCTTTGCAGGTATGTACGGAATGAAAACCTATTACAAAGATGAGGACGGAAAACTTCATTTCCGTGTCAGCGACCCGAAATATCTGGAAGCTGTTCATTCCCTGAATGATCTTTATACAGAAGGCTATCTGGATAAAGAGTGGGTAACACTTACATCTGATCTGAGAAACCAGAAACTGGCAGCAGGAAATGTGTTTGCTTATGCAGGTGCTTACTGGGATGTGTGGACGGCAAACGCCAGCCTGAACCAGATGATCGGTGAGGATGCAAACTACCTTGCTTATAAAGTGGTTGCGGATGATGTGGATCCGGATGAGACTACACTGGGCGGCAGAAGTTCTCTTGGCTGGGATGCCATCGCCATTACCAATAACTGCGAGAATCTGGATGCGGCGCTTGCTTTTGTTGATTATTGCGCAAGTCAGGAAGGTCAGGATCTCCTGCTGTGGGGTATTGAGGGAGAAGATTACACCATTGAAGACGGTGTCCGTACCCCTGTCGGCGATATTGTAGAGCGTTTCAAAGCAGACAACACCAAGATGCAGGAAGAAACAGGTATCACCAGATGGACATGGTTTGTTAAAAACGGCAATCACGAAGATGATGGAACTCCGAGCCGTATCTCCATGGCTAAAAAAGACATCAGCGCTCAGTTCGCAGAGAAGAATCTGACCAATACATACTGGGATACCGCAGAATTTGACGGTCTGATCCCGACCGGAAATACTCCGGTTGCCTTGAAAGCACAGAAGATACAGGATATCATTGCTCAGGCTTATCCACACATGGTAAATGCTGCTTCTTCTGATGAGGTAGACAGTGTGTATAACCAGATGATGAGTGATCTGGATGCAGCCGGCATCGCTGAGGTAGAGGATGTAATCAATGAAACTTATGCCGCACGTATGGAGCTGTGGAACGAGTAAACCAGGAAACGCAGCTTGGAAAGTACGGAACGGTTACGAAATAAATAGAAAACATCCGGAAACGCAGTTTGAAAGAACTGCGTTTCTTTGAAGAATTGAAACCGAGGTGACAAAATGAAAAAGATATTCTGGACCTGTACAGAGAATGGAACCTTTGAACTTCACTGGGAAGGAAAAAGAATCCTGCAGGCATATGCACAGGCTTTTCACATAGACGGAAGAAGAATAGACAGCCGTTATTCCAGACTGACAGATAAAGTAGAAGAAGGAGGCAGACTGAAGCTTACTTTTGAAAGAGACGATGACCTTATTCTGACAGAGGAACTGGAGGTTCTGGAAAATCATGTGCCGGTTGCAAAGGTGAGTCTGTCTTCCAGAGACGGAAACGAGGTAGAGACGCGTTGCCTGGTTCCTCTGGTTGTACAGGAAGCTCCGGAGACAAACGAAAAACTCTGGAAAAGCCTTTGGTCAAAAATGCTTCTTGTTCCTTATGATAATACCATGTGGCTCCGTTATGAGGCAGTACCGCTTCGTGCAGGAAGAAAGAGCTATGATCTTACAGTACTTTTTCAGGAGGATACAAGGGAAGGTCTGCTGATCGGTGCGATTGATTTTGATTTCTGGAAAAATGGTCTGATCTGTTCTGCTTATGACGCAAAAAGTATTTGTGCAGTCAGCGGACTTGCAGATGAAGGAAGTCATGATACGGAGAAACATGGAAGCCTTGCAGGAAAAAGAGTATCGTCTTCCCGCTTCGTTGTCCTTTACGGTACGGATTACAGGGAACTTTTAGAGAAATATGGAGATCTTGTTGCAGAAGAAACACGGCCTCTTGAATGGAACGAAGGTGTTCCTTTCGGTTTCAACAGTTGGGCAGGACTGGCATTCAGGCTGAATGCAGATAATTACCAGAAAACAGGAAAATTTCTGAGAGAAGAACTGGCACCGAAAGGATATGAAAACAAGGGAGTCACTTATGTCAATCTGGATGCTTGCTGGAATACGATTCCGGAAGAAGTTCTTACTGCCAGAGTAAAGGAATTGCATGAAAATGATCAGAGGGCAGGAATTTATGATGCACCGTTTGCTTTTTTTGGAAAAGAACCGGATGCGGAGATTCCGGGAATTGCCGGACACTGTTTCAATGAGATCCTCCTTCGGGATTCCAAGGGGAGACTGCTTCCAAGGGTGGATGGTGCGATTCCTTATGATGTGACACATCCGTTGTGGAAAGAATATACAAGAAGAAAATTCAATGATTTTATAAAATGGGACTTTGATTATGTGAAAGTGGATTTTATGAGCCATGGAGGTATGGAAGGCGTTCATTATGATTCTTCTGTACGGACCGGACGGCAGGCATTAAATGCGGCATATCAGTTTATAGATGAGCTTTTAAAACCGGAAAAAACAGGGAAACCTTTCTTTATCAGTCTTTCGATTGCTCCTCTTTTCCCAAATGGCTACGGTCATGCAAGAAGATTTTCCTGTGACGCATTTGGAACAGCGGAGGATGTAGAGTATGTTCTGAATGCACAGACATATGCCTGGTGGCAGAATCATCGGCTCTATGCTTTTAACGACCCGGATCATAGCTGCCTTTTGAAAAGCTTTTGCATGGATCGTGACAGCAGCCTTGGGGAAGCAAGAGCCAGGTACACCGCGTCTGTGATTGCAGGAACCGTTATGATGCTGAGCGATGACTATGAACGGGAAGAAGCAAAAGAGCGCAGTAGGATTCTTACCGGAAATCCTGAAGTAAATAAAGTGGCAGCTTCGCGGGTGGCTTTTCGGCCGACAGAAGCGGGAGGCACTTCTGCATCCCACTGCTTTACGGCAGTTATTGATGGAAAACAGTATATCGCCGTGTTCAGCTGGGAAACAGGAGAGCAGATCGTGGAGTTGGATCCTTTAAGGGCAGGCCTGAAAACAGGAGTTTCCTACAGGGAACTCTGGAGTGGAAAAACTGTTCAGGAAAAGGACGGACGGATTTCATGGAATATAAAAGACTGCGATGCTGCACTGTTTAAGGAAGAGTGAGCAGGCAAAAAGGAGGAAGTTATATGGCAAAAACAGCTGTTGTGAAAGCATCAAAAAAGCCGCTAAAGAAAAGAATATGGGATCAGCGTTATCTGTTCCTTCTGATGGTTCCGGCCATTATCTGGGTTGCCGTGATCTGTTATGCGCCCATGACCGGTCTTTATATGGCATTCACCAATTATGCACCGTCTACCAAGGGATATTTTCATGACCTTTTAAGTGCACCTTTTGTAGGGGGAGAATGGTTCCAGTACTTTTTTGAAAATGATTTTAAGATGATCATGAGAAATACCATGGCGACCAGTCTTCTGACTCTTTTGTTTTCTTTCCCGGCGCCGATCATCATTGCTATCCTTTTAAATGAGGTACGGAGCACAAAGGCGAAAAAGTTCGTGCAGACCGCATCTTACCTGCCCTACTTTATTTCCTGGGTTATCGCATCCAA
>CAKRQP010000082.1:0-10556 GCA_934393555.1 uncultured Lachnospiraceae bacterium
TTAAAACTTGAATACTGCCACTCCATAAGCAGGCAGATCATAAGCGAAGGAATACGGTCTTCCGTCACACTCTGATTTTACTGCCCGGTATACTTCCGGCTGTTCTTTTCCGCTTCCGCCAAACTCTGCGGCATCGCTGTTAAGAACCAGACGGTACTGTTTCCTTTTCGGCACGCCGACACGATAATCCGGGCGGGCCACAGGTGTAAAGTTGATGACAAAAAGCAGATTGTTTTTGCCATCCTGAGAATGACGCACAAAGCTGAAAATACTTCTGGTATTGTCATCCGCATTGATCCACTCGAAGCCGTCGCCTCTCTGATCGGAATCATAGAGGGCTTTGTTCTTCTGGTAAAGATGAAGCAGGGCGCGTACATAATTCTGAAGTTCACTGTGCTTTTCTTCTGCCAGGAGATACCAGTCCAGCTCCCTCGCCTCACTCCATTCACGGAGCTGTCCGAAATCCTGT
Organism: uncultured Lachnospiraceae bacterium; assembly: GCA_934393555.1. Classification (GTDB taxonomy): domain Bacteria; phylum Bacillota; class Clostridia; order Lachnospirales; family Lachnospiraceae; genus Limivivens. The sequence goes on from CAKRQP010000082.1 coordinate 470, forward strand.
CCCATAAAGAGCAGCTTCTTTCCGGGATGACCAAGCATAAAGGAATATCCTGCCTTCAGATTGGAGAATTTGTCATCATAAAGTCCCGGCATTTTATTGATCATGGAACATTTCAGATGCACCACCTCATCATGGGAAAGAACCAGGATGTATTTCTCAGAATAGGCATAGGTCATCGAAAATGTCATCAGGTTATGGTTGAACTGACGGAAATACGGATCCAGTTTCATATATTCCAGGAAGTCATGCATCCAGCCCATATTCCATTTCATGGAAAAGCCCAATCCGTCATCCTCCGGTTTTCCGGTCACCTTCGGCCAGGCCGTAGATTCCTCAGCGATCATCACCGTTCCGTGATTTCTTCCGAGAACCACGCTGTTCAGATGCTTGAAGAATTCGATGGCCTCCAGGTTCTTATTGCCGCCGTAAATATTCGGGCACCATTCTCCGTCTTTTCTTCCATAATCCAGATAAAGGATCGATGCCACTGCATCCACACGGAGACCATCCACATGGAACTCCTCGATCCAGTAAAGAGCATTTGCAATAAGGAAGTTTTTCACTTCATTTTTGCTGAAATCAAAAACCTTGGTCCCCCAGTCCGGATGCTCACCCTTTCTGGGATCCGCATATTCATAACAGCAGGTTCCGTCAAACTCTGCCAGACCGTGGGCGTCCTTCGGGAAATGAGCCGGAACCCAGTCCAGGATAACACCGATCTTATTTTTATGGAGATAGTTTACCAGATATTTGAAATCCGTAGGAGAACCGTGGCGGGAAGTCGGTGCATAATAGCCCGTCACCTGATAGCCCCAGGAACCGTCAAAGGGATGCTCTGCGATCCCCATCAGCTCCACATGGGTATAACCCATATCTTTTACATATTCTACCAGAGCATGGGCAAATTCCTGATAGCTGTAAAAACCGTCTTCTGTCTCCGGATCATGAGGATGTTTTTTCCAGGAGCCCGGATGTACCTCATAAATACTCATAGGCTCCTCATCCGGATTCTTCTCGACCCGCTTGTTCATCCAGGTCGTATCTGTCCAGCGGAATTTGCTGATATCTGCCACCTTGGAGGCATTTCCCGGACGAAGTTCGGAAGCACTGGCAAAAGGATCCGCCTTATAAAGCTCCTGATCCTTTTCCGTCAGGATATGGTATTTATAAAGACAGCCTTCCTGCACGCCCGGAGCAAAAACCTCCCAGATCCCCAGTGGATCCAGACGCTTCATCGGTGTCGCTTCTGTATTCCATCCGTTAAAATCACCTACTACATGGACATCCTTCGCATGAGGTGCCCAGACAGCGAAATAAACGCCATCTTTTCCTCTTCTTCTGGTCGGATGTGCACCCAGTTTTTTGTAAATGTCATAATGTGTTCCCTGACCGAACAGGTACTGGTCCAGTTCACCGATCCGAAGAACTTCCTGTCTCGAAGCTGCAGACTTCTTTGCCACTGGCTTTTTCTCTGCTGCCTTTTTTGCTGTAGAAGCCTTTTCTGCTGTTTTTGTCTCTTTTGCTGCCGTTGCTTTTCTTGTTCTTTTCTTTGTTTCTTCCATAATCCCCTTCTCCTCACACATGATTTATGGCAGGCTTTCCTTGCAGCCTGCAGGCTTCAGTCCGTCTATGCAGTCAGATCTTTTTATCCGCCAAAGACTGCCGGGTCTTTTTCTGCCCCGCAGTCTCTTTGGTCTTAATTATTTACAGCTACGATCAGGCTTCCCGCCGGTAAAAGTTCCGCATTGATGCGGCCGTTTTCCACATTGACCGGCTCTCCTGTAGCAGCGTTCACCGCGCTTCCTCCTACCGGTACCGGAATGGAAACCTGTGCCGGATTCTCGTCATTATTGACGGCTATGATCACGGCCTTGTCATCCTGGATCCTGGCAAACGCGTACTGCCGGTTCGTCAGAAGAAGCTCTCTGTATTTTCCCCCGGAAAGTGGGGAAAGTTCTTTCTTCAGCCTGCCCAGCATTTTGATATGCCCGGTCAGCTGACAGTCTTTATATTTCTCTTCCATTTCAGCCAGGTCAAGAGCCGGACGAAGCGGATCATCATTGCCACCCTCTTTTTTCCCCTCGATGCCCCATTCGGAACCATAATAAATGGATGGAATGCCCGGCAGCGTGTAAAGAAGCGTGTACTCCGGGAAAAGATGAGCTTTGTTGTTCAGCTTGCTGGCCAGGCGGTCCACATCATGATTATCCGCAAAGGAATAAAGAGTTCTTCCTTTATAAATACCGCCATTCTCATCGAATTCCCTCCGGATCGTATGAGCAATCTCAAAATAATTGTGATCGTTATGACCGGAATAGAGACCCTTGTGCAGCTCATAGTTCGTTACGGAATGAAGGACCTCATCGTTGGCCCAGCGGGCATAATCCCCATGGATCACCTCACCCATCAGCCAGAAATCTTCTTTTTCCTGAGAAGTTCTCCAGCGCATCTCTTTCATAAAATCAAAGGTCAGGCAGTCTGCGCAGTCCAGACGGATGCCGTCAATATCAAACTCCTGGATCCAGAAATGGATCACATCAAAAAGGTAATCTCTCACAGCCTGTTCGTAAAGGTTCAGATTGACCAGTTCGAAGCAGTTTCTCCAGGCCTCATATCCAAATCCGTCATTATAGGGGCTGTTCCAACCGAAATTCACACCCTTGTACCAGTTCACATAGGGAGAATGTTCCCTGTTTTTCTGAATATCCTGAAAAGCAAAAAATTCACGGCCGGTATGGTTAAACACACCGTCCACAACTACCCGGATCCCGGCTTCATGGCATTTTTTCACAAATTCCTTAAAGTCCTCATTATCACCCAGACGGCGGTCTACTTTCTTATAGTCCTTCGTATCATACCCATGGGTGGTGGATTCAAAAAGCGGACCGATATAAACGGCTGTCACTCCGAGATCTTTCATATGATCGATCCAGGGAAGGAGCTCCTGCATCCGGTGCTCGATCTCTGTCCCTTCGTTTCTCTTTGGTGCGCCAAGAAGGCCCAACGGATAAATATGATAAAAAACTGCCTCGTTATACCAGTGTCCCATTGTGTTCTTTTCCTCCCGATCTATATTTTACATAACCGTTCCGCATATCAGGCAAAGGCTGCGGATGTATGACGAAATCCTGTCAGCTGAAGATCCCGTGCATAAACTGTTTTGCCAGCGCTTCTTTTGTTTCTCCGGGAACCTGATAACCCTCCGGCTCCCGTGCCGCCATCAGAAGAAGGTAATGATCCAGCATTCCGGTAAAGCCCAAAGCAAACTGCTCCTGTCTGCCGTTCATATTTCCCAGCTGACCGGAAGCCCCCATAAAAAGGCTCACCATATTCTGATAGAGATCTTCCACAAAAGGCTTTACCGACTGGTAGGCTTCATTCTCTCTTGCCGAGTAAAAAAGCGACATCATCAGCATGTAGGATTTCCGGTGGTTCATACCGTAATCCACATAAGCAGCTGCAATCTTCGGCAATGTCAGCCAGATCTGCTCCCTCTCATCCCGGCCGTCAAAAACTTCCCTGCGAAACTCCGCATACTCCCGGGAAAGGAGCGCCTCCAGAAGGCCTCGTTTGTTTCCAAAATAATAATAGAGGGTCGGCTTGGTCACTCCGGCCGTCTCTGCGATCTCCTGTACGCCCACAGCATCATATCCTCTGGCATGGAAAAGTTCAAGCGCACAGTTCAGGATTTTTTCTCTGTTGTCCATCGTCTCCCTCCTGTTGTCTTAATTATACCGTCCGGTATATAAAATGTCAACCGGAAAGCCCTTGTATTTCACCGCAGATTTTACTTTCTTTCATCCCGGATCTTCTTTTTTCGTCTTTCTTCTCTTTCTTGCTTTTCTATACCACCCGGTATATAGTCACCCGCGCTATTTCTTTTTTCCGGACATTAAAAAACTGCCTGCCATTTTTTCTATGGCAGACAGTTTTTTCACAGAGCCGCACTCTCCTGCATACTTCTTTTGCAGACAGAGACGGACGGAGCGGATCTTTTTAAATTTCAGAATATACCACGTTCCGGATCCGGCGCGTATGTGTAGAGGTACCGGCTCCGGTAAGCTGTTCCATCACAAGGATGATAAGATTTTTCTCCGGTGCAACAGACATATAAGGACCAAGCCAGCCATCCCAGCCATATTCTCCACGGCTTCCCAGCGTGGCTGCATGCTCCGGTTCAACGAGATTTCTCATAAGATTTCCATATGTGTAACCGGCCAGGGTATCCCAGCCTTTCATTCCCTGACGCTGCTCTTCCGTGATCGTAGTATTGGTCAGGAAATGAACCATGGGCTCTGTGAGGATCCGCACACCCTCAAGAGCACCGCCATTTAAAAGCATCCGGCAGAATCTCAGCCAGTCGTCAATGGTGGTCGTAAGCCCTGCTCCGCCGGCTTCGTAAGCAGGATCTCTTTTCATATCCACGGAAATGCCCAGGTGATTGACCGTGTAAAGCTGAAGTCCGTCTTTTTCCATACTGTAGGTTTTTGCCAGGCGGTCCTGCTTTTCCTCCGGCACAAAAAAGCCCGTATCTTTCATTCCCAACGGCTCCCAGATCCGCTCCCGGAGAAATTCGCTGAAACGTTTCCCGCTGACTGCTTCAATGACAGCCGCCAGAATATCCGCTGACAGTCCATAACGGAACTCCGTGCCCGGATCAAAAGAAAGAGGAATGGCGCTGAGTCTTTTTGCGATCTCCTGTGTACGGAAAGGATTCTCTCCGTCCATCCGCGCTTTGATCTCATCGAGAAGTTTTGTCGTCTGGATTTCTGTCTCGTTGGAAGCACCGTCGTAAGTGTAACCGGAGGTCATATTCAGAAGATCACGGACCTGAACCTCTCTGGCCGCCGGACGCAGGGTTCCGTTTTCCGCAACCATGGGATTCTTAAAGAACGGAAGATAAGTGGACAAAGGCTCCACCAGATCCAGTTTCCCATCCTGTACGAGCAGCATGGCTGCCACTGCCGTCATGGGCTTTGTCATCGAATAAAGCCGAAAGATCGTATCTCTTTTTACCGGCACTTTATTTTCCCGGTCAGCATAACCCGCCTCATAATAGCATTTCTCCTCGTCATCCTTATAGATCAGACAGCTTCCGCCGGCTGCCGCCCCTGTCTCCACCATTTCTGTCAGTATGTCCTGAATCTTCGCAAACTTCTGTGTATTCATTTTTTCTGCCCCCTTACATTATAAGATGCTGCCAGAATTCCAGTGCAAAGCGGACGTCAGCCTTTTTATCGGCTTTCACGTCCGCTTTCCGGGTTCTTATTTAAAATCTTTCTCGTAAAGAATCACACGGTCATCCTCATCGTAGCGTTTATGAGAGAGGATCCTTCCAAGCTTGCGGATACCGGTCCGTTCAGAACGGCTGATGGCATCATCCACAATATCCCTTACATCGGCAATACAAACGGGATGCTCCGGCGTCTGCATTTCACCGATCCGGTTGTAAAGGGCTACCATGGCAGAATCGTCAATACGGTAATCCTCATCATACGCATAAATTTTTCCAAAAGTCACCAGTTCATCATTTGTCATGATGGGAATGGAGATCTCGGAAGTAAATTTCTCAGCAAAGGTTGGATTCTTATCAAAGAGTTCCTTCAGATAACTCTTCTCATCCTCCAGGATCACCAGAAGACCATCCGTGCGGAATTCCATAGCCTTGGACAACTGTGCGATGGATTCCTCGGAGAGATCTCCGGCTTCTTCGATGATGAGCGTACCTCCGGCGATCTTTGCCACCGTAGAGGCGATATCCTTCTTATTGAAATCCTCTGCATAAATCTTTGCCACTCTGGCTGCGCTGTTTCCACGTTCCTGGCACAGAGCCTTTGCAAAACGGATACCCAGGGTCGTTCTTCCGCTTCCCGGATCACCTGTGATCACCAGATTTCCGCTTCTGGATGTTTTATCCTTCTGAAGCTTGATCAGAGATTCCTTCATTGCACAGGCGATCTGCTCCTGAAGTCCCTGGATCGTTGAAAAATAGGAAAACAGCTGCTGCTGGCTTAAAGTCAGACTCTGGTTCGGACGATAAGCAGCCTGCTGATAAGGATTCTGCTGAGCGGCTGCTGCCTCTGTATTCCTGCCTGCACGCTCCATGCGGATCACGCCCTGAGCCTGGGAGACCCTGGCTGCTTTCTGGTCGGCACTGCTCTGCTGCGCAACACCTGCAGCAGCCTGCGGCTGCTGTCCCTGTGCCGGCTGGCTCATAACAGGCTGACCTGCCTGACTCTGCTGTCCCTGCACAGGTGCTGTCGGGTGCGGCTGCGTTTCCTGATAGGCTGCCGGTGCCGGATTCGCATGGTTCTGCTGTGCCGGCTGTACCCTCTGCGCAGGCAACGGAGTATGCTCTCTGACAACCTGCTCCGGCTCATTTACCGGAACCTGCGGCTGATCCGCTGTCTTTTTCTCTGGCTGACTGTTTTTTAAAGTTCCGGAAGCCATATCCGGTGCCGCATTTCCTGGCATTTCCACTTTCTTCTCTGCGGCTGCATTTACACCTGCATGAGCTGCAAGACGCTCATTCAAACCGGCTGCCTGTTCGGCCTCCGCACGCATCTTGGCCGCCTGGGCTTCCAGTGCCGCAAAGCCGGAAGCTGCCATCCCCGGATTCTGCACGGCTGCCTGCGGAGCCGGGATCCTGTCCTCTCCGGAAGGCTGCACAGCCTCCTTGGGCTGATCATTTTCCATCTGCAGGTCCGGCTGCTCCGGCATTTCTCTCTCCGGCTCTTTTTCTTCCGTAGAAGCAGTCTCATCTGCGCCACTCATAGAAACCAGAATATCATCGATCGATTCCTTCGGTTCCTGAACAGGCGCATGCCCTGCACGGTCCCTGAAGAAAGACATGTCATTTTTCGGTTCCACGATCTCTGCTTCCGTTTCTGCCGGATGAATACCGGAAATGATCTCCCGCATACTCTCTGCCAGTTCCTTCTGAAGCTGCTGTGCATCAAACGCCTGCTCCGGAGCTTCCTCTTCCTGCGGAACAGCTCCTGCTGCTCCGGCAGAAGCGGCTGCCGGTGCGTTTGCCTGCAGATTGTTTTTCACTGCATCGGCAGGCATCACTCTTGTGGTTCCGCCGGTGCTGTATCTCCAGGACTGATCCTGCTGTTCCGGAGTCTCCTGCTCTGCAGCTGCCGTATGCTGGCTTACTGCCTGGGCAAGCTCCTTCTGTGTCTCGGAAATGATGTTCTCTGTGATCGCATCCGTTTCGTTGGAAGGCATTTTATCCACAATGATCTTTTCCAGCTCCGGAACGGCAGCCTCCACCCGTTCCTTGATCGGCATCAGATTTTCATCCCGATGATCATAGATCGTCTGCTGCATAGGTGTGAGCTCCGTCAGTGAGCGTTTCAGCTCCAGAGCTTTGATCACATATTTACCCTGACGGAACCAGAGAACCAGGTCATCACAGCTCTCGATGCATTTCTGCTTTTCTCCTGCCTGATAATAAAGCTTCGCAAGCTCATAACCCCACTGCTCTGTATATTCTGCTTCCTTATACTCTTCCAGGATCGCAATCTGATCCTCCAGTGAGGAACCTCTTCCTTTATAGATCTCATATTTGAGGATATACCGGGAGGTATCATTTGGCGCGGCATTTACAAATTCACTGTAATATTCCACTGCCTCATCGAATTCCTTCATCTTGATCGCTACCTCAGTCAGACGGAACAGGATTGTTCTCGTCATCTGAGATCTTCTGTATGCACGAAGAAGGATCTCCTTGCTGTCTTCTAATCTTCCGTTTGCCTCATATATTTCACTGACCATGCAAAGCGTACGGGTATTTCGGACACGTTTCCATTCTACAGTATCCGCCACTTTGACCGCTTCCTCATAGTTCCCGCTGGTGACTAATTTTTTAATCTCGTCCAACTTGAGATTATATTCGTATTTATCCAATGTTTTCACCTCTTGACAGTTACCTTTTGGGTTACATAGATAGGTACAGTCTACCATAACTCAAACCCCTTGTCAAAAAAAAACGCCCGTACTTTTACTATTATAATGGAGGATTTTTTACTGCTGTATCCGGCAAAAACAGCCGTTATCGCTTTGCTTCGATAACGGCTGTCTAATGTTTTTCAATCATATTCAGTTTTCTTTCTATATTTTAAATTTAATCGGAGGAAATATTCTTTTGTCTTATAGTTTCCTGCTTTCTTATATAAACAACAGTTCATCTGTCGTTATAAAATCAAGGAATCTGTTAGAGCCTTCATCCTTTTGATAAAACTCAAAGCTTTCGATCATATTTTCCTAATATTCTCTTCAATACGATGGATTATATAAGTTTTCTCGATATATAAATCTTTACTTCTATATACCTTCAATTGTTATATAAACTGACGTATTTTTTATCCCCTCGAAATTCTGGAATAAAAACCTTTGAATGCTTTGTGGTATTACTTCAATATGGTAGCAAATTCTTTTCGCTTTATCTCGGCTCCGGTTCATTTACTCTCCGATTATCTGGACTATATTCGATCTTTCCGGATATTTATTTGTTGAGATAAAGGTCATTCATGCAGGAAACCTTTGCTATACCACATCCATATTGAATAGAATGATCAATCGGACTTCCCATTGGAACTGACCTCCCTTTTTCTATTTCTACGAGTTCCTTCAACAACTTTGACTTCTCTTTCACTCCGGTTCCTTCAGCTTTCTCGTCACTGGAGAATGGTAAGTGTTTTTTGAAGTTCTTGTTTGTTGTTGACCTTATAATAGCACAGCCTTTTCTATTTGTCAACACTATTTTTGATTTTTCTTTTAAAAATCTAATCTTCTTTCTTTTTATTCGTCTTATTTTTTATAATTTCCATATTTATTATGAAAATTCAGTTATTTTACATTTTACATCCATGCAAAAGGATCCGTTCCCTGTACTCATAAAAAGCGTAAGTTTCTCTTTTCATCTTCCGGATTCCTGTGCTATACTGACTTCAGCATAAGCCGGAAGAATTCCGGCAACGGAAGGTGATAACATGCGTTTACTTGATGCCGTTTCTACACTGAAACCAAAGAAACACGAAAAAACGACTGTTTCCAGGATGACGACCATCTGGAGTGAACAGATCGACCCGGGCAGCGTCCTGCCGGAATATCCACGCCCGCAGTTCCGCCGTGAAAACTGGATCTGTCTCAATGGTCCCTGGGATTATACGTTTACGAAAAAGAATAAACGGCCGGAACGCCCGGATGGTCAGATCCTGGTTCCTTTTTCTCCCGAATGTATCCGTTCCGGCGTGAGCCGTCAGCTTCTCCCGGGAGAATATCTCTGGTATTTTCGGTTTGTTTACCTGAACACGATCCCGGAAAACCAGCGGCTCCTGCTGCATTTTGGGGCGGTTGATCAGAACTGCAGTGTCTGGTGGAACGGTCACCTTCTCGGAAAGCATGAAAACGGATATCTTTCCTTCTCTTTTGATGTGACAGACTATCTTCAGGAGGGCAACAATACACTCTGGGTACGGGTCCAAGACGACTCTGACAGCGGAAGTCAGAGCAGAGGCAAACAAAGCCTCAAACCTCACGGTATGTTTTATACTGCCCAGAGCGGGATCTGGCAGACGGTCTGGATGGAATGGGTTCCGGAAAACCGGATCGAAAAGCTGAAGATCACACCTCTTTATGATGAAGGTTCTGTCCGCCTGGAGATCACTCTGACGCAGCCTCAGGACATGGAGATCCGGATGCTCTGGAACCGTGATTCTTACTGCCATTATGTGGAAAAAGAAGATTTCCCGGCCGATCAGAATACGTTTGTCCGTGATATCCTGCTGCCGGATTTCCGTCCATGGAGCCCGGAGGATCCTTTCCTTTATGAGGTACAGCTTATCACGGAAACCGACACGGTCCACAGTTATTTTGCCATGCGGAAATTTTCCCTGGGACTGGATGAAAAACAGCAGCCAAAGCTTTTCCTCAACAATCAGCCCTACTTTTTCAATGGTGTACTGGATCAGGGCTACTGGCCGGAAAGCCTTTACACGGCGCCCTCTGACGAGGCTCTGGTTTTCGATATCCGTTCCATGAAGGAGCTGGGCTTTAATATGATCCGCAAGCACGTAAAGGT
>CAKRQP010000083.1:0-10467 GCA_934393555.1 uncultured Lachnospiraceae bacterium
GCGATCCGCAGTGACCGTGGCGGCGGCACCATGGTAGTTGACGGCGGCACCTATACCTCCAATGGCGTGGGCTCCCCTGCTGTTTACTGCACAGCCAACATTGCTGTCAACAATGCCACGCTCACAGCCAACGGCTCTGAGGCAGTCTGCATTGAAGGCCTGAACTCTCTTCATCTGTTCAACTGTGCGCTCTCCGGAAATATGGATGACGATGACCAGAATGACTGCACCTGGGGCGTGATCGTATACCAGAGTATGTCCGGTGACTCCGAGGTTGGAAACAGCACCTTCCAGATGACCGGCGGCACTCTGAAAACAGGAAACGGAGGACTTCTCTATACTACCAATACCGAGTGTACTCTGACTCTGGACAGTGTAGACATCACCTATGCTCCGGACAGCGAATTCTTCCTCCGCTGTACCGGAAACGATAACCAGCGTGGCTGGGGACAGAGCGGAAGCAACGGTTCCGACTGCCTCTTTACCGCCATCAATCAGGAGATGCAGGGTGACGTGATCTGGGATTCCATCAGCGATCTGGACTTCTATATCACGGACAACAGCGTCCTCACAGGTGCTTTTGTGGATGATGAGACCTATGCCGGAAACGGCGGAAACGGTTATTGCAACGTTTATCTGGAAGAAGGCTGCACCTGGACGGTAACCGGTGACAGCACCGTCACCTCTCTGGAATCAGAAGGAGACATTGTCGATACAGACGGAAAAACCGTTTCTGTTGTCGGTACCGACGGAACGGTCTATGTCGAAGGGGACAGTGCTTACACGATCACAACCGGAAGCTATCGCGATTCTGTCGATCTCAGCGGTGCCACTGCTGAAGCGAGCTGGAGTGATTATGAAACAGAAAGACCGGAGACTCTTTAAAAAGAGTTTCCGGCTTTGAAGAAAATCGGATAACAGCCATACGAAAAGGAGCTTCTGCCGCACCCGGCGGTAAAGCTCCTCTTTTTTCATCCAACCCTTAATTTAAATTTCTGGATCTCTTTCTCGGAAGAAACTCTTTCGATCTCAGCTCCGAGGCTTCTCAGCTTCTCTTCGAAGCACTCATATCCTCTCTGAATATAAACAATATCATCGACAACCGTGATTCCTTCTGCTGCCAGTCCTGCGATCACAAGTGCTGCTCCGGCTCTGAGATCCGGTGCGCTGACGCGGGCTCCGGTAAATTTCTCCACACCGGTGATGATGGCACTGTTTCCTTCCACCTTCACATTGGCTCCCATGCGGGTAAGCTCATCAATGTATTTGAAACGGTTTTCAAAGATACTCTCTGTTACAATACTGGTTCCTGCCGCAAGTGCCAGTGTCACGCCGATCTGCGGCTGCATGTCTGTCGGATAGCCGGGATACGGCTGCGTCTTCACATGAGTGTTTCTGAGACGCTTGGATGCAACCACGCGAACCGCATCATCAAACTCTTCCACCTCACAGCCGATCTCTTCCAGCTTCGCGGTTGTCGCTTCCAGATGCTTCGGGATCACATTTTTTACCATAATGTCGCCCTTGGTAGCCGCTGCCGCAAACATGAACGTTCCTGCCTCGATCTGATCCGGGATGATGGAATACTCCGTGCGGTGAAGCTTCTCCACACCACGGATACGGATCACATCGGTACCTGCGCCCTTGATGTTCGCTCCCATGCTGTTCAGGAAGTTTGCCACATCAACCACATGCGGCTCACGCGCAGAGTTCTCGATGATGGTATATCCCTCTGCCATAGAAGCTGCCATCATGATGTTAATGGTCGCTCCTACCGATACGGTATCCAGGAAAATGTGGCTTCCTCTCAGCCGGTCTGCCTTGGCAACAATGGCTCCGTGACGGATCTCCACCTCAGCGCCCAGAGATTTGAAGCCCTTCAGATGAAGGTCGATGGGACGGCTTCCGATGTTGCAGCCTCCGGGAAGGGGAACTTCTGCCCTTTTGTACTTTCCAAGCAGGGCTCCCAGAAGATAATAGGAAGCTCTGATCTTTTTGATATACTCATAATCAACGCTGCAGTCACCGATCAGAGAACCGTTGATCGCAACCTTGTGACGGTCCAGCCTGTCCACCTTCGCGCCAATTCCGGCGATAGCTTCCAGTAATACGTTGATGTCCTGAACATCCGGAAGATTATCGATCACAACCGTCTCATCTGTCATGATCGCTGCTGCCAGGATACCCAGCGCTGCATTTTTCGCACCACCGATCTCCACTTCACCAACCAACGGGTTGCCACCTTTAATTATATATTGATCCATAAAGACACCTCAAATATTCTTTATACTATTCAGAGTCAGGCAGAGCCTCCCTGCCGTTTACCGATAAAAGCCACCGCATGTAAAGAGAGCTTCTTCCTGTCTTTTCAGGATTCCTCTTTTCATCTTCGGTGGCACCCTTATCTCTGTTTACGCATTGAAACTAATGCCTATTATAGTCTTTTTTACCCTGTTTGTAAATAAAAATTAAAATTTCGGTGATTTTCGCTTGAAATCATAATATTTTCTTAAATTTTCAGCCCGCTTTTTGTGCATATCTTCCTATTTTTAAACAGTCATCCGATGTTTTTATAGTCACATTATACTTATTTTTTATCTTATTTCGAAATCTGTTAAGTTTTTCAATAAGTTTTGATCACATCTTTTTTAAGGCCTGTACCACCAGTTCCACCGTTTCCCGGATTCCTGCTTTTTCTTCATCCACCGTCAGATGCGCATATTTTTCATAAAGCGGGGTACGCTCTTCATAAAGGCTTTTCAGGGTCTGCCCTTCCTTCAGCACCACTCCTCTGTCCTTTAAATTTCCCAGACGCCGGACCAGACTGGCATAAGGAAGCTTCAGATAGACGACCGTTCCGATCCTGCTTAAATGCTCCATCGCTTCTTTTCCATAGACAACACTGCCGCCGGTGGCGATCACACTATGCTCCGGCTCCAGTTCGCTGTTGATCTTATTTTCTACCGCCAGAAAGCCATCGATTCCTTTTTCTGAAATAATCTCATGTAAAAGTTTTCCTTCTGCTTCCTGGATCACCAGATCCGAATCAATAAAACGGTACCCGAGCACCTTTGCCAGAACTACGCCAACGGTACTTTTGCCGGATCCCGGCATTCCAATAAGAACGACATTTTTCATAAAAATCTCCTCCTGATTTAGTTTCCGATGATACTTCCATCGGTGGCATTGATGGTCATGTAGCTGATCCTTGTCCCTCCATTTACACCATAAGCCTCCGCTACTACTTCGGAAGCAGTCCCGATAAAGCTCCAGGCCGGCACCAGAACGCCTGTATACACATCCTCCCCGTTCTCCGTCGTGACATTGGTATCCTCCTGCAAGAGTTCCTTACTGATGACACGGACATAGCCAAGCCGAACCTCAGAGATATTCAGCTCTCCTGCCAGGATCCCTGTTTCTATGGTAAGACTGCCTTCCAGCATTTCCTCAAAAATCTGAGAAATTTCTGAAAAAGGCAAAAGGAACACATCATCATCCTGCCAGTCCTCGATTTCCACCGGCGCCATCCAGGAAAAAGAAAGAAGCCCATCTTTTCCATAGACTGCACGGATTTCTTCTTCCGGCCACTTCATCAGACCGTCCTCCTGGATCTCACAGTATGGCTGGTCAAAAAGCCGGATCACCGGAACACCATCCACCATTCTGCAGTAAGTAAACTGCTTCGCCGGCTCTGCTTCGGACTGCTGACAGGTCTCATCCAGATAATTCCACCAGAAAACCTTTTCATCCTGGACTTCCCAAAGTTCCGTCTGGTCCAGCCCAAGCGCTTTCATCAGCTCTTTTCCCTGCTTCTGAAGATCCACCTCTGCCAGGTTGTATTCATGGAATCTGGTCCGTGACAACAGTTCATCACTTCCCATAACCAGTTTTTGCTCATCCTGCATGGAGAAAACATCACCATACGCAGAATCCAGACGAAAAGCGATCGGATTTCCCTCATCCATATGGTTCTGCAGATTGTAAGAATACAAACCGTCTTCCTCCGCAGCCATACCATAAAACTCCTTCTGTCCGCCAAGCTCCGGTAATTCCTTTTTTTCCAGAGTCAGATTATCCCCGATGCTTGCAGAAAGCTCTTCACAGACCATGGAAAGCCCAGCTATCTTCAGCTGTTCTTTCCAGTCTGTTTCCTTCTCCACTGCTGCATGAAACAGCTCCTCCAGGGTTGAAAAATCCTCTGTACCATTAAAATAGAAGGTTTTCTTTCCATCTATAAAATCCAGAAAAAGAGCTTTACAGGCTTCATATCCATCCGGTACTTCCGGCTCCACCATCTGCGTCTGCCCGGAATAAAGCTCCTCACAGGAGCTTTCCTTTTCTTCCTTTTGAGCTTCCGTGAAGGCGTCCTGACGGTCTTCTCCAGTTCCCATGGTAAGTTCCACTTCTTTTTTCTGCAGTTTCGCCTGCTCAGCATTCCGGTCGACACTGCTGTTTTCCGGAACTTCTATTTCTGTTTCATCATAGCCTTCTTCCTCATACGTTTCCTGCTTCAGCTCATAGAGCGTACTGTCTTTTAAAAATGTGTTCTGAAAATGCTGCAGATCCTCCGTTGAAAACCCCCGGCTCCTGATCTTCTTCATACGGATCCCTTCCACATCGGGCACAATGACCCTGGCATTGGCTACCAGGCGGAAATTAGTGAAATCCTTATCACAGAGATAACGTACCGGTGCCTGCACCTGTTCCTGTACGCTCGTCTCATCTCCCTGGCTTAAAAGCACACTGTCCTGTTCCTTTTTCGGAACCACCACCTGGAGTGCGGAATTCCGGCTGCATCCACTCAGCAGGAGACTCCCCATAAGAAAACCCGTCAAAAGCATTCTTCCTTTTCTCATTTAGTTCTCCTCCTGAAATATCACACAGATCCTGGTCCCTGCTCCCACCGTGCTCTCTATCAAAAGCCTTGCTCCGTGGATCTCGGCGATCTTCTGGCAGAGCGCCAGTCCCATACCGATGCCCCCTGCCTTCCGGCTCCTGGATTTATCTACCATATAAAAAGCTTCTGTGATCTTCGGTATTTCTTCTTTCGGGATCCCTTTTCCGTAATCCTGGACCCAGATGCAGCCTTTCTCCCCGTGAAGTTCAATGACAGAGCCTTCTTCGGATGCCTTGATGGCATTGTCCAGAAGATTCACCAGGAGGCTTTCCATCAGATCCACATCCATGCAGTATTCCCAGCTTTCGGAATATATCTGAAGCTCCATCCCGGAATCCTGCATATGGTACCGCTCCAGATCAGCCACCTCCTGGATCAGCTTTTCCACCGGATATGGTTCCTTGTGGATCCGGTCCTCATCATAAAGGCCAATGAGTGTCATCATCTTTCCGGAAAGACGTTCCAGTCTGCGGCACTCGGAATTGATATGCTCCAGTGCTTTTTTCTGCTGTTCTTCAGAGATCTTCACATGAAGCAGCGTATCGGAATAACCGATGATAGAAGTCATCGGTGTCTTCAGTTCATGCGTCAGGCTTCCCAGAAGCTGACGGCGGTGCTCGGAAACGGTTTCCAGTTCCTCCATCTGCTCTTCCATTTTATCTGCCATCCGGTTAAAGGCCACGCTCACCTTTCCGATCTCATCATTCCTGCGCACCCGGCAGCGCCGCTGCCAGTCGCCCCGGCTGATGGCGCCAGCCGTATTTTCCAGTTCGGTCAGCGGTTTTAAAACCATCCGTACCAGCCAGAATACAATATCCACGGCAAAAAAGATCACCACCAGATAGACCAGGATAAAAAGCCACATCTGCTTTGCCATTTCCTCATAAATGCCGGAAATATCTTTTACCAGGATCAGCTGAAACTTCAGATTTTCCTTTTTTTCCGTTTTCAGGGCCTGCCCCATGACAAGAAGGTGGCGGTTCTCCGTCTTCTGGAGCACATATTCCGGATCTGCCCCGGAAAACCGGCTTTCTTCCCCGCTCACCAGCATGTATCCGGTGAGGTTCACCACTTCTTTTCCGTTTTTCAGCAGGATATAATCGGTTCCGCCGTATTTCTGCACGGTATAGTTCAGAAATGATTTTCTCGTCACCTCACTGAACCTGGAAAGCGGATTGTTGTTGATCTCCTGCGCGATCACGTAGGCGTTGACCTTTATCTGCTGCTGGTAGCTGCTCACGGTCTGGTTCAGGTTGTATTTCCAGGTTTCATAAAGCATACCGCCTCCGAAAATCCCCATGGCCAGAAAAAGCACAACAGCCGTCAGAAGGGAAATTTTCTTCCATAACTTCATTTTAATCCTCCAGACGGTATCCGATCTTCGGAATCGTCTTGATCACATCAAAAAGCTCCAGTTTCTTTCTGAGCTGGCCGATATGGACATCCACCGTTCTGGTCTCCCCCAGATAATCGCTGCCCCACACCTGATTTAAAAGCTGCTCTCTGGTAAAGGCCATGTTTTTATTTTTCGCCAGAAGCACCAGAAGATCGTATTCCAGCGGTTTCAGGCTCACCTCCTGCCCGTCCCTGGTCACCTGATGCTCGTTCAGATTGATCTCCACTGTTCCGACCGTGATCCGGCTGATCTGCCGTCCGGTCCGCTCCAGTACTTTTTCCACCCGTACAAGAAGCTCCAGCACCTCAAAGGGTTTTACAATATAATCCTCCGCACCGGAACGGAGGCCTTTGATCTTGGAGCCCACATCACTCTTTGCCGTAAGATAAATCACCGGTATCTTCGCTTCCTTCATAAGCTCCATCAGTTCAAAGCCATCTTTTCCTGGAAGCATCACATCCAGAAGAGCCAGATCAAATTCCCGGTCTGTTTTCAGAAGCTCTTCCACCTCATTTCCGTCAAAAAGTGCCTCCGTATCATAGCCTGCCACTGTCAGATTCATGCAGATCAGCTCGGAAATGGCAGTGTCATCCTCTATGACCAAAATCCTGTTTTTCAAAACATTCCCTCTTTTCTATTTTGCTCCACTCCAGTTTTTCAGTTCCTGATAAAGCCGTGCAATGGGAAGCCCCACAACGTTGTTATAATCTCCCTTTATCTCTTTTACAAAAACTGCCGCCTTTCCCTGGATCCCGTAAGCCCCCGCCTTGTCCATGGGTTCACCGGTAGCTATGTATGACCGGATCTCTTCCTTTGTCAGAGGATAAAAGGAAACGTCCGTCCCCTCGGAAAACGTCCTGCTCTCCTGCAAAATACTGCCGTTTTCCGCTTTTTTCAGCCGGATCAGCGTTACTCCTGTATACACCTGATGCGTTCTGCCGGAAAGCTCCTCCAGCATCTCTTCCGCTCCCTTTTCATCTTTCGGCTTTCCAAGCTTCTTCCCATCGATGGCCACCATGGTATCTGCTCCCACAAGGAGGACAGATGCCTCGGTAAAGCCCTGTCTCTTTATCTCTTCTGCCACAGCTGCTGCTTTTCTCTCCGATAATACTTCCACCATCTCGCCCGGTGTTTCTGTTTCTATCGTCTCATCGGCCTCACTTACCAGAACTTCAAAGGCAAAGCCGGCCTGAGCCATAAGCTCCCGTCTTCTCGGAGAAGAAGAAGCCAGTATAATCTTTTCCATATTTCAAACACTCCATTTTCTTTCTGTCAGGATTTTCCTGCGACTTTTCGAAGCTTCGCAAGGTCTACATCATTTTATCATGCTGTGCTTTTTTTCACAAGACAGATATTTGTCTTTCTGCTGCGGACATATCAATTCTGTCTTCCTTCATACAAAAATCCGGCTGCCGGAATCTTTCACTCCAGCAGCCGGAACCACTCATTCTTATTACGATCTTCTGGACACCTTCTGGCGTATGGTCTGACGGTCATAATTGTTCATGCTTTTACGGACCATCTCGGAATCGGTCGGGCAGTCATACGTCAGATTGCCAAAACGCTGCCGTCCCTCACTTCCTTTTCCGAGAACCAGAACCACCGTCTTTTTCTCTCCCGCATCCTGGATCGCCCGGTGGATCGCCAGTGCCCGATCCTCGATACACTCGCAGGGACAGCCTACCATCTCCACATAATGACCGGTCTCTTCGGAGATCCTGCTCACAGATTCCGTACCCGGATCATCCGTGGTCAGGTAGACCCTGTTTGAAAACAGACCGGAGATCAGCCCCAGATCCCTCCGGCGGTTCAGTGCTTTGTCCCCGGGACAGCCAAAAACCGTATAGATTTCATAACCCGGATATTCCTTGTATACCGAATCATAAAGCTTCTCAAAACTCAGACGGTTGTGCGCGTAATCCACGATAGCCACCAGATTCCGGTCCTTGCTCTCAAACTCTTCCATCCGTCCCTTCACCTGAACACCGGCAAGCGCTTCCTTCATGCTCTCCACATCCACTCCGTAGGCATAGGCTGCCGCAATGGCTGCAAGTGCATTTTCCACATTGAAAAGACCGTGCATCCGGAGATGGAACTTTTCATGAAACCGATCACAACGTACCCGGAAAGAAATCTTTCCGTCATGCATCTCGATGTCGTGTCCCCAGATATCCGGTGCTCCCGTCGTACCAAACGTCACTACGCGCTCTGCGATCCGGGAAGCAGAAAGGATCCGCTCCCTCTCTGCACTGTCCAGGTTCACACAGGCCACTCTCGTCTGCTTGAACAGAGAAAGCTTTGAAGTAAAATAATCCTCGAAATTTTCATGCTCACAGGGACTGATGTGATCCTCGGAAATATTGAGAAAAACACCTACGTCAAATTTCAGTCCCCGGACTCTTTTATATTTCAGTGCCTGACTGGAAACCTCCATCGTCAGATACCGGATCCCTGCATCCGCAGCATTCCGTATGTGACGGTGGATCTCAATGGCCTCCGGTGTGGTCATTTTCGCCGGTTCCTGCTCCTTCCCGTCATAAATATCCACCGAAGAAAGGATCCCCGTTTCCGCTTTCTGCTGTTTCCTCTCCCAGACATCCAGGATCGCCTTGATATAATAAGCAGTCGTGGTTTTTCCTTTGGTTCCTGTAATACCGGTCAGATGGACCGGCTGCTGCTCCGTTTCGTAAAAAATGGCTGCCAGCACAGGCATGGCCTTCCGGATGTCCCTTACCTGGATCCAGGAGGTTCCCTCAGAGAGCTCATAATGCTTTTCACTTACGTAGCAGAGACAGCCCTGCTGCAGTGCTTCCTTCAGATACTCCACACGGAAATTTTTTCCCTTACATACAAAGATCCCACCAGGCACCGCTGCCTTGGAATCAAAGGTAAGCCCCTGTACTTCCATTTCTTCCTGTCCGTCTATACAAAAAGCCGCCACCAGACCGGCTGCCTTCATTCTCCCCAGATATTCCTTCAAACGTTTCATTTTTTATCCTGCCCCTCGTAAATTTTCCCCGTAACAGTTTCCTGCCTTCTCTGCTGCGTGTCAAAAGCCAATAAAAAAGACAGCAGCTCTGACATAAACGAACTGCTGCCGTAAAGCCTAACAAAATTATACTGCTGTGGATCACAAAAGTATACAAGGTTTTGTAATCAAAATGTAAACACCTTGAGCCCTCTTCTTCACTGATCCACGGGAGATGTCTGTTTCTGCAGGATCGAACGAAGGTTTTTCTCTTTCAGATTGCCCAGCTTTTCAAGACCTGCCGGACAATTAAAGACATTTCCGTCAGCCGATATCCGGTAAACCTCTGATTTTTCAAAAGGCCTTCCAAAAAATCTGCCGCTTCTGGACAGGGTATAAAGTACCATATCATGATAATCTTCCCAAAGCTCTTTTAAGGTTCTCTTTACCTCTTCTTTTTCTTCTTCATTCAGAAGCAGACTTCCATCCCAGAACAGATTTTCCGTATCGGCAGTGTTTTCTTCTGCCTCATCCTTGATCAGATAAAGAACGCCGTTGCATTTTCTGCGGTTCAGCCCGTCCAGAAAGCCTCTGGTCAGAACCCGGTGTCTGTTCTCCGATGTCAGGGTGACACTGGTCCCATACACAATATCCCTGCGGCTTAAAGCGTCCATGGCATACATCAGATTCTCATAAAGATAGGAACTCTTTCCCCCTTTTACCAGATTGATGTTCGAGCAGGCATCCAAACAGAGCATCGGAACCAGATTCCGGTGATCACTGAAAAACTGATTATACTTCTCATTTAAAAGTGTTCCCTTGGTAAAGACCAGAAACCAGCAATTCTGATATCTGGAAGCCCGTTCCAGGATCTCCCTTTCCATCAAAGGTTCGCCGCCGGTAAGAAAAATAACCCGTACTCCCAGCTGTTCGGCTTCCCGGAATAACGTATCCCATTGCTCCAGTTCCAGAAGTTCTTCCTGATGTTTTGTACGAACGCAGCCATTCTCACAGCCCGGACAGGACAGATTACAGCGTGCAGAAATATCCGCCTGCAAAAATGCCGGCACATGAATCCCGGCCGCTTCGGCTTCCCGACGTCTTGCTGCCGCCTGACTCCCCGAAATTCTCAGATACGAATAAAAGTCAAAAATCTCTTTTTTCATACAAAACACCCTCTTTCGCCTTTTACCGATTCCTTGGTTT
>CAKRQP010000084.1:0-10392 GCA_934393555.1 uncultured Lachnospiraceae bacterium
CATCCACCGGCTGCTCATCCAGATAAGCAAAAGCCTTGTCGCCATCTACCACGATCTTTAAGCAGTGAAACTCGTCAAAATTCACATTTTTGTCCAGCTCCACTGTTGCAAAGGGCACATCTTTTTTGTCATTCTTAGCATACCCCACCCGATAAATATCCAGCACCGGCGTCTCCCCGGTCCGGTTGATCTCATAGCGAATGTAGTTCTCTCCCTCCAGGCCGTACTCGTTCTGATTGTGGTCCAGAAGACGGAAATCGTTGGCTCCGAAAACAACGCCGGCTCTCTTACTTCCCTCTTTCATGCGGAAGGTGCTCTCCAGCACAAAGACGCCTCTCGCATTGGCTGCCACATGGAAATCCGGAGCTCCGATCCAGTCGGCACCTTCCCATACACTCTTGTCTTTTTTCAGAAAACCGGTCTCAAAGACGGTTTCTGCCACGGCTTTTCTGCCGTAATTGTCGGTCACTTCCACCTGTACCACATAAGAAGTACAGGGCTTCAGTTCTTTTCCGGCATAAGCAATGCCTGTAGAAACACCTGTGGAAAGCTGGCCGGAATCCCAGACCTCTTCTTCCGTTTTCCCTTCTCTTACACGGATCTCGGCCGCTGTCTGAAATGTCTCCTTTTTGTCAGAAGAAAGCTGCCAGGAAAAACGGGGTGCCTGTTCATCCAGCCCCAGTGGAGAACGAAGATATTCTACAAGAAGTTCTGTCAATGATAATCCCATAATCAAACCTCCTAAACCTTTGATAAACGGTAACTTCACAGTTCCGATATCTGTTCTGATAAATTCCAGTATACACCCTTCCAACTATGGCGGACAGATGGTTTTTCTCCCGGAAAAATATCAGATTTTGGCTTTTTCTTTTGAATATCAGTTGTTTTTTGGCGTTTTTTCAGTAAAATAAAATCATATCCATCCATAAGCATCTGTTGGAAATAAAAGATTTTTGTCGGAGGTAAGATTTTCCATGAAAAAGCAATCCATTGATCCAGAAAAATGGTCACAGAAAGATACCTTTTCACCTTTTGATGATTTTTCCGCTCTGACGGAACCATCTCTGTACCATGAAATCGTCAGTACCGCCCGTTTTCTGCCTCTCCGCTGTTTTTTCAGCAATGATCAGAAGCCTTCCTGCATCCCGCCCCACTTTCATGAAGAGCTGGAATTTATCCACCTGCTCTCCGGCGAACTCTCTGTCACCATAAACCAGAAGAAATTCACAGTCCATCCCGGAGACACGATACTTTTCAACACAAATACCATTCATTCCACATATTCAAAACGAAACGACACCACAGCCTACGTGCTTCTGCTTCCTTATGAACATCTGCGGCGCTGTCTTCCCGCACCTGAAACATTCACCTTTGAGCTTCCGCTTCTCTCCAGAGATGAGATCACACCTGAAAAAAAGGAAGGCCTCGAAAAACTGGCCAGCATCCTCTCTTCCCTCTGTAAACTCTGCAAGGAACAGCCGGCTTTTTATCAGGTACAGGCGCTCCGTTTCGTTTATGAGCTGATCTATCTTCTCTGTACTGCCTTCCCATCGTCTGGAAAACCTGCTGCCGCCAGAAATGATTACCGTTACTATGACCGTCTCCACACACTGACTGCATACATTCACGATCATTACAGGGAACCTCTGACTCTGGAGGAACTGGCTTCCCTGATTTCTGTCACTCCGGCTTATCTTTCCCGTTTTTTTAAAAATTCCCTGCAGCTTACTGTTACGGAATACCTCACATCTGTGCGGATGGAGCACGCCTATACAGACCTGATCACCACCGATTATTCCATCCGTGAAATTTCCGAGAACAATGGCTTCTCAAGCTACGCTTTCTTTGTCCGGAAATTCAAAGAGGCTTACCGGACCACTCCATTGAAGGTCCGGAAAGCCTCTGAATTGTAAATTTATGCCTCTGGTTTCAGACGCAGAGCAAAATGAAATTCTGTTTCGTCCAGCCGGTATTTTTCAAGAAGCTGAGGGCCACAGCTGTTGGAACCGATGCCGTTCTGACGGTAGTCCAGGCAGAGCACGGTGCTTCCGCACTCCTCCAGCTCGTAGTTATGAGCCCTGTTCGTCAGTTCTTCCTCTGTATACACGGAAGCGTTGAAGGAGAAGGTCTGGCTGCTTACTGCTGTAAGAGTTGTTTTTCTCTCCGGCAGAAGGTGTCCCGCATTGCTGCTGAGAGTTACAAAATCGCAATCGTAGTGGCTGCCGTTTTCCTGAGGACGGATATAGTCCTCGTAAAGCCCCGTTACCGGAGAAGAAAATTCTCCGTGCCAGCTGGCCCGGCGCTTATCCACATAACTCTCCACAGGGCCAAGACCATAATAGGTCACATCCTTCATCTCCTTCGGCAGGAAGAGACGGAGACCAAAACGGGGCAGCATGGGGAAGATCGGATTGCGTTTCACATCCATCTCCACATCCACCGTTCCGTCTGCCTGAACGGTCCAGGTCACCTGAATATCCAGGATCCGCTGGATATAAATAGCAGAAACAGAAAGAACCGTTTCGATCTTCACTTCTTTTTCCGTTCTGTGCAGTTTCGTCTCATAAGCTCTCGTCACAATCCGGTCGTACTGAGCTTTGATCCACTCCAGCTTGATATTCCGGTCATTATCCGTGGGCGCCCTCCAGATATTGTACTCCATGGGACGATCCAGAAGGTTCTGGTTCTTATAAACCATCTTCGCAAAAGTGCCGGTGAGTTTATCGTAAGTGTAGCAGAAATCGTCGGCAGAAACGATGAGATAATGGTCATCCTCATCCACAGTCAGTGTTTTTCCTGCTGCATCGCAATTTGCAAGCAGCTCTTTCGCTTTCTGATTTCTATTTTCGGCTGTTTTGATACTGATCTCGTCAAATCCCAGTTCAAAGCCGGCCGGCAGAACTTCTGTTGCTTCCTTCAGAAGATAGGTCAGTTTCAGGAAGCATTTTCCTTTTTCTGCCTGAGGTACCGGAAGGGTGATCTCTTTTTCGCCATGAGCCGGAAGATCCAGGACAACCGGATCATCGATAACCCCTTTTTCCACAATAACCCCATCAATGGAAGCTTCGTAATGAATGCTCAGAAGATCCTTGATGTTTGTAAAATCCATATAGTTGTGAAGGACTGCTGTCCCTTTTTCCTGATCAAAGGACCGTACTCTCACCGGACGATGAACATTTTTGAACTCCATGAGCCCCGTGTGTGGTGTGCGATCCGGATAAACCAGGCCATCCATGCAGAAGTTTCCGTCCTGAGGATACTCGTTGTGATCTCCTCCATAAGCATAGACTTTTTTACCCCTGATCGTCTTTCCAAGATCAATCGCATGGTCACACCACTCCCACATGAAGCCGCCGCAGGCTCCGTCATAGGAATGGATGGCCGCAAAGTAATCTTCCAGGTCTCCCGGGCCGTTGCCCATAGCGTGGCAGTATTCGCACATCACAAAGGGCTTGCTGCCGTCCTCTTTAAAATAATCATGCATCTCATCCAATGACGGATACATCCGGCTGTAAAGATCAATATTGCTGTAATCATATTTCCGCTTGTCGGACACATAGCGTGCGCTCTCGTAATGGGTAAGTCTGGTCGGATCAAAATCTTTCGTCCATTTCAGAGCCGCCTCAAAGGTGCAGCCGTAAGCACATTCATTTCCCATAGACCAGATCACAACGCTGGGGCGGTTTTTGTCACGCTCCACGCAGCGCCGGGTACGGTCCACCGTGGACTCTGTATACAGAGGATTATCCGCGATCGCTTCATTCCAGCGCTTTGCTCTGGATTCCCAGCTGGTATCCGGATCATAAATATCTGCAGTTCCATGGCTCTCATTGTCCGCCTCATCAATGACAAAGAAGCCCAGGCGGTCATAAAGCTGATAAAAATGCGGCGCATTGGGATAATGGCTGGTACGGATGGCATTCATATTATGCTCTTTCATCAATATCAGATCTTTTTTGATCTGATCCACAGAGATGGAAAAACCAGTCACCGGATCACTGTCGTGGCGGTTGGTTCCATGAAATTTGACTTTCACGCCGTTGATGTAGAGTACGCCCTTTTCCGTATGGATCTCGCGGATTCCTACCTGTTCCGTGATGGCCTCTTCCCCACAGGAAAGAACCAGTTTATAAAGGTACGGATCCTCTGCACTCCAAAGATGGGCATTTTTTACAGGAATGGAAACCGTTCCCTCAGCAGTCACCCTGGCAAGCGGTTTTCCTTCCGCATCAGAAAGGATAATATTGACCGGCACCGCTTCTTTCCGGTATGTAAAATCAATGGTGATGGTTCCTTCCTGATAATTCCCAGAAGGAATGGCCTTCACAAAATAGTCCTGGATTCCGTTTTCCGGACGTTTCAGAAGATACACGTCCCGAAAAATACCGCTCATACGGAATTTGTCCTGATCTTCAAAATAGCTTCCATCACACCACTTCACCACCAGAACAGCCAGGGTGTTTTCACCCTCCCGGAGCAGTTCTGTCACATCAAACTCACTGGTGGAATGGGAAACCTGGCTGTAACCCACAAAACTTCCATTCACCCATACATAGAAACAGGAATCCACACCCTCAAAGTTCAGGTAAGCCTTCGGGGCCTTCGGATCCTTCTCATAAGAAAAATACCGGACATAAGCGCCGCAGGGATTCACTACCGGAACATACGGCGGATCCATGGGGAACGGATAGCGGGTATTGGTATACTGGTGGTGGTCATAACCGTAATTCTGCCAGACCCCCGGCACTTTCACCTCATCAAAAGCCGATGCGTCATAGCCATTCCGGAAAAATTCTTCCTTCACATCATAAATGTTCTCAAAATAACGGAATTTCCAGTCTCCGGAAAGCAGCTGAAAACGGTCGGATGCCTCTCTTGTCTCCGGCTGAAGATCCATGGGCACCGAAGCCGGAATATAATAGGCACGGTTCGGCATGGTATTCTTGTGAAGCACATTCAGATCTTCAAAATACTTTGGTACGATCATGTTGTAAAATCCCTCCTGTCAAAAATATCCTGCACAGCCTTCTTGCTTTTATGCAGGTCTGTATCTCTATTATAGAAAAAAACACCAGTTTTTCCATAGCCAGGATTAGACAAAATATGGACATAATGATACAATCAGGGTCGAAAGCTCAAAAAGCCGATTGTGCTTGCACAAATAGGCTTTTGAGTTTGAGACCCGCCAGACAGGAAAAGGAGTACCTATTTTATGTATGTTTATTCCGGTTATCTGAACCACAGTGATATGGAGCTGGAAGATCACACCCACCCCCTCGTAGTTACGGGCTGCGGCATCTTCCGCCTGATCCATCAGCCGGTGATGGACACCATCCGTACCGGCGGACGGGTGGATTACCAGCTTCTCTATATTTCTTCCGGGAGAGCTTTTTTCGAATTTCCTGAAGGAATTTCAGAGGTTTCTGCCGGAGAGATTGTCCTCTACCGCCCCGGAGTTCCCCAGCGCTACTGGTACCTGGTACAGGACCGGCCGGAGGTATGCTGGATTCATTTCACCGGAGCACAGGCAGAAGCATACCTTGACCAGGCCGGTTTCGCCGGTAAACGTCAGCTCCATGTGGGAATTTCCCCCGAATACCGGGAGATTTTCCGCCGGATCATCCGGGAGCTGCAGCTTCGCCGGCCCTGTTTTGAGGAATTTCCTCCTCTTTATCTTCGCCAGCTCCTTGCTGAGATCCACCGGAGCCAGCAGACAGATATCCTGAAACCCGGTCCCAGTCAGGAAGAGATCCTTCGGGCTGTCCAGGACTTCAACGAAGCCTTCTCTTCTTCCATCTGTATCCGTGAATACGCTGCCACCCATCATATGAGCGTCTGCTGGTTTATCCGCAGCTTCCGTCACTGTATGGGAATGACTCCCATGCAGTACATTACCTTTCTCCGGATCACACGGGCAAAAGAACTTCTTCGAAGTACCGATTATTCCATTCAGGAGATCAGCCCTATGGTGGGCTATGAGAATCCCCTCTACTTCAGCCGGATATTTAAAAAGCAGACCGGATACTCCCCTTCGGAATACCGGTCTGCCCGTTAGATTTCATGTTTTTCAGATCTCGTAAGCTGTCAGGATCTCTGACACTGCACCAATAAGCTCTGCATCCAGATCCAGTGCCTGGAGTTCGGCAAGCTTGGCTGCTGTGGAGATCTTCTTCTGTACAAGAGCATACACAGCCTCTTTCTCAAGGCAGCCCAGCTCTCCTCTGTCCAGAAGATCAAAGATCATTTCATCCACATCGTTGCTTCTAAGTCCGCCTTCTGTCATAGTGACCGTGATCTCCTCTGTCACTACTGTCTCAGGAAGCATAACCGTCAGACAGCCCTGATGAGCATCGTAAATTTTCTCTGCGGAAACCTCTTTTCCACGGATAGTCACCTTTACGTCAGAATCTTTCACGCCAAAGAACTGTACTTTGATGGTTCTCTTTGACGGAACCAGTTCCAGTTTTCCTTCTGCCGGAGAGATCGTGAAAGTCTTCTTCTCCCAGTTCAGATCCATCTTTGTATTGACAGCCTCACCCTTCATGTAGGCATTCGTCTCGTTGTCATCCTCATAGAGGGTAAAACTTCCATCTGCTCCGCCGTATACACGGATTGCCAGAGACTCCGGATTATGAACCGCTGCGGTTCCCAGGATTTCTTCTGTCATGGGCACAATGGCACCTGCACGGGCCAGTACCGGAATGGAATGGATGTCACGATACATATCCAGCATTCTTCCGCCACTGTAGATCATACCCGTAAAGAAATCCATGTACAGACCTTCCGGAAGCCATACGGAAACTTTACCACGATTGATACCGGTCTTTTCCGGAGTTGTAATGGGTGCCACCACAAAGGCGGTACCAAACTCATACTGATTCTTCACACTGTAAGCTTCCCTGCTCTTCGGATATCTGTAGTACATGGGCAGGACAAGCGGAATATTCTCTGCATAAGCCCGGTGATTCATGGTGTAAAGGTACGGGATCAGGCTGTGGCGGAGACGCAGGAAATCCGTCATAACCGCACCGATCTCCATGGGATAGCGCCATGGCTCTTTACCCATGAATTCACTCTTGCTGCTGTGGAGACGGTTGATGGGAGAAAATACACCAAACTGTACCCAGCGGGCCGCCATCTCATTATTCTTATATCCCAGCATATGACCGCCGATATCATGGCTCCACCAGCCATATCCGATATTAGACGCCGTGCTGGTGAAATAAGGCTGGAAATCCAGAGACTCCCAGGTCATATGCGTGTCTCCGGAAAAACCTACCGGATAACGGTGAGAACCCGGTCCTGCATATCTGGAGAAAGTGATGGGGCGCTTACCGTCCCTGGCGCTGTCCAGATAATGATAATGGTTCAGCATCCACAAGGGATCCAGTCCCGGTAATTTCGTGGTATTTCCCTGCTGCCAGTCGATCCACCAGAAATCCACTCCTTTTTTCTCTTCCGGATGAAGCACACATTTGAAATAAGCCTCCAGGAATTTTCTGCTGGTGATATCAAAATCAACAGGTGCTTCATTGGCTGTATCCACATTGCCAAGTTCTGCCGCAATTGCCGGATACGCCTCTTCATAAGCACGGATACCGTCAGCCGGATGCAGATTCAGAGTGATCCGCATGCCATGGTCATGAAGCCAGGTCATAAAACGTTCCGGATCCGGAAAATAGTTTTTGTTCCAGGTGTAGCCCGTCCATCCGCTTCCGTATTTCGGATCCACATCCTCTACCAGATGCCAGTCCATATCGATCACGCCGACAGAGAAAGGAATCTTTTCTTTTTCAAAACGGGTCACCAGCTCTTTGTAGCTGTCCTCTGTATAAGCATAATAACGGCTCCACCAGTTACCCAGGGCATATCTGGGAAGCATGGGTGTCTTTCCTGTCAGACGGTAAAAATCATTCAGTGCTTCCTTATAATCATTCCCATAGGTGAAGAGATAAATATCCACGCCTTCTCCCTGACGGGGTGCGATCCAGCCATCCTCTGTCAGAATCAGAGACTTGCTGTCATCCAGAACAGCACAGCCGCTCTCAGACTGGATTCCATTCTGAAGCTCACAGGCACCGTTGACATCATCCAGCGTTCTTGCAGTACCTCCCAGATTTCCTCTTTCCTCACCATAATACCAGGTAGCACCAAAGGGATGGCTGCCGCCCAGAGCCTTCACCATCAGACTGTTTTTTGAAAAAGGTTTTCCTGAATAAACCACATGCATATGATCCGTGAAAAGTTCAAAGCCCTCTTCCTCCGTCACCAGACGGTGAGCCACCGGCTCAAAACGCCGGTTCCATACACTCTGCGTCGGACGGTCTTCAAATTTTCCATCCTCACGATATTCCATACGGATCAGACGCGATGTCAGCAATGTAAAACGATATTTTTTTCCCTGTATGGTATTTTCTTCTCTTCCTACAGGTTCCATTGTCCATAAATGATTATCAAGCATATTGTCCTGCCTCCATTTTCTGCTGTCAACATTTCCTGATGAGCGCTTCCATCATTTTTCCTTTTTCAGCCAGAAGAAACCGTTGCCAGGGATCATCACACCGGAGGCTTTCATTTCTTTTCCGGTTACAAGATCACGGTACATACCGTCATCCTCATTGATCCATGCCATTTTTCCAAATTCACTGAAGTTAAAGAGACCGATCAGCTTCTCTCCTTCGTATTCTCTTACAATGCAGATCACTGCCTGCTCATAAGTCTCCAGTGTATAAAAACCGGCATTGGTAAGGAAAACTTTTTCATTCTTACGGATCGTCTCCAGTTTCTTCAGACCGTCAAAGATCCGTTCTTCCACCGTTCCTTCTTTATGGATATTTTTTTCCAGATCCCAGCAGAATTTTCCTCTGTGGATATAACGGGAATCCGGTGCTTTTTCCGGA
The DNA here is from genome assembly GCA_934393555.1 of uncultured Lachnospiraceae bacterium. Classification (GTDB taxonomy): domain Bacteria; phylum Bacillota; class Clostridia; order Lachnospirales; family Lachnospiraceae; genus Limivivens. The sequence continues at coordinate 8,901 of CAKRQP010000084.1, forward strand.
TCCTCTTTATAGCTGTAATCGTTGACCTGGCCGATCTCATCTCCACTGTAAAGCATCGGGATACCGGACTGCATAAACATGAACGCATGGAGCATCAGATCCCTTTTGATCGCAGAATTCATCTGATCCGGATCCTTTTCAAAACCGGCCTTCTCCACGCCGCACATAGAAGCGGTGGTTCCGCAGAAACGGGCATCTCCGGTTACCGGATCTGCATTATAAAGCTCGCCGCGGCTGTAACTGCCCTCTGTTTTTCCAAGGAAGAAATCATTGATGTACTGTTTGTGCGGGCGTTCTTCCATGCCCCACCATTTCAGTGTATCATAATCCAGTCCCCAGCCAATATCATCATGGCAGCGGAGATAGTTCAGAAATACATGCTCTTTTGGCAGACCGCTTAAAACATCCATCTGGATTTTCAAAAGACGGGTATCCCTGGTCGCCAGAGAGTTCCAGGTGGTAGCCATAGTCGTTACATTATAAAGCATATGACACTCCGGTTTTTCAACGGTTCCGAAGTAAGGAGCTACCTTGGATGGCTCCATAACTACCTCGCCCAGAAGAAGGATTCCAGGGCATACGATCTCACCGATCATACGCATCATACGTACAATGGTATGTACTCTCGGCAGATTTCTGCAGCTGGTTCCCAGTTCTTTCCAGATGTAGGGAACCGCGTCGATACGGATCACATCAATACCTACATTGGCAAAAAACAGGAAATTATACATCATCTCATTGAACACCCGGGGATTGCGGTAGTTCAGATCCCACTGATACGGATAGAACGTGGTCATGACATAATGTCCGATCTCCGGAAGATATGTAAAGTTTCCCGGAGCAGTCGTCGGAAATACCTGGGGAACCGTTTTTTCATATTCCTGGGGAATGCAGTCATTGTCAAAGAAGAAATAACGGCTCATGTACTCGCCTTCCCCTTTTCTTGCACGCACTGCCCACTCATGATCTTCTGAGGTATGGTTCATAACAAAGTCCATGCAGACACTGATTTTCTTGTCATGGCAGGCCTTGGTCAGATCCTCAAGATCCTCCATGGTTCCCAGCTCCGGCTGTACTTTACGGAAATTGGAAACGGCATATCCACCGTCGGAACGTCCTTTCGGAGTTTCCAGAAGCGGCATCAGATGTACATAGTTTACACCACTTTCCTCCAAATAATCAAGCCTGGATTCCACACCCTTCAGGTTTCCTGCAAAATTATCCACATAGAGCATCATGCCCATCATATCATTCTTTTTATACCATTCCGGATCAGCCTCACGCTGACGGTCCAGAGTCTTCAGTCCCTTCCGGCGCTCCTTGTAGAAACGATGCATCTGTTCACACAGTTCCTCAAACATCCAGTCGTTCTGATAAACTTCCGTGTACAGCCATTTCAACTCATCTCTGTGCTTTGCAAAACGGCGCTGGTACTCCTGCTCCTCCAGCTCTTCCTGATGCTTTGCCTGCTCTGCTGCAGCTTTGGCTTCTT
>CAKRQP010000085.1:0-10348 GCA_934393555.1 uncultured Lachnospiraceae bacterium
TTTTTTCTGTATCCCCCACTACTCAATATTCACTGTACTAGCCATTTGGTTAGTGTACAAAACACGGGCCGGCTGATATAATCTAACCATAATCCTTCACCAGGCTTGGTCTGTGGCATGCCATGGATCAGGGTGTCAGGAAGGGGGCGAAACAAATGGAAACGACAAAGAAAGAACGGCTGTGTTACATCCGCCCGGTTAGGGCGTTACGCCGTATAAAGAATGCGGATGAAGACGGTCAGACCGTATATATATTCGGTGTTACGGGAATTGGTAAGACCGAACTTTTCACCCGTTATCTGGACGGGAGGGAATACAGGCTTCTGAATGGAAGAAAAATAGATCCGGAAGCCTTGAAACCGGAAAAAAAGGAAACCCGGCAGATCATTGTCATCGATGATCTTCACGATCTGGTTTTTGATCCAAATCAGGAGGAGATCAAAGAACAGATTACAAAGCTGGCGGTAAGGGAAGATATCTGGCTGATCCTGGCAGGGCGAAGCCCTGTTCCACCCTGGCTGGCGCCGATCCGGTATCGGGAAATGTTCTGTATCATCAATGAGGAACGCCTTCTCTTTGATGAACGGATGGCAGAACAGTATGTAAGCCGGAGAAATATGCTCCTCACTGAAAAACAGCTGGCTGTTATGAAGGCTTACTGTCACGGAGTAGCCGTTGGCTGGCAGGTTTCTTCCGATGCCTATGATCGTTTCAGGCAATTAAAAAAAGATCCGTCCGGACCTTTTGACGAGCGGGAGTTTGAAATACTGATAGAGAATGCCAAAGACCAGATGTGGGACTACCTGGAATATCATGTCTATGACCAGTGGGAAGTCCAGCTGCAGGAGTTTCTGATGGAAGTCTCGATTGTGGATCGATTTACGATCCGTCTGGCAGAGATGATCACCGGCCGGCTGGATGTGGAAATGCTGGTTGAGAAAAGTAAATGGCTTGGAAATTTCATGGTGGAAGATCGGATAGGGAAAGAAACCTGCTATTATCTGCTTGAAGAAATGCTGACCAGTATGAGAAGACGGCTGAAAAAGCGGTATTCTATGGAAAAGCAGAAAAAGCTCTATGAAAATGCAGGTCTTTATTACCAGCTGAAAAGAGAGCCTATGAAGGCATTGGCCATGTATGAAGCGGTCGGTGATACGGAACGGATCGCCTCCATTCTTGTAGACAATGCGAGGATGACACCGAACAACGGTTACTATTACGAATTGAAAAAGTATTATCTGGAACTTCCTGAGGAACGCGTCCTGGAAAGTCCGGAGCTGATGAAAGGCTTAAGTATGCTTCAGTCTCTGCTCTTGAATATTTCCGAGAGTGAGCGCTGGTATCAGGAACTGAAAGAGTATGAGAAAAAATATACAGGAAGTCAGAAGAGAGTAGCCAGAGAGCAGCTTTTGTATCTGGATATCGCCCTTCCGCACAGAGGGATCGAAGGGATGGAGGAGATCCTCAAGGATGCGTATGTCCTTCTGAAAGAGAATAAAGTCCAGCTGCAGGAATTTTCCATTACGGCGAACCAGCCCTCTCTGATGAACGGAGAAAAAGATTTTTGTGACTGGAGTTTTCGGGATGTCGAAATCATGCGGAGCATGGAAAAGATCCTGGAGGGCATTTTCGGAAGCTATGGAAAAGGTCTTACCAATCTGGCCATTGCAGAAAGCATGTTTGAAAAAGGCGGAGACAATTATGAAGTGGCGATGCTGGCGAACAAAGGCAGGATGCAGGCAGATGCAGGCGGCAGGATCGAGCAGTGTTTCGTAGGAGACGGGATTTTATCCTGGCTGCATATCATCAACGGCAAAGCTTCGGAGGCAGAGGATCTTCTGAAGCGTTTTTACCGGAAAGCGGAGCAGGAAGGGGCAGAACGTCTTTTTGCGAATATCCGGACGTTTCTGGCACGCTGTTATCTGTACGAGGGAAAAACGGAAGAAGTAAAGGCATGGGTGGAAAAAGCACCGGATGAAGAAATGGGCTTCTGCATTTATGACCGTTTTCAATATCTGACAAAAGCCCGGTGTTATCTCCTGGAAGGAAGAAACGAACAGGCATACAATCTTCTGATCAAGTGTGACTATTATGCAAAGACCATGAAGCGTCCTTATCTGGAAATGGAAGGAAAGCTTCTGGCTGCGATCGCAGAGTATCGCATGGGAAAAAACGACTGGGATCTTCTTCTGAAGAAAGCTCTGACGGAGATCGAGCACTATGGTTTTGTCCGTATCGTAACAAGAGAGGGAGCCGCACTTCTGCCGCTTATCCATAAAACCTCCTGGAAACCGACGGAGCCGGAGGGAGACAAAGAACAGGCTGCAAAAAACAGGCAGTTCTGGAAGAAAGTACAGGCCGGACTTGAAAAAATGGCACAATTCTATCCTTCTTATCTTGACAGCGGGATAGAAGCGGTTTATCTGAGTGACACCATGATGAAGATCTTAAGGCTTCAGGCCGAAGGTCTTTCAAAGGAGAAAATTGCAGAAGAATTGAACATGTCTGTCAGCAATGTAAAATATCATACCCAGCAGATTTATAGAAAGCTGCGGGTATCCAACAAGGCGGAGGCTGTCCGTGAAGCAGGAAGAAGAGGCTGGATCTAGGTGGTCCGCAAGAAAAGGTGGGAAGAGAGCATGTATGCAGATACGGAAATCATAAAAGTGAATCTTATGGGAAGGTTTCAGCTTTCCTGCGGAGATAAGATCCTGGACGAAGACAGCATCTGTTCCGCAAAAGGGATCAGGCTCCTTACCCTGCTTCTTTTGAATCGTAAAAAGCTGGTGACGCTGCAGGAAATGGAGGAATTTCTCTCTGCTTCGAATACAAGAAGTGAGCCTGGAAACAGCAGCGGATACATAAAAAATCTGGTTTACCGGATGCGGAATGTATTGAAGCAGATGGGAGACAGCAGCTATATCATAAGCAAATATAAAAGCTATGCCTGGAATCCGGAAATCCCTGTGGTTATGGATGTGGATGTTTTTGAGGATTTTTATGAAAAAGCAGGAAAACAGGAGGATCCGGAAGAAAAGAAGCATTGTTACGAAGAGGCATTGCAGCTCTATCGTCCGATGACGGAAGTGCTGATGGGCGAGTACTGGATGGTCAGTATCGAGGCTTATTATGCGGCGCTCCGTCTGGAAATGGTGAAAAAACTGGCAGGCACCTATGAGCAGGAGGAGAATTGGGAAGATCTCATCCGCCTGTGCCGGGATACGATCAAGAGCGAGCCGCTGGACGAGGAGCTGCGCGCCTGGCTTCTGACGGGACTGATCCGGCAGAAAAAAGTAAAGGAAGCCCTGAAGGAATACGAAAATGCGGAAAAAGTCTGGAATGAGCAGCTTGGCGGCTATAAACCGGAGTGTGCCGAAAAGCTTTATCAGGAGATCATGGCGATCAATCAGGGAAAAGACGAAGAAATACAGAAGATCGCCGAGATCGTCCGGGAAAACATGGAAGAAAAAGGAGCTTATTCCTGCGAACAGGGTGTTTTTTATCAGTTCTGCAGCATTGAGGCCAGAAAAATCCTGCGAAAAGAGACAGAAAGCAGTCTTGTCCTGTTTACTCTGTGTGTAAACGGGCTGGAGGAGCAGTCCAGAAGAAAGAACTTTGTCCTGAAATATGCCAGAAACAATTTCAGAACCTGTCTCAGCCAGCAGCTGCGTCTTGGCGATGTGATCTCCAGTCTGGGATCCAGACAGTTTGCGGCACTGCTTTCGGATTGTCCGTATGAGAACTGTGAAAAAGTAGTCAGCCGTGTCCTACGGACCTTTAAGAAGGCTTATCCCAATACCAGTGTGGAGATCTGCTATGAGACTGCACGGCTGGGAGATTCTGAAAAAGATCTGTTTGGTTTTGTTCAGTAAAAGAGATCGTCTGAGAGATTTCTCGGACGGTCTTTTTTGTCGGATTTTACAAAGAAATCCGTTTACTTTTATAATCAATTGCTTTATACTTTTATAAAAAGAGTAACAGGATGAAGGGAGGAAAAATACATGTTTTGTCAGGAATGTGGACAGAAATTACCGGAGGGAGCAAAGCATTGTCCATACTGCGGAGCAATGGTGGAAGCCGCTCCGCCGCCGGAACCGGAAGAAACCTCTTTGAAGCGGGAAGAGGAAAGCGTGCCGGAGGAAGTGTTCTCTCCGGAAGTGGAGGATCTGGAAGAGGAGACACCGCCGCCCAGGAAACCAACACAGAAACCAAAGCCGCAGCCGCCGGCACCGGAAAAAGCCGGAAAGCACGGCAAAGCAGGGCTTTATGCTCTGATCGGGCTTGCGGCAGTGCTTGTTCTTGTGGTGGTATTTATCAAAGGAGCCTTTGGCGGCGGAAATGAGATATCGGTCATGGACTGTGTGAAGGTGACGGTCAGTGGTGTGGACACCAGGGGAACCGCATATTTTGATCTGGATATCCAGCCGATCCTGGATGCAGTAGCAAAAAAGACGCCTCTGACGGAACGGATGCGCGAAGATATTTATGAGCGGACCTCCGATCTCTATAAAGACATTGCTATTTCACCGATCAGTGAACTTTCCAACGGGGATAAGGTCAAGGTCAGCAGCAACGTGGATCCGAAGCTTCTGAGTGATTACAAAGTGAAGCTGAAAAACGGCGATAAGACCATCAAAGTAGAAAACCTTGTGAAGGTTCAGGACGTGAAAGTCAAAGATTACATGACGGTCAGATTTTCCGGCTTCGACGGCAGCGGAAGTGTCTATATGGATCAGGATTATGATGCACTGAAGGAAGCAGTTGCCGCACTGATCCGCAAAGCAGATTCCTCCGAAGAAGCAGAAACCTATATCGAACAGACGCTTTCTTCTGTGCTCTATCAGATTTCCTGCATCTATGACGAGGAAAATGATCTGAAAAACGGTGATGAGGTGACGTATCAGTTCAGCGGACCGGAATATATCGAGAAGTATGGCATTCACTTTGTATATGAAGAGGGTTCTGCGAAAGCAGAAGGGCTGCTTCCCGTGGAGACCATTTCTCTTCCGGAGTATCTGACGCTCACAGCAAGCGGCATCAATGGCAGCGCTTATGTGACGGTTTCCCTGGATGAAGAAAAACTGACTTCCTATTTAAAAGAGATCTTTGAGAAAGAACAGCGGGGCGCTTACGGAGCAGCAGGAGAAACTTTTGATGCTGCAGCGGAAGCGGAGGTAGCTGCAGGTAATGTGAAGAGTGCCTGGAAAGATCAGTTTGATACCTCTGTGAATCCTGAAGAGGCGGTTTCCAACGGCGATCAGGTGACTGTTACCGTGACTCCGTACTCCGGGGAAGAGCAGGTAACCATGCGGGGCAACGGTTTGATCCTGACAGGTGGAACGAAAAGTGATACCGTAGAGGGTCTGGGCGATTATCATCTCGGCATTGCTTCTACGGAGGATGCAGAGGTGCGAAAGCTTCTCGCTCCATATGAAGGAGAAATGGAAAATACCTTTGAAAACAAAAAGGAGGAGATCACAGATCAGGTATCGGATACCGGCTGGATCGCCTGGGATCAGGTCACGGATGGAAAAGTAACGCCGGTACTGGAACAGCTTCAGCTCGTTACCTGGGATGGAGATGAGAACTACAGTGCAGGAAATCTTCTGACAGCCATTTATCATATGACGCTTCCGGTACGTCAGTTTAACCGTTCCATGACAACACTGGATCTTTATTATGGAATGAGTTTCGATTCTGTAATAAAGCAGGCAGACGGAACACTGAGCATGGACTATGATCCGAGTACCCGGTTCTTTATCGGAAAAGAAGATCTGGACAGCTGGCTTACCGACAATAAGAGCTACATGCTGGCGAACGGCAAAAATGCAGCGGAAGAGGATGTGACAGCAGATCTTTCTAAGGCACCTGAGACAGAAGCCGGAACGGAGACAGAAACGGAAGGAAGCATCGAGGCGGCGGAAGTGATCTCCGTGGAAGCGCCTCAGGCGGGCGTACTTCCTGATGCAGCGGCAAACCAGGCGGCAGCCATGATCACTTATGAGGGACATATTTATGCGAGATATGATCTGCCTCTGAATTATACGCAGGCTGAGAAGTTCTGTGAACAGGCTGGTGGTCATCTGGCTACCATCACCTCCTGGCAGGAAAGCCGGGTTGTCAGAAGCATTCTTGAAGATGCAGCTTATAGTGAGTACTGGCTCGGAGCCAGCGATGAAGAATGGGAAGGCGGCTGGAAGTGGCTGACCGGTGAGGCTTTTGACTGGACCAACTGGAATGACAGCCAGCCGGACAACTATGATGGAAATGAAGATTTCCTGACAATCTATTCGTATTACGGAAGCTGGAATGACCGTCCGGCCGATGAGGAGGATATCGGTTTTATCCTGGAGATCGAACCGGCAACCGAAGGAACACCCTCCGGGGAATATGACCTGCTGGCAGATCTTACAGCAGCTTCCGGCACCAATTTTGATATCTGGAATGAGCTGGAAGATCCTTATGGAAACAGGCATTTTGGCAGTCCGGTCCTGGATGCTTCCGAAAACGGTCAGGTAAAATATGAACTGGGCGGAAAATACAGCCTGTTCACTGCAAACTTAAGTACCTGGAACGATGCGGAGAGTGACGCTTCCTTTGAACTTGCGATCTGGGGAGACGGAAAACTGCTCTACAGCCGTTACAATTACCGGAAGACGGATGCACCGGAGATGATCGCTCTGAATGTTACCGGTGTGGATAAGCTTTCCATCCAGGCGGCAAACCGTGGAGCTTATAGCAATGGTTTCCTTTGCCTGAACGAGGCGAAGTGCTGGAAAAACACAGCAGCAGAGCTTCCGGCAGAAACCGTGGACCAGCTGAGTGATCTGGTGCTCATTGACAGCTATGAGTATGGCAATTACAGCACCTACGGCATGAATACGGATGTCTATGGAAATGTACATGAAGACTGGTATGATTTTGCCGAAGAGGATGAGGCAAGAGCTGTCTTTAGACTGGGTGGAAAATATACCAGCTTTGAGGGAATGGTCCTTACCGGAATCGGTGATTATGATATCATCGACAGCGCCAACCTGGAAATCTCTCTGGATGGCACAGTGGTTTATTCTGTAAAAGATCTGACTCTTTATCAGGGCGGACAGAGCTTTTCTCTGGATGTGACGGGAAAAGAGATCCTGGAGATCCGCGGTTCCGAAGCGGCATATCTTGCAGATTCCAGACTGATCCGTCCGGCAGAAGCCGTTTCTGCAGAAAAAGAACGCTACACCTTCCCAGAGCTTCCGGAGGCTGTGGCAAGCCGGGCGGCCGGTTCCCGTATCTATAAAAATAAGAAATACTACCGTTTTGATCAGGGACTGACCTGGAGCCAGGCAGATGCTTTCTGCAAAGCTGCCGGCGGAACCCTGGCAATGCCGAAGACAGAAGCGGAAAACAGTGCAGTCTATGATCTGATCGATCATGGAAACAGCAGCTACTACTGGTTGGGCGGCAGTAAATCAGGAAACAACTGGATCTGGAACGATGGAGAGCCGATCACGGACGGATACTGGGGCAGCAGCCAGCCGGATAACTACGAGGAAAATGAAAACCTCCTCTGCATGTATTCTTATGATGATTCCTGGAATGATATCTCCGACCAGAATCTTGGCTTTGTGCTGGAACTTACTGCAACAGAAGCCGTGGATGAGAACACTGTCCTGCTTACCGGTATGGAGTGGCAGGAGAGTTCTTATGCGGAGAGTGTGAAGGCTTATAATGGTGATGAAATTTATCTGAGCAGCGTTAAATTTTATGCTTCAGAGAACGGATATCTCCGGACGGACCTGAACGGTGCTTATCAGACATTGAGCGGGATCGTGGATGTATCTTCCGATGCTTCGATAAATGGTGATTTTTACTTTGCTGTTTTCGGAGATGGAAAGCTTCTATATGAAAGAAATAGTTTCTCGAAAAAGGATCCCCAGGAAGTATTTTCTGTGGATGTGTCCGGCGTGAAGCAGCTTTGTGTGAAAACAGCCAATCATGGCACATATGACAGCGGATATCTCTATCTCATCGAGCCGGAGCTTACGAAGGCAGAAACACCGGCTTCTTCCGGCATCGCAAGGATCTCGGATCTGGTGCTGGTAGATGGTGTCGGAGAAAGCAGCATTTCCAGACTTTTCGTAGATTCTTACGGAGACCTGCATGACGGCTGTCTGAAGCTTTCCTCGGGAGAGAATGCAAAAGTGACTTACAATACAGGTGGAAGCTACACTTCCTTCACAGGAAAACTGGCTGCCGGTGAAGATACTTCTTATGAGGGCAGTATTTCTCTGAAGATCTATGGTGACGGAAATCAGCTGTATGAGGCAACGGATTTTGGGAAACTGTCCGGAACCCAGAGCTTTGAGGTGGATATCACAGGCTGCCAGGTGTTGGAGATCGAGACAACGGGAGCCTCCGGTTCCGCTGTCTATCTGGTAGATGAGCAGCTGAATTAGTATGAAACGCAGGCGGTTTTGAGGGAATCCAAGACCGCCTGCAGAAAACAGAAAGTAGGAAATGGTATGAGAAAAGGACTGAAAAAGGTTCTGCCGGGAGCAGGGGCTGCCCTGCTGATCCTGACAGGCGGACTTCTTGCAGGAGCGGCAGAAAAAGAGCAGGAATACATCTTCCCGGATACGGATAAGGAGCTTCTGACAGAGGAAGATGTGAAGGATCTTCCGGCACAGCTTCTCGCCTATGGGCGGTATGAGATCCTGGCAAAGCATGGAGAACTCTTTGAGTCAGAGGAACTGAAGGATTATTTCGGAACGCAGAAATGGTATTTCGGTTTCCTGGCGGATGAAAAGGAAGTGGAAGGTCTCTTAAATGATTATGAGAAAGAGAATCTGGCTTTTCTGAAAAAGCAGGAGAAAGCGGAAGGCGAGTATGAGCTGGATCAGAAAGATTTTGACTATGAGCTCGTAGAAAAATGGCTGGCCGGTACTTATGTGCCCGGTGAGGAAGAGACCGGGACCGGCGGACAGGAAGCCGGGGCAGAGAAGAAGGAAGAGGAGTCTTCCGGTAAGAAGAAGGCCGGTGACAAGAAAAATTCCGGCAAAGAGACAGAGAAAGCCGAAACAGAAGCGCCTGCAACAGAAGTGGCTGAGACGAAGGCAGCGGAGACGGAAGCGCCTGTAGCAGAAGTGGCTGAGACGAAGGCAGCGGAGACGGAAGCACCTGCAGCGGAAGTGGCTGAGACGAAGGCAGCGGAGACGGAAGCACCTGCAGCGGAAGTGGCCGAGACGAAGGCGGTGGAGACGGAAGCGCCTGCAGCGGAAGTGGCTGAGACGAAGGCAGCGGAGACGGAAGCACCTGCAGCGGAAGTGGCCGAGACGAAGGCGGTGGAGACGGAAGCGCCTGCAGCGGAAGTGGCTGAGACGAAGGTGCCAGAAACAGAAGCAGCCGCCGGCTCAGAGAAGGACAGCAAATTTGAGGATCTTTCAGGTGTGGATCTTTTTGATTTGAGCCCGGAGATTCAGGAAACAGAAACCAAAGAAAAGGAAACGGAGGCGGCAGAGGATACACGCAGCGAGTATATTTTCGCAGATGCGGATACCAGGTATCTGACCCAGGAAGAAGTGGATAAGCTCTCTCTCCAGGCAGTCTGCTATGCCAAGAATGAAATCTATGCCCGCCACGGCCGGAAATTCCTTTCTACAGAGCTTCAGGAATATTTCAATGATAAGAGCTGGTATCAGGGAACGGTGGAAGCGGAGAAGTTTTCGCCAAGTGTCTTTAACAAGTATGAAAGTGACAACATCCAGATTCTTGTGAAGGCAGAAGAAAAGCTTCGTTCCGGCGGTTATCTTCTGGATCAGCCGGGATATGATATCCATAAAGTGGACACAGCCTGCAAACACAGTGCGGTCAAGAAGGAAAAGACGGACGAGTCTTCCGGTCATACTTTTATAGTTATCGATTCCGATAATATCATGCATGACGATGCCCGCATAGTGGACGGAAAGGTTGTGGATGCCGAGGGGCAGGAGATCCCGGGCTGTTCTATACAGGAAGACGGAAAGGTGGTCGATTTCTTCGGAAATATCGTTGATCCCAAAGAAGGTCAGCTGGTAGCAGAAGAAAGCTTTTCCAAATAAAAACGATAATGTTGGAGTCAAAAGGTCTTTTGTCCCCCAACGAATGCCTGCGAATTGCTCCGCTACGAAGCAGTTCCTGCAATTTTACAAACTATATCAGATAAAAAGCCATGCCTCCGAAAGGTTGTCTTTCGGGGACATGGCTTTTTTGTAAATAATGGCATGGAATCGTCGGAGGAATTTACCTTAAAAAGCCAAAATCGCAAAACAGGTCAACGAAATACTCCAGGAAGATTGCCCTAAAAAGCCAAAATCGCAAAACA
>CAKRQP010000086.1:0-10240 GCA_934393555.1 uncultured Lachnospiraceae bacterium
CACCAGAATCTTTTCCATAAATCCTCCTTTTATTACGCCATTGGCTTTCAGTCTATCACACTTTTATGTGATTTTCATGGAGAAAGGACATAGAAAAAACCTGCTGCCAGGCTTTTTTCCTGACAACAGGCTTCTTCCTCTTATCAATAAAGCTGATATCCATTTGGTGCCAGTGCCCGTTCGTATCCATCCAGCAAAGTGATATTGGCCAGCTCATATTTGTTGAACACATCGGAAGAAAAGTCCTCCGGAAGGATTCTTCCATAATACCAGGGCTTGGAATAGAAGTAATCATTCAACTCCTGAGAATCGAAGATCCGGCCTCTTCTGGCATAAATCTCATTTTTCGCATAGCAGACTACCTGCAGAGACAGACCTTTTACTTCCGCATCTGTCAGATAACGGGTGTCACTGTCATAGAAAATAAAGTCATTCTCCAGCCGGTCATCATCATAATAGTAGTCAGAAATCCCTACCGCATAAATATTATAACCGGGCTGATCCAGAACATAGCCGTTTCCATTGGTCAGGGCATTTTCCGCATCCGTCAGAAACTTAATATTATTGTTTTCATAGGTATTGAACACAGCTGAATTGAAATCAGCCGGAGCTACACTTCCATAATACCAGGATTTGGTGGCAAAGTAGTCTGTCAGTTCCCCAGAACGGAAAGTCCGTCCATGGCGGGCATAAATCTCGTTTTTCCCATAACATAATTCCTGGGCACTCATGCCCTGGATATCCGCATTGGAAAGATATCTGGCATCGCTGTCCGGGAAAATATAATAATCATTCTGTATCACATAAGAGAGATTGCCATAAATGTACTCATAGACCACTGAAAAATCATATCCCGGCTGATCCAGTACATAACCGCCGCTCCTGAGTTCACTCTCACGATCAGAAAGAAGTTTGATATTAGCCGTTTCGTAAACATTCAGAACAGACGATGAAAATTCTGAAGGGCTGATGCAGCCATAATACCAGAGCTGTTCTTCAAAATAGTTCGTCAGTTCCTGAGAATGGAACATCCGGCCATGACGGGCATAAATCTCATTCTTTGCGTAGCAGACTACCTGCAGAGGCATATCCTGAATCTCTTCATAAGTCAGATAGCAAATGTCCGCATCGGGAACAAGAAACTCATAAGCCTTCGCATCAGCTCTGACTTTCCCTCCATCGGAAACAGCGCTTAAAATAACACTCATAACCAGCATGCATAGAATCAGCCAACCTTTCCTTCCGCCTTTTTTCATAAGAACTCCTCCTTTCAACAGAATCCTTCACCGGATGGCATCCGTGAAAAACTGATAGGTTCTTTCCGAGATCCCCCGGATCACACTCTGCGCATTTCCGTTATCTGCAATATTATTGGAAAAAACACAGAGAATATAAGGATATCTCCCGTTCATAACGATCGCCACATCGTTTTCAATGCTTCCAAGTCCGTAACCATAAGGCATTTCTCCGGTTTTATTTGCAGTTGCCACTCCCTCCGGAATACCCGCAGGTATCTTGCTCTTCACTGTCTGATTTTCCAGCAGCTCCAGCATTTTTCCGGAAGCCTCCACATTCAGAAGTGTTCCGTTATAAATACCGGAAAGAAAAGAAGTACAGTCTGCAACAGAAGTATAATTATCATCGGAAGGATTCTCAGCCAGAAAACGCCGTCCCAGATGAGTTGCCGCATATCCATGATCCTTACAGAATTCATTGACTACGGCTGCGCCGGTATCAAAATCTCCCTGCCCAAGCCGGCTTACCAGCTCATTGGCTGCCGTATTATCACTTACCGTGATCATGGCTGTCAGAAGATCTTTTAATTCTCCATCATAAGTCTCCTGCATGGGAATCAGCTCTTTGCCGCACTCTGCCGCGTAAACAGCCCGTTCATAGACGGCTCCCATGATAAACATCTTGATGACACTGGCCGACTGCATGGAGTCTCCGGAATTGATCTCCATGCTGGAACCGGTGTTTAAATCCATGGTCTCCACAGCCCAGTGTTCACCGGAAGCTGTCAGATTGTTCAGCCAGAGCGTCTCCAGTTCCTCTTCCAGAGAGGAAAAATCCATCCCTCCTGCCGTATCCTCTGTTGTTTTCAATGTGCTTCTCACGGTTTCACTGAAATAAAGATCAATACCATCTGCAATCCCCTGGACCATAGCCGTTTCATTTTCTTCAGAGGTCATATAAAGGTCGTCGCCTTCATTGCTCATGTAACCCATTTCCAGAATGGTTACCGGAATCTCACTGAAATTGATGCCTGTCATATCATCCGCATAGATCACACCATCATTTGTAAGACCGGTCTGCTCACAATAGGAATCCAGCACGCACTGAGAAAGCCGGACACTCTCTGCAGAAAGTTTCCCCACATATGGGTTTTCTTCTGAGGGAGCCATTGCCAGTGCCCCGGACACCGAATTGTCATCACTGCCATTCGCATGGATTCGTACACAAGCCTCCGCTCCGGATGCATTGGCCATTTTGGCACGTTCCTGATTGCTGATGGCCGTATCATTATCCTCTCTTGTCATGACTACCTCGTAGCCTCTTACGCTAAGTTCGCTCTTCAGTGCCAAAGCAATGCGGAGATTCAGGTCATATTCCGGAACTCCGGAATAGCGTCCCTCCGTTCCCGTTGTTGCCTTTGCCTTCGTCTCCGAAGAACCGGGAGCCGCTGCTTCCTGAGCACTCATGTCAACCCAGCTTCCCTGATGTCCCGGATCAATGGCGATCTTTCGTTTTCCCGCTCCTTCCACCCGGCCAGGCAGAAGAAAAATCATTAAAAAACAAACTGCCGCCGTTACCCACTTTCTCATAAACCGTTCCCCTTCCGTTCCCTCGGATATCCGGCCCATGAAAAAAAGCCATGATATCCTTTCTCATGGCTTTATTATAACGTACTTTCTTCTGCTTCACAATCTCTTTTTCGCCCGTTCTACATTACTTTTAAAACGGCTGTCCAGATCTTTCATAATAAAATGATACATCACAAGGAGCAGGGCAGAAGCCAGGATCCACGCCATCGGACTTGCCATACAGGTTCCAAAATAACTGCGGTAATGAGCTGCTACCAAGGCTGTAAGTCCTCGCCCGAACAGTTCTGCCACACCTGCCATCATAGGAAGCAGGCCATACCCCATTCCCTGAATACCGTTCCGGTAAATATTGACGATCGCCAGCGGAATCATAAAGATACCAATACAGCGGAGATAGATCTCTACATTTCCAATGACCTCTTCCACATTTTCAGAAAGGAAAAGATAGGTCAGATATTTCCCGGCAAAAAGGAAGAAAATGCCTGCTGCGATCCCGTACAGAAAGCCTTGTATATCTGCTGCCCGGAACCCTTTCCGGATGCGGTCCGGCCGACCGGCTCCCATATTCTGGGCACAATAGGTTGCCATCGTCACACCCTGTGCCACATAGGCCTGGGTCAGAAGATTTTCGATTTTGTTTGCTGCCGTAAAAGCCGCCACCGCGATCGAGCCGAGCATATTCAGGGCAGACTGTACCATCATCGTACCAATGGCTGTGATGGAATACTGAAGCGCCATCGGAAAACCGACCTTCAGCTGCTGAATGGAAAGATTCTTCTCCAGACGGAACTCTCCTTTTTCCATATGAAGAACCGGAACCTTCTTAATGATAAAAATCAGGCAGAGAAAACCGGAAACTCCCTGAGAGATCACGGTCGCATAGGCAGCCCCTGCCACTCCCATATGGAAATAAATGATCAGCACCAGATCCAGTACAATGTTCAGTCCTGCCGACAGAAGCAGAAAATAAAGAGGTGTCTTACTGTTTCCAAGCGCTCTTAAAATACTGGACAGAAGATTGTAAAGTACCTGCGTGAAGATACCGCCGCAAATGATCATAATATACGTATAGGCATCGTCAAAAATATCCTCCGGCGTGTTCATAAAAGTCAAGAGCCAACGCATGCCAAGCATACTGACCAGCGTCATGGCTACTGCTACGATAAAGGACAGAATTGCCGCATTTCCCACTGTTTTCCGCATGCTCTCCATGTCTCCGGCTCCGAATTTCTGCGCTGTCAGCACAGTAAAACCAGCCGTCAGTCCCAAAAGAAAGCCTAAGATCAGGAAGTTGATCGTTCCGGTGGCTCCCACCGCCGCCAATGCCTTTGTCCCCACAAATTTTCCTACAATGACGGTGTCTGCCATGGAATAAACCTGCTGGAACACATTTCCGATAAAGACCGGAATCGTGAAATTCAAAATTATCTTCTGCGGATCTCCCACAGTCATGTCTTTCTCTGCTGCCATTTTTTCATTCCTTTCACCTAGCTGTTTTTGATCTTCCCTTTAAAGCATCTGCGGAAGTTTTCTTTATGCTCCACTTTAGCAATTCACCGCAGATTATATAAAAAAAAGAGCCTTTATGCAATTCTCAATTTCAACAAAAAAACTTCTGGTTTTCCAGAAGTTTTTCTATCGGATATCATAATCCCAAAAGCTGTACCAGGAAAACTGCGGCAGAAGCACCTACTGCCACCTTTAAAAGTCCCTGGTCAAAATATGCCAGTCCCACTGCCACCACCGTTCCTGCACAGGCACTCAGCGTGGTTCCTGTGGCAGAAAAAATTGCCGGAAAAGTCATGGCTGCCAGTACAGAATACGGCACATAGCTTAAAAAAGACTGAACAAAACGATTTTGGATCTTTTTCCGGAAGATCGCCATAGGAAGTACCCGGATAAGGTAGGTCACCACAGCCATCACCAGAATACTGGTAAGGATATAACGATTACTCATGAGCTTCCTCCACTTCTATCGGGAACAGCACCGCTGCCACTGCACTTACCACAAGAGTGATCACAATGATCCCCCAGCCGCCGGAAAGACCGGAAAACACCGGAAAATAATTAAAACAGCAGCTTAAAAGTACTGCAAAAAGCACGGTAAAAAGTACCGGTTTCTTTTTCCTGGCCGGTGGTATGATGACAGCGATAAACATCCCGTACAGTGCAATACAGAGTGCATTGGTGACGATCGTCGGAAGAAAAGAGGTAAGAATGCCTCCTGCCAGAGTGCCTCCGGTCCAGCCGATCATAGGTGTCAGGATCAGCCCTGCAAGATAGGAAGCTGTCAGTTTTCCTTCGTTTTGCATGGAAACAGCAAATATCTCATCTGTAATCCCAAAGGAGACCAGAAGACGCTGAACCCCGGTCATTTTTTCATCCACCTTCTGGGACAGTGCAAGAGACATCAAAAAATACCGGATATTGATAATAACGGTAGTCATTGCGATCTCCAGATAGCTGCCTCCGGCCAGCATCAGACTGGAGCCTGCAAACTGGCCGGCACTGGTCAGATTCGTGAGTGAGATCAGAACGGCTGCCCAGGCCGGCATCCCGGACAGCACCACTGACATTCCATAAGCAAACGATACCGGAAAGTAACCGAGACAGATGGGAAGTCCATGTTTCAGCCCCTGTCGAAATTTTTCACCATCCATATCATTCCATGGGATATTTCAATCCCCACTCCTTTCGGATGGTATCCATGATCTCCAGCATACGGATACTCTCTTTATGCGGCATCTCAGGACATTCACTCCTGCCTTCTTCAATGGCCTTTTTACAGGCTTCCACTTCATACTCATAGCCGCTGATCTGAGGCGGAACCGGATATTCTTTTACCAGCTGGTAATTGGTATCATATACTTTGAAGCCCTGACAGTTGTTGATATTTTCCACTTCTATGTATCCCCGGTCACCATAGATCATTCCTCTCCGGTCGGAAAGCACCATCGTAGAGCTGTGAAGGATCGCAGTGGCTCCATCCTCAAATGTGAGTGTGATACTGTTTGAACTGTCCACACCATACTCATTCATTGTCGCATCAGAGGAGATTTTTACCACTGGTGTCTGATCGATCATACAGGCAAAATTCAGCGGATAAACACCTACATCCAGAAGAGCACCACCTGCCAGTTCCGGCTTTTTCAAGCGCTCAACACCGCTGATAAGATAGCAGAGATTTGCCGTCAGAGAATATACTTTTCCGATCACACCACTGTTTACCACTTCATTCAAAGTCTTCTGAATGGGGATATAACGGGTCCAGATAGCCTCTGTCAGGAGCAGATTTTTTTCTTCTGCCAGCTGAAAGAGTTCTCTTGCCTGATTTGCATTTACAGTAAATGCCTTCTCACAAAGCACATGCTTTCCATGCTCCAGAAGCAGCTTTACGTGGGGATAATGATGTGAATGAGGCGTTGCCACATAGACCAGATCAACTTCCGGATCTGCCGCCAGTTCCTCATAAGAACCATAAGCTTTTGGAATTCCGAACTCTTCTGCAAATTTCTCTGCATTTTCCAAAGTTCTGGATCCCACCGCATAAAGCTCTACATCTTTCATTTCTTTTACTGTATTGGCCATCGTATGGGCAATACCTCCAGATCCAAGAATTCCCATTTTCATCGTTTCCATAATCATCCTCCTTGATTTTTTAGTAAAGCGACATTCGTAATCCGCTTTCGCCATTTGCTCATGAAATGCAGCCGCTCCGCATACTTGAAGCGGTGGAATGCTTGATTATGCGTTCAAAAACACCCCTGCATATCCTGCATTCTCCCTGGATACGCCGGGGTGTTTTCTGTCTTTTGAAACATCACATTTGAAGCAAACAGTCTTTCTTGATTCTGCCTGCTTATAAGGTGTTCAGACTCTCTTTTCCTTCTGTGAAAGTGATCACATTCTCCAGTGTCGTATGGCTGATAGCCTCCAGTGCCTCTTTTGTGAAAAAGCCCTGATGAGAAGTTACCATGACATTCGGGAAGGAAAGCAGTCTTGCCATGGTAGAACGGTCGAGGATCTGATCGGACATATCTTCATAGACAAAACCTGTCTCTTCTTCATAGACGTCCAAACCTACCGCAAAGAATTTTCCATCACGGATTCCCTGGATCAGATCGTCAGTCTTAATCAGGCCGCCGCGGGAGGTGTTCACTAGAATCACACCATCCTTCATCTTCGCGATGCTCTCCAGATTGATCATATGATGGTTCTCTTCTGTCATGGGGCAGTGAAGAGAAATCAGATCTGACTCATGAAGCAGGGTGTCAAAATCCACATACTCCACAAAATCCAGGGACGGGTTATGATAAACATCCGTAGCCAATACTTTCATTCCAAAACCATGGCAGATCCGGGCCATAGCAGCACCGATCCGTCCGGTTCCCACAATGCCGGCCGTTTTATGGAAAAGGTTGACTCCCAGCAGACCACTCAGGCTGAAGTCATTTTCACGCCCCCGGATATATGCTTTGTGTGTATGGCGATTGGCTGTCAGAGCCAGGGCCATGGCATGCTCAGCAACTGCTTCCGGTGAATAGCTAGGCACACGCATTACTGTTATACCCCATTTTTTCGCCTCGTCTACGTCCACATTGTTATAACCTGCACAGCGCATGAGAATCAGCTTTACTCCCATTTCATGGAGAATATCCACCGTTTCCTTACCAAGATCCATATTTACAAAAGCACACACGGCGTCATATCCATGAGCAAGTTCAGCAGTCTCGGGTGTCAGGTTCGGCTCAATATAATGGATATCTATATCCTTATATTTTTCTTCTTTGAGTCCTTTATCAAAGAACTCACGGTCATAACTTTTTGTGCCAAAAAATAAAATCTTCATAATAAAACTCCTCCTTTAGGATTAGTTTCAAGCTTACCGGAAGTAATTATACACGAAAATAAAATATCTGGCAAGACTTCTCTATTCTTGACCTATTTTCTCATCACAAAATTTGCACGCATGAATACAGGCAGCAAAAAACAGTCTGCCTTGACGAAAATCACTTCCATCAAAACAAACTGTTCTTCCTCTTTCCTCTAATTATATGATGTTGAAGTCAAAAGATCTTCTTTATGGACAAGCTTATAAAACAGGCAGACCGCCAATATTGCAGTAAGAAAATCAGAAATAGCCTGTGCCATCAAGACCCCCCTATAACCAAATACGCTTAAAGCAAGCATAATCACAACGGCAAATACTACTCCCTGTCTGCTGACCGATAAAAGAAATGCACCACCGGCTTTTCCCTCTGACTGAAATGTACAGGTCGTCACCAGTATAATCGCTATGAATACCATTCCAAGCAACTGCATACGGAGCATAGGAACTCCAATCGCGACAATAGAAGCATCCTGCATGAACAGTCCCACCAATCCGGGCGCCAGAGTAGAAAGAAGGACCGCCAGTACAAGGGCAATACCACATTCAAAAGCATAGCAAAAACGCAGAATCTCTTTCAATCTGGAATGGTTCTTTGCTCCGTAATTATACCCGATGAGTGGCTGTGCTCCAAAAGCAAAGCCTACCATAATCAAAACAGCAATCAGATTGATTTTCATTACAATTCCCATAGCTGCCACTTTATCATTTCCGTATGGAAGCAAAAATCGATTTGTCAGTGCCATTCCAAAACTCTGCATAAGATTTGTAATGGATGCAGGAATTCCGATTGCAAAAATCTGTCGTATCTCGTCTGATTGAATATGAAACTTTGCCGGTTTAATCGACAATCGTTTGCTCCTTGCCAGCAAAAACCACACGAAAAACAAATCCGCACCTATATTACCAATTACTGTTGCAATTGCTGCACCAGCTGCCCCTAATTTCAACACAGAAATGAAAAGCGGATCAAGGATCATATTAACAATCGCTCCTATTATGGTTCCTGTCATAGAGGCTGTTGCAAATCCTTCTGTCCGAAGAAGATTCGCTGGCGTATAGGACACAATGATAAATGGAGCACCAAGCACAATAACAGTAAAATACTGTGAAGCATAAGCGAATGTTTCTGTATCGGCCCCTAGCAAGTACAAAATCGGAGTCCGAAGCAGCAGCAGCAATATGGCTATTATAATCCCGCAGAGAAGGGCAGCATAGAAACAAAATACACTGAGCCTTTTTCCGTCTTCATCCCGTTTCTGTCCAAATAACCGGGAAATAACAGAGCTTCCACCTAGGCCAAAAATATCACCGAGAGCGATCATCAAAGTAAAAATCGGTGCTCCCAGAGAAACACCTGCTACCAGATTTGTATTACCAGTCTGCGCAATAAAATAAGTATCGACCATGTTATAGACCAGTGAAACTACCATACTAAATACAACCGGAAGTGCAAATTTAAAATATGCCTTGTGAACTGGTGCCTGTTCAAATAATTCATTTTCCAACATCATAACCTCTCTTTCTTACTTAACAAGCTTAGCAGATCGGCTTGATTTTTGTTGTGACATATGGCACAATAAAATAAATATTTTCTGCGGGGGCACTTATGGAACAAGTTCATGACGAAAAAATATTAGAGCGCTACATAAATCTCTACCACATAAATGAAATTTTTGATACCAAAAATCTTACGTTCCGACTTTACCAATATGAACGTGGTGAGATTTTGAATTATAACCGCGATTTTTCCAATCACCTCCAATTTCTTGTATCTGGAGCCGTTCAGATTTATTCTATACGCGGAGATGGAAGTCGCTATCCTCTTTGCCTTCTCAATGATTTTACTTTATTAGGAGATATGGAATTTTGCGGAGAAACATCTTTGCCCTTTCTTGTGGAAGCCACAAAAAAAGTAATGTGCATAGAATTACCGCTATACGATTTTAAAAATATACTATTGAATGATAATACTTTCCTGCGTTTTCTTTTGCGCTCCGTAGGGCATAAAATGGCGTTGTTTACCGAATCAGAGGCATCTTTCTCAAACCTTGAAGAAAAATTGCTTCACTTCTTAAAATATGATTGTCCTGACCATCAATTTCAGGGAGTTGAGGCGACCGTCATTCAACTTCGATGCAGCAGGCGGCAGTTGCAAAGACTGTTAAAGTCATTAACCGAAAGACAAATCATAGAAAAAAAGGGAAAAGGAATATATCGGCTTAAGTGAAAAGCCATTTTGCTATCTAATGACGGGTTCTTTAAGCAACATCGCAATTCCAATAAAATTTCCTGCCAAAAAAAACCAGAAGCATTTGCTCCTGGCTCTCATCTCATATACCTTCAAAACCACACACAGAAATTTATTTCTTCCATCCGAATCTTTCTACCCAGACTGCCTTTCTTTCACACCAGACTCTGTCTTCGTCTTCGACTTACCAGTCGTCAGGTGCTTTTGGCTTGGTTAAGCCTTCGACCTATTAGTATCAGTCAGCTCCACACATTGCTGTGCTTCCACCTCTGACCT
>CAKRQP010000087.1:0-10039 GCA_934393555.1 uncultured Lachnospiraceae bacterium
TATGAGTATAACCCGATTTTTCCCCCTGCGCAACCAGTTAGATTTCCAGTCAAAAGTGTTCGTTCATGCAAGCATACCTACACTTTTTACAGAAAATCTGCCTGGCTCTGAATAGTTACATTTTTCCCTGTTTTTAGTTGTTACTTCATAAAATCCATGATAAACTAAAAACAGTAGTTTCTTCTACAGACTATGAACTGATGTTTTAACAAAAAGAAGGAAGGGATCTGGAAAAAAGAGAAAATATTTTTAAATTTCACACAAAAAAGAAAGGGGAAATCAGTTATGAAAAATGCAAAAAAACTCACACTTTGTAAGCATCTTCCGGCATTTTTGCTGGTATGCTTCTTCGCCCTCTCTGCGCTGATCTTCGGAGAAGGGTTTGCGATTCGTTCTGCTGCAGCGGACGGTTATGTTTATGACCTTAAAGGTCGGACCTTCAGTACCATTAATGCTTATGATTTTCCGTCAAATACGGTCACTATTAAAGACTCAATAGGAACCGGTTCCATCGGTGAACTGCAGATTCACGGAGGTTCTACTATCACTCTGGAATCCGGAACCATCGACAGTATCTGGTTGGGATATGATTCCGAGGATGGTGGAACTCTGATTATCAACAGCGGCACAGTTCACTTTATCGGCGAAAACAGTAATTCTTTTAAAGCTGGTAAAGGCAATGTTATTATGAATGGCGGTACCATTGATGCCACTGATAAAATTCTTTACAATGAGGGCTGTGCTGTTAGCGTATCCAATTTTACCATGAATGGCGGTACCATCAAAACTTCAAAGGGCCATGGAATTTCCATTGGCTACGGTTCCAATACTACCGTAAATGGCGGCACCATTGATGCAGCTGTTGCCATTGGTTCTGTTTATGTTTATAACAGTTACATGACGGACGGATATACGGATGATATATCCAGTGGCTTTGAGGCTCAACATGGAAACCGCCAGACGTTTCTTACGATCAATGGCGGTACTTTCAACGGCAATACCACCGATTCAAAATTTGGAAAAGTAGAAGCTGGTGCAGCCTTGGATGTAGCCGGACTCTCTGAAATTACGATCCGCGGCGGATCCTTTAACGGTTCTGTGTTAATCTACCATAATGACAAACTTTCCATCGATAAGGCCACCTTCAGCAATCCTGTGTGGTTCGGCAAGGGAGATTCCACAGAAAATAATAAATCGATCACCATTTCCGGTGGTAATTTTAAAAACGGTCTTGACCTTTCCGGAACAGGTGACAGCACCGTTCTGATAAAAAACGGTACTTTTTCTTCTACGGATAATAAGGCTCTGAGTATTGCAAGCTATAAAACCGGACGTAATACTGTAACTATAGAAAACGGCACCTTCAAATCAACCGGAAGCACTTCTGTTTCCATGGATGAAAACTCCACCCTCGCCATTAAGGGAGGTACTTTTACCGGTGCTCTTTATTGTGTCGCTTCTTCCACAGCTTCTGTATCTCCTCTGAAGATTTCTGGTGGTACTTTCTATCCTGCAGATTCCACCGAAAAAGCGAAGATCCATTTGCGCACAGACAGTTCCAGCCTGGATATTCTCTCCACTCTGGCTTCTGGTTACTGTTTTAAACTGAGTAGTGATTTCACGGATTACTTCGCCATTGACCAGGTTCAGAGTTCCAAGATCCAGGTCCAGTCTGGGAAACAGCAATTCCACATTGGATTTGCTGATCCGTCCTATATGACCGGGGCCAATATTTATACGGGAACACTGACGCTCTCAGATGGAGATACCTTTTACCCTCTCCCAATTCCGATACGCACAGGCTACACTTTCAAAGGCTGGCGTCTGGAGGGCAGTGACTCTCTACTGACTTCAAGCGACATTTTCCATTGGAAGACCACCATTTCTACCAGCAGTTATCATGTTCGTTCTACTTTCGCCGGTAATAAATTCAGTGGCTTCTGGGCTATCGCTCAATGGGAAAAGACCTCCACCACACCAACGCCCACCCCGACTCCGTCCACCGGCACGACCTACAAGGTTTCCTTCAATGCCAACGGCGGAAAGAAAGTTGCTTCCACCAAAAAGCTGAAAACCGGGCAGGTTTACGGGGCTCTTCCCAAGACCTCACGAAAAGGCTACACCTTCCTTGGCTGGTATACTGCCAAGACAAAAGGCACCAAAGTAACCGCAAAGACCAAATTTACCAGAAAGTCCAACCTCACTCTGTACGCTCACTGGAAATACACTACCTACAAGATCACGTACAAGACACAGAAGGGTAAATTATCCGGTAAGTATAAGAAAACCTACCAGATGATCACCAAGACCTTCAAGCTTCCCACACCGAAGCGTACCGGCTACACCTTCAGAGGCTGGAGCACCAGTGCTTCCAAGTTTAAAAAGGTAACTCAGATCAAGAAAGGCACCACTGGCAACAAGACCTTCTACGCATGGTGGAAAAAGAACACCTCAACCACAACTCCTTCCAAGACGGCTACTTACAAAGCACCTGGCCTGAACAAAAAATATGTGGTAGGCGTGGATATCCCCGCAGGAGAGTATTACATGAAACCCACCCGTTCCTATGATACAGAAATCGTAATCTATAAGAATGGCAAAACCAAGAGTTTCTACGACCAAGATACCTATGGTGACAGTGCGATTATCACCCTCAGCAAAGGAACCTCCGTCAGCTACAAAGGACTCACTGCCGTTCCCATCAGCCAGAGCAAAAAGCTTGCCTCCACCAAAAAAGAAGGCATGTTCAAAGTCGGTTTCCATATTCCGGCCGGAACTTATACGCTGAAATCCAGTGGGGTTTCTGATACAGGATTCTATTACATTTATAACAGTTCCAAACCCAATGTGGATTATGACATTGAGAGTTTCACAGGAACCACCACGATTACCTTAAAGAAAGGCCAGTATTTAAAACTTTCCTTTGCCACAATTGTCCAGTAACTCAGTACACCAGGGCGCTCCCGGCCAGAAATGGCCGGGCGGCGCCCTGATTTATTTTATAGTAACTGTCCACAATTACAAATTTTTACTTGCTGCCAACTGCCAGATGTGCTATAGTAAACATAAAGAAGGGAAAGCCAGAAACACACGGCCTACCCTTAATAGTTTAAAAAGCTGTTTTATTTATCAGCCGTTCACTATTGCAGTAGTGGGCGGCTATTTTTTTCTCCCAAAAATTGTGTGACACAATCCTATGAGAGCAACAATGAATATACCTATCTGAATTAAATCCGAATATGTAACATACATTGGTATCCCTCCTTTCTCTCGTCTGGAGGGTTATCCCTCCGAAGAGGGCAGGCCGCCTTTTGGTATTCTGACTTTCCGTAAAATCAGTATAACATGCACTTTTTGACTATGCAATCTATTGTTTTATTTTTGTCTATTCACCTTTATTTGCCCCGGCTCCCTTCTCTGTGTTATAATTTCTTCAGAATCCTATCTATCAGACCTGGAGGTTTACACATATGAAAGAACAGCTTTACACCATCCCTCTCATGGACGCTTTCCGTGAAAAGGACGAGTGCCCATTCTGCTTCATCCAACGCTCTCTGGAGCAGCACGCCATCGATTTCACCCTTGGATCCGGTGCTTCCTATATGGAGGACGATATCCGCTTCCAGACCGATAAAGCAGGCTTCTGCAAAGATCATTACCAGAAAATGTTTCTCTATGGCAACCGTCTGGGCAGTGCCCTGATCCTGGAAACGCACCTGAAAAAGCTCACAAAAGATCTTAAGGAACAGATGGATCATTATACCACCGGTGAGAAACCTTCTCTTCTTGGTCGTCTGAAAAAATCCGCTCCCGATCCGGAAGCGAAAACAAACAACGTCAGCGCCTGGATCCGGATGCAGAACAAGAGCTGCTATATCTGTGAGCAGATTGAGACCACCTACGAGCGTTACCTTGCCACCTTTTTTGAGCTCTTCAAGCGGAATGAAGATGAATTCATGGAGCTTCTGAAAAACGGCAAAGGCTTCTGCCTGCCTCATTTCGGAGACCTGCTCTCCGGTGCTGAACGCTACTTGAACGAAAAAGACCAGGCCCGGCTTCGGGAAATCCTCTTCCCGCAGATGATCCAGAACCTTGAACGGATCACCGGTGATGTGGAATGGTTCCAGAAGAAATTCGACTACCAGTTCAAAGACGCCGACTGGAAAGACGCCAAAGACGCCGTCCAGCGTGCCATGCAGAAGGCCGGCAGCGGCTACCCCGCCGACCCGCCCTACATCCAGAAATAACAGAAACGGCACCCACAGGATCTTTATTTCCTGCGGATGCCGTTCTCACTTATCACTCGACATGGTTCTTTTTCTTTTCCAGCTCTTCTTTCACTTCCTTCCATTCTTCCACAGTGAACCCAACTATCTCCATGATTTTTTCTTCCGGAAGAAGTTTCTGCTCCAGAAGACGTTCTGCCATAATACGTTTTTCTTCTTCTCTGCCTTCTTCTCTTCCTTCTTCCCGATCCCACTTTCTCTGCTGCTCTTCATCATACTCGCAAAGACACATCTTTTTTACCTCCGCTCTGTTTGCCTGCAGAAAATCTCTGAGTACACCTTCCCTGATACATTCCTCTACGGTTTATTCGATTGCATCATATCACATCTTTCCTGTTTTGTCACTCTGTTTCTGTGTTTTTATCAATTTTATTTTTGCATTTTCTATATAAAAAACGGCATCCGCAAAGTTTTCATACTTTGCGGATGCCGTTTTTATCCGATACATTTTCTGTCAGTCAGCTTACACCCCTGACCGTTTCTTACTGAACCATCATCTCCAGAAACTTGATACAGTTTTCCAGGTTCTTACTGCTGGACATCACCACTGCATAGACCGGGCTGTAATAAACCATATTGTATTTCTCCCAGTTTGGACATTTCTCCAGATCCAGTCTGCCATCATCGGTCATGTATTCCTCATATTTGGAATAATCATCACCCAGGACTTCCTTCCAGCTCAGAAAAGCCTCCTGCTGCTTGTATTTCTTATAAGTTTCTTCTCCGCAGAACATCATATCTGCTGTTCCGGCTCCCATAACCACGGTCATTTTTACCACTGCATTATAATCATCACCGGAAAGAAGAGAGGTGTCCACATCCACCACTTCATGCTTGTCCCCGGTACCTGCATAAGCCAGAAAATCATTCTGCAAAGCTTCCACCTGTTCGTCATGATTATAATTGGAATCCACCACCGCAATAGAGAGCAGAGACTTCAACTGTGAATTCTGAAACATCTGCACACCAATGGAAATGATCACACAGGCAATGATGATCCCCGCAAACACACCCTTATAATATTCCCAGATATATGCGGCTTTCTGTTTGAAAGTCATGCTCTTCAGCTTTTTCAGCTCATTCTGTCTTTTTTCCTTCCGGGTCATATCTGATTCGTACCGCTTTTCCATGCTATCCTCCTCGAAAACATATATGGTTTCTATCTTACGTTTTTTAGTTAAACAGAATTTAAACTTCACAGGCCCGAATCTAAAAAAAGTGTGAATTTCTGTGATATTTTTGACCAGACTTCCACACTATGGTAAGATATTGTTATTGCACCTGTTCCGCATCCTGCATTCCGTAATGATCTTTTCAAGGAGGCCCCATGTTCCAGATCCTGATCGTTGATGATGATAAAAATTTAAAAAGAGGGCTCTCTCTGCTCCTCACAGATTCCGGCTACCGGCCCTTTTTCGCGGATACGGCCAAAGAAGCGCTCCATACCCTCGAAAGATGCCGCATTGATCTGATGCTGCTGGAAGCAGCCCTTCCCGGCACAGATGGTCTCTCCCTTACCAGACTCCTTCGGGACTGTAAAAATGACCTCCCCATCCTCATGCTCTCTTCCAGAAAACAGCCTGCCGACATCAAAAAAGGCTTTCTCGCCGGTGTAGACGACTATGTTACCAAACCTTTTGATCCAGAAGAACTCACCCTCCGGATCAAAGCCCTTCTCCGCCGTGCAAAAATCGTCTCTGAGCACCAGCTTGCTATTGGAAATACCGTCTTGGATTATGACACCTTCTCTGTCACCGCAAATGACCGGGAGCAGATCCTTCCACAGAAAGAATTCTGTCTGCTTTACAAGCTTCTCTCCTATCCAAATCAGGTGTTTACCCGCCTGCAGCTCATGGAAGACATCTGGGGACCCGCTTCCGAATCCACTCCGGCTACTGTCAGTGTTCATATCAACCGCCTTCGGAAACGCTTCCGAGGCGCAGAAGACTTCTCCATCGTCACTATCCGAGGCCTCGGCTACAAGGCCCAGATAAAGAAATCCCCCGCCATTTAGCGGGGGAAATTTTTTACTTAATAAACCTTAATCTCTTTGATAAATGCCTCATCTCTTGCCGCAGTCACCTGTACCTTCAGCCTGGAGATCGTCTCATCAGAATCATTGATCAGCGGATTCTGGAGAGCGAAGGGATCCTGTACCTGGCAGATCTTTTTGTGCCCGATGCAGGTACCCTGGTAAAGCGGGTACTGGCTGCCGCTCTGGAACTCTGCAACGATGCGGAAGCTCTCAATTCTCTGTCCTTTTTCAATATCCTCTTTGAGAACCACATATTTGAGTTCTTTAGCCGGACAATCCAGCGTGATGGTGTAAACCGGCTGCGTCTTGGGCTCGTCTGCTTTTTTCTCGATCGTTGCCGGAAGCTCTTTTCCAAACTCCTTCCGGATCAGCTCGCCCAGCTCCTTCAGCCTTGCCACATCACGCTCATCGATCAGTCCCTCCGTGGTCGGCGGCAGGTTCAGATGCATACAGGAGTTTGCTCCTACACTGGTCAGGTATGTATGGTACAGACGTTCCAGAGAATGCGGATCTTCATTTTTATGCCAGAACCAGCCCGGACGGATCGACATATTGATCTCTGCCGGAGTATAGGTCAGGCCCTTGGAATACAGGATATTCGGCATGGTTCCGAGCTCCTGCTCCGTATTGTAGAGATAGGAAAGGCTTCCCTCCTCTGCCATGGGCCCCGGACCGGTCTGAACATCGCTGTAGAAACAGAGTTCAGAGGGGATAACGGACCACTCCGCATGACGGGCAACACCTGCCTCATTTCCGCACCAGCGGATATCCGGTCCATAGTCATTGAAGATCACTGCATTCGGCTGATATTTGTGGATCAGCTCGATATATCTCGGAAAATCATATACCTGCTTCTTTCCGTTCGGACCTTCGCCGCAGGCATTGTCAAACCATACATAGAAGATATCTCCGTATCCGGTCAGAAGTTCCGTCAGCTGATTACAGAAATAATCGTTGTATTCCGGTGTTCCGTAATACTTGGAATTTCTGTCCCAGGGAGAAAGGTAGAAACCAAATTTAATTCCGCCCCGGCGGCAGGCCTCTGCTGCCTCTTTTACGACGTCACCCTTGAAGGGGCTGTTTTTTACGGAATGCTCTGTATATTTGGACGGCCACAGACAAAAACCGTCATGATGCTTTGCCGTCAGTACCATTCCCTTCATTCCTGCTGCCTTGATGGCTTCCACCCACTGATCACAGTTCAGTCTGGTGGGATTGAAAATGGATTCCGGCTCATTTCCCTGTCCCCATTCTCTGTCTGTAAATGTATTCGGACCGAAATGGATGAATGCATATGACTCCATTTCAAACCAGTCCAGCTGCTTCTTGGACGGCTTTACCTGCGCCGCCTCCTTTAAAAACTTCACCATTGTTGTTGCTCCTCCTTAAATTATACGTTTTCGCTTGCAGGAATCAACCCTTTACAGCGCCTACCATAATACCCTTTACAAAGTATTTCTGCATGAAGGGGTAAACCATGAAGATCGGCAGAGATGCCAGAACCGTGATGGTCATCCGAATTCCCTTTGGAGAAATAGAATTCGATACCAGCTGGCTCATTCCTGCTGCATTTGTCGTATTTTTAATCTGATCGGCCAGCCTCTGCGCCTCATTAAGGTAATTATAAAGCAGATATTGAAGTGTGGTCAATGACTCATTTCCTCTGGTGTAAATATGGTTGTCGAACCAGGAGTTCCACTGTCCCACTGCCACGAAAACGGCTACCGTCGCAATGATCGGTTTGGAAAGAGGCAGGATCAGTTTTGTAAATACGGTCAGATATCCGGCTCCATCCAGCCTTGCGGATTCCTCCAGAGAAGCCGGAAGCTGCTCCACGAAGGTCTTGATCAGAACGATGTTGTAAGCAGAAATCATCAAGGGCAGAATGTATACCCAGAAATTATTCAGAAGACCATAAGACTTCATAACAATGTAAGTTGCGATCATACCACCGCTGATATACATCGTAAGGATCAGGAAACGATACAGGAATTTCCGGAAAGGCATTTCCTCTTTTGTAAAAAGATATCCCAGGAAAGAACAGGACAGCACGGAAGCCACGGTTCCGATGACCGTTCTTAATACTGATATCAGAACCGCATGGAAAAAACCATTCAGTTCAAAAATATCTTTATAATTGGAAAGTGTAAAGCCTCTGGGAAGAAATACCGGTGGATTTACATCCACCTGGCCGCCCTCGCTGAAGGTATAAATGATGATATACCAGAACGGGTAAATGCAGATAAGTGTGATCAGAAACAACAGGGCATAGTCACACACCATAAAAACTTTCCGGGACGTTGAAGTCTGGATTTTATTTTTCTTTTTCATGCTATCCCTCCTAGATCACCGTATTTCCACGGATCTTCTTTGCTACCATGTTTGCGATTACGACTAAGGCGACACTGACGATGGATTTCACAATACTGATGGCCACACCGTAGGAATAGTCCATATTCTCCAGACCGATCCGGTATACATAGAGGTCAAGTACCTCGATGGCCGGAGCGGTAACAGCGTTTTTGAACAGCATGTACTGCTCGTATCCGGTATTCAGGAAGTTACCGACATTCAGGATAAACAGTACCACATATGTCTCCATCATAGCCGGTACGGTAACGTGCCATGCACAGCGGAAATATCCGGCTCCGTCCACCTTTGCGGCCTCATACTGCTGCTGGTCGATACCGGCGATGGCAGCCAGATAGATGATGGAGTTCCATCCCAGGGTCTTCCACTGGGCCAGAAACGTCTGGAACCAGTAAACAGAGCCTTTGGAGCTTAAAACAGACTGTGCCTGCTCTGCACCGGTGATCTTTGTGATCACGCTGGTCATAAGGCCGTCTGTGGAAAACAGAGAGAACGCCAGGGAGAAAATGATAACCCAGCTGATGAAGTTCGGAAGAGTGGTAAACGTCTGCACGAACTTTCTTACCGGACCGCTCTTGATCTCATTCAGCAGAATAGCAAAGATCATCGGAAGCGGAGTCAGGATAATGCTGATTCCTGCAAAAATGAAGGTGTTTTTCAGAGCCCTTATGACGTTGGCATCCTTTATGATCATCTTGAAGTAATCCAGCCCCATAAAGTCACACTCCAGGATCGGCACACCCGGAACATAGTCAAATACGGAATAAATCCATCCGAAAATAGGAACGTAGTTGAACAGCAGAACGAGCACCATAAAAGGCAGTACCATAAATAATAATTTATACTGCTTTTTCGGTTTTCTCGCAGGAGCCACTGCAGCAGTTTTTGATTTTGCCATCTGTTCCTCTCCTTTCTCTTTTTTACACAGCAGGCGCTGCTGCAGGATTTCTACTCACATGCAGCAGCGCCTGAATAAATTTTTTATGTCTTATTTGGTCAGTCCCTCAATGGTAGTTTTCGCCTCTGTCCATGCATTGGTCCACCATTCAACGGATTCCTCTGCGCCTGCATCCTTCAGCTGAGCGATAAGATCTGCTTTTGCAGCCTCAAACTCTTCATCAGAAGCAGCCTGTACCAGGCTCGGGATTGCACTCATTGTGATCTCTTCACAGTTGCTGTCGATACGAACGATGTTCTTCGGAGTAGTCGGAAGACCCATCTGGATTGCATTGATACCAGTTCCAAGGTCAATGCTTGTACCAGCCTCTACACGTTTTTTCAGAGTGTCACTCGGGATGTCGATTCCCAGAGTAGAGCACATATCTTTCTCAGCGTAGGTCATGCTGTC
>CAKRQP010000088.1:0-9976 GCA_934393555.1 uncultured Lachnospiraceae bacterium
GTCTCTGTTGCTTCTTCAGATGCAGCCTCTGTTTCGCTCTCAGCCTCGGACTCTGCAGCCTCTGTGCCGTTCTCGGTCTCTGCGGCCTCTGTTTCTGCATTCATCTCTGACATGTAGTCATCCAGTGCTGTGCTGTCTACGGAATACGTATTCACTACCGTCGGCTTGTGATTCTGGTAAAAAGAATAACCTGCCCATGCAATAAGAGCAACTACAACCACACAGACGATCACTTCCGCAATGATACGCTCCCTCTTCTCACGCTTCATGATCTTGTCGCGGTTCTTTTTCTGCTCCTTATACTTGTCTACTTTTGCCTGGCTCATTTTTTCCACTCCTTGTAAAGTCTTTCCTGGCAGTGCCGTTCTCCGTCACAGCCATTTTCCCTATTATACAATAGATTTGTGAAAAATGCATGTACTTTTTGCATAAAAATCAAGCCACTACAATAATTCCGCCATCATTGGCATACATACTGCTGACTCCTGCGGTGTCCAGGACAAGTACACCCTTTGGATGAAGCCGGTTTATCAGGGTTTCTTTTACCATCTGGGCACGTTCCGGGCAGTTGCAGTGAGAAATGGCAATGAGCGTCTGCTCCGGATTGCTGACTTTCTCCACAATGCTGTCTACCATACGTACCAGTGCCTTGTTCATTCCTCTGGCCTGATCCAGCTGTGCGATCTCTCCTTCCGGAGTGGATACCATCACCGGTTTGATCCTGAGTGCGGTTGCCACAAAGGCCTTTACTTTGCTTAAGCGGCCGTTTTTCCTTAATGTTTCCAGGTTTTCCAGAACAAACCAGGTCATCTGACTGTCGATATAAGCCTCCACTTTCTCAATGATTTCTTCAAAAGAAAGTCCCTGTTCCTCACATTCCTGGATTTTAAGACCGATCAGAGTCTCACCGATGGATGCAGAACGGGAATCAAATACATAAATCTTTGCGTCCGGTTTTTCCTCTTTCAGAAGATTCATCCCCAGAACGGCACTGTTATAGGAACCGCTGAGCTTCGCTGATAAGGTAACTGCAAAAATATGATCTGCATCACAGTCAAAAGCGGACCGGTAAGCCTCCGGTGAAGGACAGGAAGATTTGGGACAGTTCGGGCTGGCTGCCACTCTCCTCAGGAAATCTGCCTGGTCAAAGGATTCATCATCTATAATATTATGATCATCCACCTGTAACATAAGAGACGCTGTCTTAAAACAGCCACTTGCTTTCATCTCATCTGTCAGCTCACCACAGCTGTCAATCACTACTCTGAAACTCATATATCATTCCTCCAAATGCGGATTATTATGTTCTGAACTATCACGAAACATAGTTTTTAATACTACCTCATCATAGCATATCCCTGTCTGTTTGAAAAGAGTTTTTTCAAAAAAACTTTTTCATTGTCAAATTTCCTGATTCGGGCTATGATATAGGAAATGATTTTTCCGGAGGTTTTATCCATGCGTGCATTTCAGATCCAGGATGTGAAAGGTTTCATGTCCCATCTTCTCTTATCTACTACCTTCGACCGGTTTCTTCTGGCGGAGGCTTCTATTACGACCTTTAATACCTTTTTTATTGATGGACATTTACATAAGGACTATTTTTCCTATGATGAAGAGGAACAGGAAACGGCAGAGCTCTGTACCTACTCCTTCTGGGAACAGCTGCGTCCTTTCGCGCTCTCTCTTATTAAAGGAAAGAAGACACCTCTGGCCATGAAGATCGTCTTCGCCCTTGCCCCGAAAAATGTAGAAAAACTGATCCTGCAGAACCATCTCGCACTCCGGCCGGAAGAGATCGGAGGTCTCTTTTTTAACGTTCTCTACGATGGTCAGAAGCTTACCGTCACCACCGGTGTTTCGTTGAAAACCTTCACTCTGGATCAGACGCTTTCCCAGCTCTGGGATGAACTGGCAGCCGTATTTTTCCGTAAACACGGGATTCCTTTTACGACTTTATAAAAAATTTATATTCTTTATATAAACTTGTTAGCACTCACCTCGTTTGAGTGCTAATTTTCTCTTGACTTTTCACGGGAATGGTATTACACTGAGAAACAGCAGGGGCCGGAACTGTATCGGTGCACAAAACGGCCCGCCGATTGATAAAAAAAGGAGTGTTTCATATGAGTAAAACCGGTAATTTATCCATTAACAGTGAAAATATTTTTCCGATCATAAAAAAATGGCTCTATTCTGACCATGATATTTTTGTCCGTGAGCTGGTTTCCAACGGCTGTGATGCCATTACCAAACTGAAAAAGCTGGAAGCAATGGGTCAGTATACCTTCCCGGATGATTACAAAGCAAAAATCGAAGTCATCTGCGATCCGGATGCCAAAACCCTGAAGTTCATCGATAACGGTCTTGGTATGGATGAGGATGAGGTGGAGAAATACATCACACAGATCGCTTTCTCCGGAGCTACCGACTTCCTGGAAAAATACAAAGACAAAGCAAACAACGATGAGATCATCGGTCATTTCGGACTGGGCTTCTATTCTGCTTTCATGGTTGCCGATGATGTATACATTGATACGCTTTCCTGCAAGGAAGGTGCAAAACCCGTTCACTGGGAGTGCGACGGCGGATCCGAGTATTCCATCGGTGAAGGAAACAAGACAACCGTTGGTACCGAGATCACTCTTTTCCTCAACGAAGAGAGCGTAGAGTTTGCCAATGAGTACCGCGTGCGCGAGGTTCTGGAAAAATACTGTTCCTTCATGCCTGTTGAAATCTTTCTGAGCAAGGCAAATGCACCTCAGGAGTATGAGACCATCGATGAGAGCGAGCTTCGTGACGACGATGTGGTTGTCGAACACATCCACGAGGACGCAAAAACTGAGGAAAAAGAGAACGAGAACGGTGAGAAAGAAACCGTTGAGATCTCTCCGGCCAAAGATCAGGTAAAGATCAACAAACGTCCGGTTTCCATCAGTGATATTCATCCGCTGTGGACCAAACATCCCAACGAATGTACCGCTGAAGAGTACAAAGAGTTTTACCGCAAGGTCTTCATGGATTACAAAGAGCCCCTGTTCTGGATCCATCTGAACATGGATTATCCCTTCAACCTGAAAGGTATCCTCTACTTCCCGAAGATCAATACCGAATACGATTCCATCGAGGGAACCATCAAGCTCTACAACAACCAGGTATTCATCGCTGACAACATCAAAGAAGTCATCCCGGAATTCCTGATGCTCTTAAAAGGTGTGATCGACTGCCCGGATCTGCCGCTGAACGTTTCCAGAAGTGCACTTCAGAACGATGGTTTTGTTAAGAAGATTTCTGATTATATTACCAAAAAGGTTGCAGACAAGCTCACCGGCATGTGCAAGACCGACCGTGAAAACTATGAGAAATACTGGGATGACATCAGCCCGTTCATCAAATACGGCTGCATCAAAGAGCAGAAATTCAGTGAGAAAGTCCTGGATTACACTCTTCTGAAGGATCTGGACGGCAAGTACTTCACTCTCCCGGATTACATCGCATCCGTAAAACCGGCTGAGGAAGAAAAAGCAGAAGAAAAAACAGAAGAAACGGCTGATTCTGCTGAGAAAAAAGAGGATGAGAAGAAGCCGCAGACTACCATCTACTATGTGACCGATGAGATCCAGCAGAGCCAGTATATCAACATGTTCCGTGAGCAGGGTATGAATGCTGTTATCCTGAAGCACAACATCGATTCTGCTTTCATCACTCATATCGAGCGTGAGAAAGAGAAGGAAAATATCCATTTCCAGCGTATCGATGCAGATGTGACCAATGACTTCAAGGAAGAAGTTTCCGCCGACGAACTGAAGGATGAGACCGATGCCCTGACTGCACTCTTCCGCAAAGCTCTTGGAAAAGACAAACTGGAAGTCAAAGTAGAGAAACTGAAAAATGAGAACATCTCTTCTATGGTTACTCTTTCTGAGGAAAGCCGCAGAATGCAGGATATGATGAAGATGTACGGTATGGCAGGCATGGATCCCTCCATGTTCGGAAGTACAGAGACTCTGGTCCTGAACGCCAACAACAAACTGGTGCAGTATATCTTTGAGCACAAGGACTCCGAGAATGTTCCCATGTTCTGTGAACAGCTCTATGATCTGGCTCTTTTAAGCCACAAACCGCTGAATCCGGACGAAATGACCAAGTTCATCGCCAGAAGCAACGAGATCCTGCTGCTCCTTGCAAAATAAAGAGGTACAAGTATTTCTAAAAAAACAGGACTCCCTCAATGGAAGTCCTGTTTTTTCGTCCACCTCTTTTCTTTTAAAGACTTGTCTGCTATACTAATATAGGCAGACGGTCAGATGCGTCCTGTTCTTCAGAACTATTGCTCCGACCCGTCAAACATGAATTTTCCAGGAGGACTTTTACCTATGATGGAAAAACTTGCCCCGTACCGGGTGTTTACTTCCAGTTCTTTAAAACTCATTGCCGTCATCACCATGTTCATTGACCATTTCGGAGCCACTGTCATGGGACAGGCGGTCTTAAGACTTCCTGCCGTCAGGGCAGATGCCGGTCTTTACCAGAACATGCTCCTGCTCTACCGCCTGATCCGTTATATCGGGCGTATCGCCTTTCCTATCTACTGTTTTCTTCTGGTAGAGGGTTTCCTGCATACCCGCAACAAAATGAAATATCTGCTGCGGCTTGGGATTTTTGTACTGATCTCCGAAATTCCTTTTGACTATGCGATCTATAATCACTGGTTTTATCCGAACAAGCAAAATGTATTTTTCACCCTGTTTTTCGGTATGCTGGTCATGGTACTGGCTGACCGTTTCCGGAATGACTGGCTGCAGTTTCTCATCATGGCCGCCGGTGTTTCTCTGGGATGGCTCTTTAAGACCGACTACGGTGCCAGAGGGGTTTTCCTTATCTGCACCCTGTTCCTGGTGCGTTACGCCCGCCCGATCCAGTGTCTGGCCGGTGCTCTCATCATGCAGTATGAGCTCACCGCACCACTGGCATTCGTCCCCGTTCTTCTTTATAACGGAGAAAAAGGAAACTTAAAAATGAAATATTTCTTCTACTGGTTTTATCCGGTTCATCTTCTGCTGCTGGGTCTTGCCAGAGATATCGTCCTCTTCTATTTCGGATAATATCTGTCCTGACTCTTCTGTCTGGCAGGCGTAGATTGGCCTCCGATCATTCCGAAACAGCTGCACAACCATTTACAGCCCGCAGGTATCACTCACATTTCTGTGAATGAGCCTGCGGGCTGTTTGATCTGATCCAGATTCTCTTCTGGATTATTCCTGCTCTTCTGCAAGTTTCTTTAAAATTCCCAAAACGCCATTTTCTTCATAAGAAGGTGCCACATATTTTGCGGCCTTTTTCACGCCATCAGCGGCACTGGCCACGGCATAACTCGCTCCTGCCTGCTGAAACATGCCGATGTCATTGAAATTGTCACCAAAAACCATGGTCTCTTCTTTTTTGATCCCCAGGATGTTCTGAAGTTCTTTCAGTGCATTTCCCTTGTCTGCCGCCGGATCCACAAAATCGATCCAGCACTCTCCTGCCTGGAACACCCGGAAGGTATCCTTCCACCTTGCCTCCACAGCGTCTCCGATCGCCGCGATACCGGCTTTCCGGTAAAGGGCCAGCTTCTGGATCTCCACCGGCTCCTTCGTCACATCTTTTACCAGATGGATCTGATTGTGATAGCCTTCCACCTGAAGCCGCTCAAAATCCTCGTCCTGCTGTTCATAATAGATCCCGTCCAGAGTAGATGCCGTAAAAATACAGTCCGGAAGTGTCCGCATATAGGCGATCAGCTTCGCCACATCTGCCTGGTTCATTCCCATGGAGTAGAGTTTTTCGCCCTTTCGCATGATATTGGTTCCGTTTCCGGAAATGAAAATGATATCGTCAAAAACCGGATCCAGAAGCGCCCGCATACTGCTGTACTGCCGGCCGCTGGCTCCTGCAAAAAGGATTCCTTTTTTCTTCAGTTTCCGGATGATCTCATAGAATTCCGGATCGATGCTGGTGGTTCCCTCCGGCACCAGAGTTCCGTCGATATCAGAAGCAATCAGTTTAATCATATTTTCCCTCCAGGATCTCCCGTAAAGTATCCTCAACAAGGGCGGTACGGTAAGGACAGATTTTCTTCACCGCTTCGGGAGAATTCTCCATGGCCACACCGTTTTTCACTTCTGAGAGCATCTCCAGATCGTTGTAATTGTCACCAAAAGCCATGATTTCCTCCGGTCTGACGTTGAACTGTTTTTCCAGTGCCCGGATGGCCGAGCCTTTATCCACGCCGTCCTGGATCGTGTCCAGCCACTCCATTCCGGAGGTCACGACACGCATCAGCCCTTTGAAACGTTCCACCCATTCCTCGTAATGCTGAGCGCCGTCTTTTTCATAGAGAGAAATCTTGATATAAGGTTCTTCCACAGAAAAAATATCATCCACCACGGTAACATTATTTTTCACCACATGGATCAGATGCTCCGCATAAGCCGGATTCTTTGGCTGTACATAGCAGGTATTCATTCCAGAAAGAAGAAGCTCCGTATCTCCGTGCTCCAGGATGATCTTCATGATCTTCTGTCCCAGTTCCCGGTCAATGATATGCTTGTCGATGACCTGACCCTGGTACATGACCAGCGCACCGTTTTCACAGATATAGGCGATCTCATCCTCCACGCCATGGAACAAACGGTAAAGATTCGGATACTGCCGGCCGCTGGCTGCCGCGAAAATCCGTCCCTGCTTGGTCAGCTCATGGATCAGCTCTGCAGTACCGGGATTTAAAGACTGGGCATGATTTAAAAGAAGCGTTCCATCCAGGTCACTTGCAATGAGTTTTATCATCCGTTATTCTCCTTTTCTGCTGCAAGATAAAAGAGTTCTTCCGGTTTCTCTACGATATGACAGGCTTTGCTTTCTTCCAGTTCTTTTCTGTCACGAAAGCCCCAAAGAACACCTGCCGTTTCCATTTCCGCCGCTTTTCCGGTCTCCATATCGGTAGCTGTATCTCCGATATAAAGGCAGTCCTTTTTTTCTGCCTGAAAAAGCTCTGCCAGACGGTTGGCACCGATAGGAGAAGGCTTTCTCGGAACGCTGTCTGTCTGTCCCTGTACCGCATCAAAATAGCCTTTTCCAAAAAGTGTCTCCACTACATCCACTGCCTGGGCATGTGGTTTATTGGAAAGAACCGTGATCCGGATGCCTGCTGCTTTCAGTTTTTCCAGAAGCTCCGGAATCCCCGGATAAGGAACCACTTTGTACATGCAGGTCTCACTGAAATATTCCCGGTATTTCCGGTACATTTCTTCATAATTGGCACATTCCGTATCTCCGGCAGCCCGAAGGCAGCGCCGGCAGAGCTCCTTCGCCCCGTCCCCGGCAAAATACTTAAAACCTTCCGTAGGCTGCTCCGGAAGTCCTAATTCTCTCAATACCCGGTTGGCTGCCACTGCCATGGATTCCAGGGTGCTGGCCAGTGTGCCATCCAGATCAAATATACATAATTTCTTCATGAAAATCACTCTTTCTTTTGTTCTTGAACACGCTTAGGATACCATGTTTTTTTCAGGTTTACAATGGACCAAAAACACAAAAAAAACGCCTTACCAACAAGGAATGAAGGTAAGGCGTACAATTTTAAATGATCTTTTCGTTGATCTCTCCATCCAGGATATAAAGCATACCTGCTTTCAGTTCAAGCTCTGCCTTTTCTCCTTTTCCAATGCGGACAACAATGTTTTTATCTGTATCGGAATAAAGCTGTGCTTCTGCTTTGCCGTTTTCCCAGCTGATATCCACGGTGATATCTCCTCTGGCTTTCAGACCTGTTACCTCACCTTTTTCCCATTTCCTGGGAAGTGCAGGAAGAATATGGATCACACCTGCATGACTCTGGAGCAGAGCTTCTGCCACCCCTGCTATATATCCAAAGTTTCCATCGATCTGATAAGGCGGATGGGCACAGAGCAGATTGGCATAAACACCGCCTCCCATCACCTGCATCGCTTCATCCGGCTCCACCAGATGAAGGATATGCTCCAGAAGTTCACCTACATGAGCACCATCTTTCATTCTGGCCCACATGAGGATCTTCCATGCCAGACTCCAGCCGGTTCCTTCGTCTCCTCTTCTTAAAAGACTGGCCCTTGCTGCCTCATAAAGTTCCGGTGTCTTCTCCGTGATCCCACGTCCCGGATGCAGCTCATAAAGATGAGAAAGGTGACGGTGGTGCTGATCCACCTCTTCAAACTCCTCATTCCACTCCAGGATCTGTCCTTCGCTTCCGATAGCAGTCGGCACCATCTGGGCTCTTACCAGTTCTGCCTGCTCGGTCAGCTCTTCCTTGATCCCCAGAAGCTGACTGGCTTCCAGATAGTCTCTTAAAAGATTTCTTATAATGGCATTTTCGTTTTCTGTATACTGAGCCACAGTCAGCCGTTCTTTCTCAAAGAAAAATTCATTTTCCGGAGAAGTAGCCGGAGAAGCTGCATAACCGTTTCCTGTCTGAACAACCGTTTCCACGCAGAAGCGTACATTTTCCTTCAGGATCGGGTAGATTTCTTCCAGATATTCCTTATCTTCCGTAAAAAGATACTGATCATACAGATTTCTGCAAAGCCATGCATATCCGAGAGGCCAGAAATTCCACTGAGCCCTTCCATCAGCAGGAGTCGTCTTTCTCCAGAGATCCACGTTATGGAAGCTGCAGGCTCCCTTGGCACCAAAATAGTTTTCTGCCGTTTCTTTTCCATCTGCTGCCATCTCTTTGCAGAGTTTTAACAACGGCTCTCCCATCTCTGCCAGGTTACAGGGACCGGCCGGCCAATAGTTCATTTCTGTGTTGATATTGACCGTATAATCCGAAAACCACGGTGGAACCAGCTCCGCATTCCAGATTCCCTGAAGGTTGGCCGGCTGGGTTCCCGGTCGTGAGGAAGCGATCAGAAGATATCTTCCATACTGGAAAAGAAGGGCACTTAAGGCTATATCCTCCGGGTGGTCTTTAAAATCGAGCAGACGCTGACGAAGGTCTCTCTCGTCGTCCTCTTCTCCAAGGAAAAGACGAACCCTGTTATAATAGCTCTGATATTCTACCAGATGCTCCGTTCTCAGAGCCGTATAGGACTTTTCCGTACAGGAAAAATCTTTTTCCAGAAGCGGTACCGGAGAAACTCCTTCCAGTACCGGATGTCTGTCAAAACCGTTAAAGCTGGTACGGATCGCATAATAGAGTGTCAGCTCTTTCGCATTTTTTACGATAAGCGTATCTCCTGCTTCTTCTGTCTCTCCGTCTGTTACAACTTTTCCCCAGCCTTCATACCACATGCCCTGTTTTTCCGGCTCTTTCGGGAATACAGGTACTGCCTTTTCAGAACCGCCCTCACCTACCGTAAAAGGAACTCTTCCCGGGCATTGCCCTTTTGTTTTTAAAACACCCGCTTCACAGCTGGTTTCCTTCGGATATCCACCTTCTACATAAATTTTCAGAGAAAATGCTTCCTCCGAAAGGATATGATAAACCAGTACCTGAGCCGGATGGCTGATCAGACATTTTCTTTCTACCTGTGCGCCATGGTTTTTATAAGATACGGTCACTTCTGCTGTATCCAGACAGAGTTCTCTGCCGTAATCTGAAATTTCTTCTTCCTCCAGCATTTCCATACAGAGATTACCAAACGGTATATACATCTGCACGTCTTCTGAAGTTTTTAAACAGTCCTCCAGGTACTCCAGGGCTTTCTGATACTCTCTTTTTTCCGTTAGCTCCCGTACTTTGGCAAGATAGCCTTCCGGAAGTTCTTTCTGTGTTTTCTCCGGATATCCTGACCAGAGCGTATCTTCATTCAGTGCCAGTGTTTCTTTTTTGGTTCCCCCATACACAGTGGCACCCAGTCTTCCATTCCCCAGCGGAAGACTCTCATGCCAGTTTCTGGCTGGCTGATCGTAATACAGTTTCATATTGCCTCCTCCATTTCAGTCCGTTTTTTCGGTC
>CAKRQP010000089.1:0-9739 GCA_934393555.1 uncultured Lachnospiraceae bacterium
AGGGCAAAATAATAAAAAACTTGACATAATCAGGAAAGAATGCTATGGTGAAATTACTGAATCAGTTCAAAGCAGATGCTTTGAACGTCCTGAATAAAAAAGAAAGTTGGGACAGGAAAAATGAAAGATTTTGTATTGGAAGCCTGTGTTGATTCGGTAGAATCCGCACTGGCAGCAGTCAAGGGGGGAGCCACCAGGCTGGAGCTTTGCAGCAACCTGGTCATTGGGGGAACGACACCCAGCCAGTGGCTCTATGAGGAGATCCGGAAGGAATCTGATATCCGGATCCATGCGTTGATCCGTCCGCGTTTTGGTGATTTCTGCTATACGGATCACGAATTTGAGATCATCCGCAATGAGGTACGGATGTTCCGGAAACTGGGGGCGGAAGGTGTTGTGATCGGCAATCTTCGTCCGGATGGTACCTTAAATATGGAAGAAATGGAACAGCTCATGGACGCTGCAGGAGATATGTCTGTCACCCTGCATCGTGCCTTTGATGTGTGCCGGGATCCATATGAGACCTTCGAACAGGCCAAACGCCTCGGGATTTCCACAATCCTGACGTCCGGTCAGAAGAACAGCTGCCTGGTAGGAAAAGAGCTCCTGCGGGAACTGGTAAGCATGGAAAATGACGAGATCACCGTTCAGATCGGAAGCGGCGTGGATGCAGCTGCTATCCGGGAGCTCCAGCCGTATACGGGAGCACATGCCTTCCATATGACCGGAAAGGTTGTACTGGAGAGCAACATGCAGTATCGCAAAGAGGGCGTCAATATGGGACTGCCTTCCTTAAGCGAATTTGAGATCTTTCGCACCGATGCGGAAAAGATCCGGGAAGCACGAAAAGTACTGGAAGAACTGTAGGAGAAAAAGAGATGTTTTTAGAGAAAAATAAGAGCCGCATTGAGGCTGAATTTGCAAAAAGAGCAGCAGAAGTTCCCGCTGTAAAAGCAGCAGAAAAAGAGATCGATACCTTCCGTCCGGAGGTTGCACTGGCACTGAAATTCCTGTATACGGCCATGCCGCTGAGTGATACGGGAAATTATGGAGTTTCCTCTTTCCTTGACTATGCAGAGCATGGAGTTTTCCTCTGGGAGAACAGCCCTTATGTGAAAAATATGACAGAGGAGATGTTCCTTAACTACATTCTGTATCACCGGATCAATACGGAAGAGATCCTTCCCTGCCGCAGCATTTTCTATGAAGATCTGAAAGAGCGGATCCAGGGAAAAAATATGGCAGAGGCTGCGATCGAGATCAACTACTGGTGTGCAGAAAAAGCTACTTACCATACGACCGATGCACGAACCATTGCCCCCATCAATATTTATCGCTGCGGAAACGGCCGTTGTGGTGAGGAATCTACCTTTACCATCAGTGCTCTTCGGAGTGCAGGCATTCCGGCCCGTCAGGTTTATGCACCGTTCTGGTCTCATTGTGATGACAATCATGCCTGGGTAGAGGTCTGGTGTGATGGAAAATGGTACTTTACCGGAGCCTGTGAGCCGGAACCCATCCTGAACAAAGGCTGGTTTACCAATGCTTCCTCCCGTGCGATGATGGTTCATTCCCGCTGGTTTGATAAGATCCAGCCGGAAGATGAAAACATCAATGGAAGAGAGGCCGGCGCACTGGTACTCAATCAGCTTCGCCGTTATGCGGATGTGAAAGAGATTACGATCCGGGTGAAAAAGCCGGATGGAACGCCTGCAGCCGGTGCCAGGATCGTACTGGAGGTATATAACTATTCACAGTTCCTTCCGATCGCAAATATGGTTACGGATGAAAACGGCGAGATCCATGCGACCACAGGAAAAGGAAGCCTTCATGTAACGGTACTGTCGGATGATCTTTACGGCGAAGGCATGATGGATACAAGAAAGACAGACGTTATGGAGCTGACTCTTGACACCTTTAAAATCACAGAGGGCTGGCAGAACTTTGATTCCATTGCTCCGATCGATACACCGGTGAACACGGATCAGCCCACGGAGGAGCAGAAAGAGGAACGTGACCGTCGTCTTGCAGAGGCTTTA
The DNA here is from genome assembly GCA_934393555.1 of uncultured Lachnospiraceae bacterium. Classification (GTDB taxonomy): domain Bacteria; phylum Bacillota; class Clostridia; order Lachnospirales; family Lachnospiraceae; genus Limivivens. Next base: position 2,040 of record CAKRQP010000089.1, read on the forward strand.
AAGATCCGCACAGCCAAGGTGGAAGCTTTTATCCCCGACTGGAAAGTGGATTTTGTGGATAAAGCAGGCGAAAACCGCGAGGTATGTGAAAAACTGATGGAAGTCCTCACAGACAAAGACCGGATTGATGCAAAACCGGCTGTTTTAAAGAGTCATGTAGAGGCGGCTCTTCAGCTGAAAGCAGCTTATCCGGAGAAAATTTATTATTCTTATGTACTGAATCCGAGAATTTTCAATGAAGTCATGACCGATTACCGTGGTGCGATAGAAGCTGCCTTTACGGAAGAGGAAAAGACTGCTTTCCGTCAGGAGCCGAAGAGAATCTGGAGCTGGATCGAGGCAAACATTGCACTTTGTCCGGAAGCAGAGCAGGAAAGTGTTTATTTTGTACCGGCAGCTTCCCTGGCAATGAGAAAATCCAGTGAGCTTTCCAGAAAGATCCTGTTTGTAGCGATCGCCAGAACCTTTGGCATCCCTGCAAGACTGAATCCCATGGACGGAGCAATGGAATACCTGATGCCGGATCCGGCAAAACAGGGAGCAGCTGCCTATGCAGACAGCCGTTTCCAGCCAGTGATCGAAGGAAAGGCAAAGGAATCCCGCCTGGTATTCACCGATGCAGGTATGGCATGGACCTATGGACAGAACTGGTCCGTAGCACGTCTGGAGAAAAAAGGTTACTTCACCCTTGAGCTGGAAGAGCTTTCCTGGGAGAATGGAAAACTTGGCGTAGAGGTGGATCCGGGCGTTTACCGCATCATTACCGGAAACCGTCTGCCGAATGGAAACGTATTTGGAAGAAGTCTGACCTTCCGTGTGGAAAAAGGCGAGGAGAAGACGGTGGAGCTGAGCTTCCGCGATGCGAAGCTGAAAGATATGCTGGAAGACATTGCAATCCTGCCCTTCAACCTGCTGGATAAAGACGGAAGCAAGGTTCCGGCTGCTGATGTAACCAGAGGTGACCGGAAGATCCTCTTCTGGCTGGAAGTGAGCAAGGAGCCTACCGAGCACATCCTCAATGAGCTGATGGAGCGGAAAGAAGCATTTGAAAACTATAAAGAGAACCTTCTCTTTATCATAAAGAAGGACGAGGATCTCAAGGATCCGACCCTCAGCCGCTGCCGCGAGGCACTTCCGGGAATCCCTGTGCTTTATGACACCTTTACGGAGAATGTCAATACGCTGGGACGCCGGATGTATGTGGATCCGGAGAAGCTTCCGCTGATCCTTGTTACAGAGGGAGAACTGAACGGTATTTATGCTACCAGCGGCTACAATGTGGGAACTGCCGACATGCTTCTCCGTATCCTGGAGATGTAATTACGGCAGCCGCCTGTGAAGAGACTTCGGAAAAGCAGTTTACGTGATTTTACCGAGAAAGAGAGGACAGAACGATGTATCAGTTTAACCGCGAAGAGTACGAAAAGAGAATGCAGTGGTTTGTCAATGCCCGTTTCGGCATGTTCATCCACTGGGGACTTTATGCCATTCCTGCCAGAGGCGAATGGGTAAGAAGCTTTGAGGAGATCCCGAAGGAAGATTACATGAAATACTTCGAGGAATTTGATCCGGTGGACTATGACCCGAAGAAATGGGCCAGAGCCGCCAAAGAGGCCGGTATGCAGTATGTGGTCCTTACGGCAAAGCATCATGATGGTTTCTGTCTGTTTGACAGCAAATACACGGATTTCAAATCCACCAACACAAAATGTGGCCGTGATCTGGTTGCCGAGTTTGTGGAAGCTGTCAGAGGCGAGGGATTAAAAGTTGGTCTTTACTTTACGCTGCTTGACTGGTATCATGAGGATTATCCTCATTACGGTGACCGTCAGCATCCGATGAGAAACAATCCGGCATATAAAAATGACAACCGTGATTTCAGCCGTTATGTGGATTATATGCACAAACAGATCCGCGAGATCTGTACCAACTATGGCAAACTGGATCTTCTGTGGTTCGATTTCTCCTATGACGATCTGAACGGAGAGGCATGGAGAGCCACCGATCTGGTAAATATGGTAAGAGAGCTGCAGCCGGGCGTTATCATCGATAACCGTCTGGAGGCCAGCGGAGTCGGATATGGTTCTATGGCAACCGGAAATCCTAAACCGTACCATGGCGATTTTGTGACTCCGGAGCAGATCATTCCGCCGGAGGGAATCAAAGATGTGAATGGAAATGACCTTTACTGGGAGTCCTGTGTGACGATGAACGGAAACTGGGGCTATCATGCAACAGACAACTTCTGGAAACCATCGCCCATGCTGATCAAAAAACTGGTAGAGTGTGTATCCAAGGGCGGAAACCTGATCCTGAACGTGGGGCCGGATGCCAAAGGAAACATCCCGGATGCTTCCCAGAAGATCTTAAGTGAGATCGGTACCTGGATGAAGAAGAATAAAAACAGCATTTACGGCTGTGGCAAAGCCGGGCTTCCGAAGCCGGACAACGGCCGTCTGACCAGAAATGGAAACAAGCTTTACTATCATCTCTACGAGAACACCATTGGTCCGATGCCGCTGATGGGCATCAAAAAGGACGAGGTGAAATGCATCCGGTATCTGGCAACAGGAGCCGAGGTGCCCATTTCCACCAGCTGGGTCCATACGGACTATCCGGACATCGTATTTGCAGATCTGGGTCCAAACCCGATCCTTCCGGATGGTGTGGATACGGTTCTTGAGGTAACATTAAAAGACTGAAGCAGAAAAGGAACATCGCATGTTTATTGAAGAAAGACACGAGGCGATCCTCCGGACTCTGCATGAACATGGAAAAGTAAAAGTCCGTGACCTGAGCGAGAAGTTTCAGGTCACGGATGATTGTATCCGGAAGGATCTGAAGGTGCTGGAAAATGCAGGATGCCTGAAGAGGACCTATGGCGGGGCGATCTTATCCCAGGATTATCCACTGGACCGGGATGTAGTCGACCGGAGAAATGTGAATGTGGAGAAAAAAGCCGCTATTGCGGAAAAAGCACTGGGGCTGATCCGGGATAATGAAACCATTTTTCTGGATATTTCCACCACAAACATTAAACTGGCAGAACTTCTGGTGGAAAAACACCGGCGGGTGGTTGTTGTCAGCAATATGATCGACATTCTCCAGGTTCTGGCCAAAAGCCCGCTGATCACGGCGGTAGGGACCGGCGGCATCATGTATCAGACGGTCAATGGCTTCATGGGAGCCGCAGCGATGGAAATGATCAGGCAATACAGCTTTGACCGGGCCTTTGTGGGAACCTGCGGCCTGGATCTGACAGATGCTTCCATCACCACTCTTGGCGTGGAGGACGGACTGACCAAACGGACGGCTTTGCAGAGCAGCCGTCATAAATACATTGTAATGGAAAAAGACAAATTTTATTTTAATGATTCCTATAAGTTTGCTCATTTTGATGACATTGACGGAATCATCAGTGATGAAACGCCGGATCCGGCTACGGTAAGTGTGCTGGAAAATGCCGGTGTGATTTTATATTAGAGAGGAGAGGCTTCCAATGAGAAAAAAAGCGGGATTTTTCCCCGGTTTGCTGGGTCTTTTTTTGCTTTTTGCCGTTGTTCTGACAGGAAGCCTTGTAAAAGCGGAGGAAAAAACGCATACGATCTGGTTTTTCTTTGAGAATGTATGCGCCTCCTGCCATGAAGAAGAAAATTTCTATGACCTGTTCAACCGTTGCGTGACAACAGAAGAAAAAGCTTCCATTTCCTATGATATCCGCACCTATAATGTTTTCAGGAGCGCAGATGAAGACGTCTATGAGAAAACGCTGAAGGAAAGCGGAAAAGAAAAGGCAGATGTCACTTTACCCGTTTTATATATTGACGGAAAATGGCTGAGCGGTTATGATAAGATAGAACAGGAACTTCACAGTGTTTTGTTTGGAGAAGAAACAACCATAGAAGTTTCTGAAAAGAATACAGAAAAAAACAAGACCTCTGAGGAAGATCCGGAATGGAGCCTGCCGGTTATTGAAGCAGACGGAAAAGAAGCGGCAGTTTTGCTTTTTACCACATATTCCTGTAATGACTGCGAAGAGATCAAGGAATATTTAAAGGAGCTTCAGGGGAAAGAATCGTTTGCACTGACAGAAGTGAATGTGGCGGAGGGAGAGAACATCCGTCTTTTTAAGGAACTTCTGAGAACATTTGGACGAAACCAGGACGATGGAAAGGTTCCGGCCGTTTTTGCAGGAGAATCGGTGCTGCTCGGAAAGGATGAGATCCGGGAAAACCTGCCGGAGCTTCTGGAAAAAGGCGAAGCACCCTATGAGAAGCTGGAAGAAAAGCTGAACAGCCTGGAAAGCGGAGAGAGCGTGACTGCGGCCAGCCTGGCCACACTTTTTGGTGCCGGTCTTCTGGCCGGTTTTAATCCCTGCTCCATCTCCATGCTTCTGATGCTGTTTTCCATCCTGATCACGACAAGGGCCTCTGTTTTGAAAAACGGAATCCTTTATCTGATCGGAAAATATATGACCTATCTGGGACTTGGACTTGGCATCTGTTTTGCGGCCACAAGGGTTGATCAGAATCTTCTCGGCCGCTTTGGACAGATCCTGAATGGGATTCTGATCCTGCTCTTCCTTTTCGTGGCAGTGATGAATTTTGTGGATTTTCTGAATGTACGAAAAGCAGAATATGGCAAGGTACGGATGCAGCTGCCCAAAAAACTCCGCCATCTGAATCATCAGATGTTAAAAAAAGCCTCTCACATGGAGGGGGCTTTTCTTGGAATCCTGATCCTGGGACTGGGAATTGCTGTTTCTCTGGGCGAGTTTTTCTGCACCGGCCAGATTTATATGGCTTCGATCCTGTATCTTCTGCGAAACGCCAGGGAACAGTGGCTTTCTCTTCTCGGAACGCTGATGGTTTATGTGACGGCCATGAGCATTCCGGCAGTTGTGATACTGGCAGTCATTGCCAGAACAAAAGGAACCGGAAGGGTTTCTGACTTTATGCTGAAACATATGGGAGCCATCAAGCTTTTGAACTGTCTGCTGTTTCTTTTCTATGCTGCGTATTTTCTGCTGAAATAGGAATTTACAGAAGTTCGCAGGAAGTGATGCCGGAAAGATTCGCATAGGAGATCAGCAGAGGACCGGGATTTGGATTATTTTCACAGAGAAGCTCCTGGTGCAGCTCCTCTGTAAGCCGTACACGGACAGCGTTTCTGTGGATAAAACAGGGCTCCGGATCGTCAAAGAAAGAGATGCTCTTTTCAATCAGCACGGTTTCTTTGATTGGGAGATCTTTTAAAAGACCTTCGTACACAACATTGTCCCCGGCGAGGATCCGGACAGAAGGCAGAGCGGGGGCAGCTGATTTTTTTTTGAAAAACATGAGTAAAACTCCTTTGGAGATAAAATAGTAAGAAGGAATTGCCGGATTTGGGCAGTTCTGTTAAGAGTATGGTACTATAAAACGAACCGTTTCGTCAACCATCGCTTATTTCTGCAGGCAGGAATGTTTTCGCCGCCTGCGGCACTGCAAATTTGATGCCCTGTTGTCAGACAGCAGGGGCTTTGATTAGAGGAACAGGATGAGTGAGCAGATGAAAAAATGGAAAAATCGCAACAAACAACAGTTGAATGAGAATAAAAAAAGAAAAATCTCCAGGAATTTTCTGGGATCTTATCTTTTGATCCTTCTGGCACCGGCTGTGGCGGTGCTGGCAATCTACTGCACTGCAAAAGATGCCATGGTGGAAACACAGAAGGAACGGATCCAGAGTGTCGTTACAGAAGTCGGAAACAGTTTTGACCGGGAAGTAAAGGAAGCACAGAACGTCGGTTATTATGTAGGAAAAGAAAAACGCCTTTCCGCCTATCTTATGAAAGCACGGCCGCAGAACAAGGAGCAGGAATTCTATTCCCTGTATACCATTTCGACGGCCTATCCCAACTATACACTGACGAATGAGGTGATCGAAGATGTATTTATCCTCATTTCGAACAGCCGCTATATCCTTAAGATCCCTCAGGTGATCCCGGAAGATGCGAGGGGAGTGGCGACACTGGGAGATTTTCCATTTGAAAGTTACGATGAGTTTATGGCTTATTATAAAGAGCAGGATCCGGCACAGTCTGTTTTCTGCCACGAAGATGAAGATGGAAAAATCTCTCTTTTGATCCCCGGCAAAGTGAATTATCCGTCCAATCCTTTTGGAGACTGTGTTGTAGTCGTGCAGCTGAACTGGAACCGGATCACGAAAATGTTGCGTCCGATCCTGGCAGGGGAGGCAGGTGTGGCCGCACTGGTGGATGCAAACGGGGAAATCCTTGCCTGTGCAGAGGATTATGGTAATGGAAGCAGCATTTTATACGGAAGGGAAGCAGAGACTCTGGAGGATCATCTGAAAGAAAACGGCTGGAAAAAGAACAGTCTTGTCACCTGCAGTACCAGCCTTTCCTATAACGGCTGGCAGATCATCACGTATGTTCCCAAGAGTGTACTGACAAGTAAGATCGGGACAACGCGTTACGTGACGGTATCGCTTTGTTTTGTGGCTGTTTTTATCGGAATGATCGTCTGCCTGGCTTACTGGCATCAGAGAAAAGGGATGGTACAGGAGTTTTTTGATTTAAAAGACCGGCTTCTTCAGGGAAAAACGATCCAGAAGGAGCATCTTCAGTTCTGGAGCAGCTTTGACAGCTTCCTGACGGAGGTGGATCAGCTGCAGAACACGGTGGAACAGCAGGAAAGCATACTCCGGGAAGATTTTCTTGGAAAAATGCTCTATGGCAGCTATGATTCGGAAAAACAGCTGGAATCCGGTGCGGAAAAGGCAGGATTTCCGCTGGAACAGGGTTTTTACTATGTAGTGGATATGGAATTTGAGGATCCCCTTCGCAGCGGCAGCAATGTGAGCCGGGAAGGCTTCAGTGCGATCCTCGATCAGCTTCTGGAACAGTATATCGTCTGGAAGTGCTGGCGTTACTCGGTCAGTGAGCTTTCCATGGTGCTTCTGATCCAGAGCGAAGAAGAGCTTCCTGCAGAAGAATTGAAAAAAGCGCTGGAAGAGATGAACTATGAATTTTACAGTTGTCTGAAAGTCCAGAGTTATACGGGTATCAGTACGGCGGTGCAGGAACCGCTGGAGATTTCCAGACAGTATGAGATCGCTTCCAGGATCAGTGAATTTGCCCGTTACCGTGGGATTCGTGTGCCGGTGCTTCCGGATGAGCTTCCCAGGGAGCAGATGCTGGATCAGCCGCTTTTTGTTACCATTGATATGGAGCTGAAGCTGGTGAAACAGATCCAGAGCGGCAGTGCGGAGCAGCTGGAAGAGCTGATCGATCAGATAAAAAAGATCTATTTCCGTCCCGGAAACAGTCAGTACACCTATCGTCACACGATCGAGATTTTGCGAAGCTGCCTGTTTCGGAGCATTCCGGCAGATTCCGAAGATCCGGAAGTCCGGAGGATCCGGGAGGCTGCTCAAAAGGTTTATCTGGAGGAACCTCTTTTTGCACTTTTGCGTGAGACCAGAGCACTCTGTGCCCGGATGCAGGAGAAAAAAGAAGAGGCAGTGGTGGATCTGGACAGGGAAAAAATCTCTGGTTACATCGAGGAAAATCTGGGAGATGCCAGTCTGAATTTAAGTGTGCTGTCAGAATGGCTTGCAGAACCGGAGAGAAAGCTGTATAATGATTTCAAATTATGTTTTGGTATGTCCTTCAGCAGTTATCTGGAGCAGCGTCG
>CAKRQP010000090.1:0-9609 GCA_934393555.1 uncultured Lachnospiraceae bacterium
TGAAAAAAATAACCGCATGAAATTTTACATTACCTTTTGTGGTGGAAAGAGAAAAAAGAACAGATATCAGTAACCAGAAAACAAGGATCAAGGGAAAAACGCCTTCCATTTTCTGGGAGGCGTTGCAAAAAAAGGGAAGAGAAAAAGTATGAAGGCATTATATTTTCGTCATTTATTTCAGAACACGGCAAGGGGAGTCGTGCACACCGTAAGTACCAGTGGAGAAAAAGGAGAATTCTGTCTTTGCAGTTTATGCTCTGACGGAAAACCACTCAAGGAAGAGGCTCATGCAGGAGATCTTTTCCGACTGGAAGGAGCAGAGGTTTCCATGCTGCTTCTTGAAAATCTGCATCCGGAAGATCTGAAGAGGGCCGGGAACCTTCTGAAGAGCAATCAGGTGGAGCAGGTTTTCATTCCTTATGGAGATGCGGCGGCGAAGCTCCCGGAACTTTCCAGAGCCGGAAAGGTACAGATATTGAATGCCGGAGAAACAGTTGTGTTTCAGGAAAAAGGCTGGAATGTCTGGGTGAAATGCCTGGATCATGGTTCCAGAGGAAATCTGGTGGTGTATCATGGACCTTCGGAAAGCTCAAAGAAAGGAATGGACTGCCTGATGGCGGCAAAACCTGCAGAAGCAGAACTGCCCTGTCTGGCCTGTGTGAAGCAGGAGGATCATGCCTGCGGAATGAGATGCTGTCTGTACAATGATTTTATCCTGTGCAAAGGACATAACGGAAAATATGACGGCAGCTATGTGCTTGGAACATTGCTGCTGGGAAATGCAGATCTTCGTACAAAAGAGAAAGAATTGAAAGAGGAACTGAAGCCGTATCTTTCAGACATCCGGGTCATTTCCATGAATGAAAGCGGATGTGAAGGAAAGGCCGCGGAAGAGTTCCTGAAATTTCTCGGAAGCAGAAACAAAACATTTGACCAGTTTTATATTCTGCCAGGAGAACTCGAAGGAAACGAAAGGATCCTGAAACAGATCCTGAAGGAAGGACCACGGCGGCTTCCCTTCCTGACCGGTCCGGAAGCAGGTGTATGCTTCTCCGGTTTTCTGAAAAACAGATCAGAAATATAAAAAAGAATAACAGAGAGAGTGGTGCTGCTGATCGGAAAGATGGGCCTGCACCACTTTCTTTTTTTAATTGAAAAAATCAGAATTTATAGAACAAAAATCAGAAAAAACAGGTATAATAAAAGTAAAAAGGATCCAGATCAGACAGAATAGGAGGTACATGGTATGAGACTTACTTTTTTGGGAGCAACGCATGAAGTGACAGGCAGTTGTTTTTATCTGGAGGCAGGAGATCATAAGCTTTTGATCGACTGCGGTATGGAACAGGGACCGAATGAATTTGAAAATCAGGAGATCCCGGTGGCGGCCAGTGAGATCGAGGCAGTGCTTTTGACGCATGCGCACATAGACCATTCCGGAAATCTGCCGCTTTTGTATCAGAGAGGATTCCGGGGACAGATCTTTGCCACAGAGGCGACCAGAGATCTGGCGCAGATCATGCTGCGTGACAGTGCGCACATTCAGATGTTTGAGGCGGAGTGGAGAAACAGAAAGGGTCGAAGAGCCGGAAAGGCGGAGGTTCTTCCGCTGTATGATATGAACGATGCAGAAGGTGCGATCCAGTGCCTGGTAGGCCTGCCTTATGAGAAAGAGTATCATGTAAACGAAAATGTGAAGATCCGCTTTCTGGATGCAGGGCATCTCCTCGGGTCCTCCTCCATTGAAGTGTGGGTGACAGAAGAGGGAACAGAGAAAAAGATCGTATTTTCCGGCGATATCGGAAACAAACATCAGCCGCTGCTTCGTGATCCGGAATATCTGAAAGAGGCGGATTATGTGGTGATGGAATCCACATATGGCGACCGGAGCCATGGTCCGAAGCCGGATTATGTGAAGGAGCTGGCGGCGATCATGCAGCGGACCTTTGACAGGGGAGGCAACCTGGTGATTCCGTCCTTTGCAGTGGGCAGAACGCAGGAAATGCTGTATTTTATCCGCAAGATCAAGGAAGAACATCTGGTAAAAAACCATGACGGATTTCAGGTCTTTGTAGACAGTCCGCTGGCACTGGAGGCAACAACGATCTTCCAGAAGCATATGTGGGATGATTTCGATGAAGAGGCCATGGAACTGGTGAAAAAAGGGATCAACCCGATCGGCTTTGAAGGACTCCGGACGTCAGTTACCAGTGAGGATTCCAAAAACATCAACTTTAATCCGGATCCGAAGGTGATCCTTTCTGCCAGTGGTATGTGTGAGGCCGGACGGATCAAGCATCATCTGAAGCATAACCTCTGGAGACCGGAAAGCACCGTCCTTTTTGTCGGATATCAGGCAGTCGGAACACTGGGAAGAGCGATCATTGAAGGGGCAGATAAAGTAAAACTCTTCGGTGAAGAGATCGAGGTGCGGGCAGAAATCTGTAAACTGAACGGCATCAGCGGCCATGCAGACCGGGAGGGCCTGCTGGAATGGCTGGGGGCTTTTGAGAAGAAACCGGAAAAAGTATTTGTGGTCCACGGAGACGATGCCATCATCGACGGCTTTGCAGAACTGATCCATAAAACCTTTGATCTGGATGCAAAGGCTCCTTACAGTGGAGCTGTCTTTGATCTGAAAAAAGGCTGCTGGGAAAGAGAAAGCGTTCCGGTGCGGATCCGGAAGCCGGAGACGCAGGCTCTGAATACCATACAGGGACTGCGGGCCAATACACCGTTTGCCCGCCTTCTGGCAGCGGGTCAGCGGCTGCTGACGGTCATCCGCCATAACGAAGGCGGAGCAAACAAAGATCTGGCCAAATTTACCAGCCAGATCAATTCGCTCTGTGACAAATGGGACCGCTAAAGCATCCGCTTACAGTTTTTTCCTTGTCATTTCCGGATTGGTGCAGTACTGAAGCACGGTCTCCTGCGTGATGATGCCTTTCCGGTAAAGCTCCAGGAGACTGTTGTCCATGGAGATCATGTCCTCTTTGGCAGAAGTATAGATGATGCCGTCAATCTGATGGACTTTGTTGTCACGGATCATATTGCTGATGGCCGGTGTCATGACCATGATCTCAAAAGCCGGGACCAGAGTGCCGTTTTTGGCCGGGACCAGCTGCTGGGATACAACGGCTTTTAATACCATGGAAAGCTGGACAGCGATCTGGCGCTGCTGGGAGGCATCAAAAACATCAATGATACGGCTGATGGTGTTGGCAGCACCGATGGTATGGAGGCTCGACAGCACCAGATGGCCGGTCTCTGCAGCCGTCATGGCCGTCTGGATGGTTTCGAAATCACGCATTTCACCGAGGAGGATCACATCCGGGCTCTGGCGGAGTGCCGCCCGGAGTGCCACCAGATAGTTTTCTGTGTCGGTGGAGATCTCGCGCTGGCTTACGATGCTCTCTTTATGGCGGTGCAGATATTCCAGGGGATCCTCCAGGGTGATGATATGATCCTGTTTGGTGGAATTGATCCGGTCTACCAGGCAGGCAAGGGTGGTGGATTTTCCGCTTCCGGCCGGTCCGGTGACGAGAACCATGCCCTTGGTGTATTCCGAAAGTCCCATGACGGCATCGGGAATGCCAAGCTCTGCCGGATTTGGCAGTTCAAAGGTGATGACACGGATGACAGCGGCCAGAGAGCCACGCTGCTTGTAGGTGCTTACCCGGAAACGGGAAAGACCGCGGATCGCAAAGGAAAAATCGTCATCGCCGTTTTTCAGAAAATCATCGATGGGATGCGTGTGCGTGAGTTCATAGATCTGACGGATAAAAGCCTCCGTGCTGTCGGGCATCAGCCGCTCTCCCTTATGAAAAAGTACACCGTTGACCCGGTAGGAAAGAGGAAGACCGGCAACGATGAAAATATCAGAAGCCCCGGCTTCCGTGGCATCCTGAAGGATGGCTGCGGCGTTTATGGTCGTTTCATTCATAGATAGGTTCCATTCCTTTCTGCATTTCTGAAAGAGAAATCAATCTCCCTCAGCGTCAGCGCTTTCTGTCTGTACATAGACATTCTGTCTGGTGTCTGCCGTCCACCCGGCGGTATTTACGGTCTTCCAGCCGGTAATGGTGTAAAAGGCACTGCCGGGTTCGGGCGTCTGAAGCTTCAGTGTGATGGCCAGTACCTGGGTATCTGTAAGCGGTACGGAAAAGGAAAGCGTATGGTTTTCTTCATCAAAATCCATATCTTCAAACGTTTCCCGAACTGCCTGAAAATAGGCTTTTTCGCCGGCAGCTTCCTGCCAGAGCTTTTTCAGCATCTGATCGGTCTCTCCCAGCCGGTCTTCCGCCTGATTACAGGCTTCATAATAGGCACTGGTCCGCTCTGCCGATTTCCGGCTTAAGTTCCGGTCTGCACGGGCGCTGAGAAGAGAGAGGACTGCAAAGGTGAGAAGACAAAGAGAAACGAAAATCAGAAGCAGGGTGGACGTTCCGGTTGTCAGAAGCGGGCGGGAAGTCTTTTTTTTCATGAGCCGGCCTCCTTTCGGACCGTCTGCGGGATGTGATGGCGGACCGTCAGAGAATAAATTTCCGTTTCACTGAGAAAACGGATGACAGCGCTGCGTGTATCACCTGTCTGTGTCTGTTGTTCCACGACCAGTGTATAGACAGCCTCTGCTTCTTCGCAGCTTCCGAAATCTTTGTCAAAGAAACGCTGAAAGCCCTGTCCGGTGATCCTTCCGTCCGGAAATTTCTCAAGAAAGGCCTCCGGACTTCCGTCTGTGCCGGAAAAAACTTCGGCGGCACTGGCACACAGACTTTGTGCATGGCTGAGTTCCAGGGAAGAGCGGCTGATGGAATAGGCTTTGGCAAAGACCCGGATACAGACTGCCGAAGTCAGGAGAAAGAAAAATAACACAAGGATCAGTTCCATGAGAAAAAGGCTGGAGCCAGCCTGTTTTTTTCGTTTCATCGTTTATTCCTCCGTCCTGGCACTTCTTGGATGGATCAAAAGGGAAAGTGCTTCGCCCTGATCGTTTTCCGCCTGAATGAAATAAAAGCCGTCATCTGTTTCCCTGACCGAAAAACTTTTTAAAGAAATGATGGCGGTTCCCTGCTCTGCGGAAACCTCTCTGGAAGCCTCTGTGAGAAGCTCTTTTAAGGATCCGTCCTGAAAATAGAGATAGGTGACATAAGAAGTATCTTCCAGTTTCTGAGAAAATGTAAGGGCAGGGATCCCGTCCAGCTCACAGAGCGAGACCGCGCCGCTTTCATCGTTCTGCCGGATCTTTTCCGATACATAGGCGAGAGCTGTCCGGACGTTATAATTACTTTCCATACGGGAAGAGATGCTCTGATAGACTCTGGCGCCGAGCAGAATGACAGCCAGGGCAGAAGAAGTAAATATCAGAAACAGCACAAGGACAAAGAGAATGTCTGTGGAGTGTTTCCGGGCAGGATTCCGGTTCATGGCGAGCCTCCTTTCTTACAGCGGTTGATTCAGCTTTTGCGGGCATAGACTTTTACATCAGGCATCAGGTTAGAGCCGATGATCTCATAGCTTACGAGATATTTGTCCGGATCGTAGGTGATCCCGTAATGCTCCTTCAGATAATCCAGGCTTTCCGGGTAGGCACCCTCTACGGCGTAGCAATGGACGGCGCTTCGCTGGATCGCCTGCCGGAGATTTTCCGTCTGCTGATCCGAAGCTGTCCGGGAAATGGAACTTACCCCTCTGTAAAAAAGGAGAAAGATCAGCAGAAAGAGCACAAGAGAGACCGGAAGGATAAGACGGCCGGGCGAGAATGTATTTTTTTTCTGAAATCGGTTCATAAAAATCTCCTTTTCGATACCGTTTTTGTCATCCGATCGCTGACATGACGTTTACCAGCGGAAGCATTACGGAAAGCAGGATCAGTCCCACCAGAATGGAAAGGAGAGCGACCAGCGTGGGTTCCAGAAGCCCCGCCAGGTTCTGAAGCTTTTCATCGGTCTTGTCCTGCAGCCGTTCCGCGATATCCGAAAGGGCGGTATCGGCTTCTCCGCTCCGGAAGCCGACGGCGACCATCCGGGCGTCTATGCCGGAAAAAATACCCGCCTGACTCAGGGCATCGGAAAAATCCGTTCCCTTTTGAATGGCTTCCCGGGCAGAAGTGATCTTTTCACAAAAAGCGGGATCGTCTACCAGCCGTGTCACCAGATCAAAGCTTTCCTCCGTATCCAGGCCGCTTTTCAGTGCCACGGACATGCCGGAAGCAAAACGGGCGCAGGAGGTATCGTACATCAGTCCTCTGGAAAAAGGAAGTTTCCGGGCGAGGGCACGGAGCCGGATCCTTCCGCTGGTGGTCCGGGTCAGGTAAAGAAGCCCCAGAGCCAGCAGAAAAAAGAGAAACAGGAAGAGAAAAGCGTACCGGCGCAGACCGTTTCCAAGACGGAGGACAGCCGTGGCTGCGCCGCCCATTTCCACACCGAGCTCCCGGAAGACCTGATCAAAGACCGGCATGACCTTTACGATCAGTACAAGGAGTACGGCGGAAAGCATGCCAAGCATGATCAGAGGATAAGTCAGGGCGTCCCGGATACTGCCGCTCAGATTTTCCTCCCGCTCATAATGAACGGCAAGGGAAGCAAAGGTATCGTCCAGATTTCCGGAAAGCTCCCCCATTTTTACCATATGGATGAAATACGGGGAAAAAACTGCTGTTTTTTCCAGAGCAGACTGGATATCCCCGCTTTCCAGCAGTTCCTCGTAAATGACGGAGAGGATCCTTTTTCCGTCCTCGGTATCTGCATCCTCCTTCAGGATGGAAATTCCCTCCAGAAGTGAGATTCCTGCCTTCAAAAGCATGGAGAGCTGACGGCAGAGATAGATCAGCTCCTGATTGGTCATATTTTTTTCTTTCATATTTAATACCTATCGTACATATTCCGTGATGTAGTTGTCTCCGTCTCCGATATATTCCTGAAGCTCCTGATCTGTTTCGGCAGCTGCAAAGGTGGGATCCATCAGTTTCCATTCGTCACCGTTGAATTCCACAGCCCGTTCCACCCAGCCGACGGACTGGATATAGACATCGATCCAGGCATGGCGGACCGAGGCTGTGTAGCCGATGGCCAGCTTGGCCGGAATCCCGACCGAGCGCAGCATGGCAGCAGTCAGGGAAGCATAGTCAAAGCAGATCCCTTTTCCTGTGGAAAGCGTCTCGTCAATATCCGGCAGATAGTTTCCGGATACGGTGGCAGCCTTTTCGTTGTCATAGGTGATGTTGGCTGTGACATACTCATAAATGGCTGTGAGAGCGTCCACATCGGAAGTAAGACCGTCCGTCAGACGGGCTGCCAGAGCAACCGCCTGGCTGTCCGCAGTAAAATCCACATACTGATTGGGATAGAGAAAAGGAAGAAAGTCATTTTTCAGTTCCACATCGATCACCTGGCTGAAAAGAGACGCATACTGGTCTCCGGAAATATTCTGGAATGCCATAACGGTATAGCTTCCGCTTCCGGCGGTGAAGGGAAAAACAGTGGGACAGCCGGCTTCTTCTATGAAATACTTATAAGTCACGTTGTCCGGTCCGATGAGCTGAAGATTGATCTTTCCCCCGTCCTCCGACATGGTTCCGATGAAATATCCCTGATCTGTATGGGAAAGATCCAGAAGCAGGGGATCACCGCCGATGGTCTTGCTGCCGTCGGCTTCTGGAACCAGCACATGAGCGCTTCCCGGCGTAAATGTGGACGAGGCCTCGCTGCTGTCTTTTCTGGAACAGCCGGAAAAAATCAAAACGATCATAAGAAAAAGGAGAGGAGCCAGAGAACGAAAAAAAGGTCGGTGGTCCATACAGAAACTCCTTTCAGAGAGCCGCAGCCTGTATTAAAAAAAGCAGGCGTAAAGGGCTCCAAACAATTTCAGTATAGCAGATTCTGATAAAAAGAAAAGTAAAAATAATCTCAAAACGGGATTGACAAAAGGTCGAAAAAGTGTATATACTTGTATTGAATAAGAAGAAACAAGGGCAAACCTGTTGAAAAACAGGGACGCAAAGCCAAGGGTCTAAGGTCTGACGACTATGACAGCCGGTTGCCACATTTTATGCAAAGTTTAGGAAAGACGAAGCTAGATTTGCAGAATGCGTATTCATTCAGGCAGCCGCTCTCTGTTCATTTATGGTTGGAGAAGCGGTATTTTTATTGCAATTCAAAATTCGTCCCGTTCCGATCAAAAGGAGGGCGCAGACAATGAAAGGAAAGAATTTGAAACAGTTACTCAATGATCAGAAGGTGAAAAGAGTCGGATGCATCCTTCTGGCAGCAGCCGTGCTCGGTACCGGTGCATGGGCAGTTGACAAGGGACAGGGATCCGATGTCCCGGAGCTGACAAGCTTTGTGGATCTGGACGATCAGACCTCTATCAATGAGGATGAGGTGCCGCTTGCTTCCGCACCGAAAACATCCGTTAAGACCAAGACGTCTACCACAAAGAAGATCGTCAATCTGAAAACGAAAGCAAAGAAGACCTACACGAAGAAGAGTGCTCCCAAGTCGGTAAAAAGTCCGACGATCACAAGGACTTCCACAGCAGCAACGACTACGACAAAGAAAGTAACGACTACTTACGTTACGAAAAAATATAAAAAGAACTCCAAAAAAATGACCATGATCACCACGAAGAAGATCAAGACCACGGTCACGACGGTAGCCAGAGAGTCTTCCTCTGCCACAGCGGCTGCAGCAACGCAGACTGCCGCAGCTACTGCACTGACGACGAACAAAACGGCTTCTGAGAGCAAAAATACGGCTCCGTACACGGTTTCCGCTGCTACGCTGGCACCGCTTCTGGATTCCAGGGTTATGAAAGCTTACCAGGAGCTCCACTTTGATATCACGATCGATGGTTCCGTTTCCTATGCCGGCTACTTTGATGCGAGAAAACAGAGTATCACTCTGAGAGAAGAAAGCGATACGGTTTATCATGAGCTTGGTCATTTTGTAGCATTTATTGCCGGAAACGTCGATACCAAGGCAAACTTCCAGGCCATCTATCAGCAGGAGAAAAATTCCTTCACCGGAAGCAGACGTATCTATGCGATCCAGAACGCATCAGAGTATTTCGCAGAGTGTTTCAGAGAGTATACGTTGAATCCGGCTGCACTGAAGAGTACCTGCCCGCAGACCTTTGAAGCCATCACCAATGCGCTGGATAAGATCACGGATAACCAGATCGCCCAGGCGAAAGCCTTCTACGGTTCCATCTGGACCAAATAATACATAGAAAATAAGACGGCTGTGCAGACTGCACGGCCGTTTTTCACGCAAAACGGGAGATGTTTTCCGGATAAGGCTTGACTTTTGGCGAAGCCCTGTTCTATAATAAAGCGACATGAGGAAAAACGTGGATGGAGAGAGTATGTTTTCTGCCGGGAGGCCGGCGCAGCCATAAAAGGCTGTCAAACGTTTCAGCGAGCCGGGGAGGGTGTAAGCCCGGTACCAGTAGGGAAGACAGAAGATCACTTCGGAGTTTCAGGGTTGAAGAACAGTAGATCCTGACGGGATTCCCCCGTTACAGGGAACACATATGCTGGTATGTGAAAATGTGTAACAGGTGGTTTTATGATTGCAAGTATGCTCTCATCCTTTTACGGATGGGAGCTTTTTA
>CAKRQP010000091.1:0-9555 GCA_934393555.1 uncultured Lachnospiraceae bacterium
GCCTCTGTCGTGGTGAAAACCTGTTCCTTCACCTCCCGGATCAGCCGGTCTGCCTGAGGCTGATACAACGTATAGACCAGATAGACACCCATACACAGGATCACCAGACGCAAAATTCCTTCTAATTTTCTGATCAACTATTTTCCTCTTGTTTCCGTTTCGGAGGTCTTGGCCCCAGAAACTGATAAAAATAGGTTTTCATCATACCATTATAAATCTTACGGTTTTTATCTGCTTTTTTTCCGATGTATTTCTCTGCATCTTCATAAGCGGTGATCACATATTCTGACCAGGAATCCAGTCTGCGGAAAGCATCTCCCATTTCCTTATAAAGGGCAGGAAGATTCTTTTTCTCCTCCAGACGCTCGCCGTATGGCGGGTTGGTGATCACAAAACCGTATTTTTTCGGATGGGAAAGCTCAGACACCGGTCTTTGCTGGAAATGGATCAGCTGCTCCACGCCCGCCATCCTGGCATTGGCCCGGGCCGCTTTGATGATCTCTCCGTCAATATCATAGCCCTGGATGTCTGTTTCCACGGAAAGATCCACCAGATCTGCAGCCTCTTCTCTGGCATCCTCGAAATGACGGATAGGAATCAGGTTTTCCCATTTTTCCGCAAGGAAATGACGCTTCATACCAGGAGCCATATTGGCTGCCAGCATAGCTGCTTCGATCGGAAAAGTTCCGCTTCCGCAGAAAGGATCCACCAGGATACGGTCTTTTTTCCAGGGAGTAAACAAGATCAATGCCGAGGCCAGTGTTTCTGTGATCGGAGCCGGTGCCGTCATCTGCCGGTAGCCTCTTTTATGAAGAGAGACACCACTGGTATCCAGACCGATAAGCACCTCATCCTTCAGGATTGAAACACGGATGGGATATTCTGCTCCTGTCTCTTCAAAACGTTCTCTGTGGTAAACCGTCTTTAAACGCTCTACCATGGCTTTTTTCATAATGGACTGGATATCGGAAGGGCTGAAAAGCTTACTCTTAATGGAATTCGCCTTTGCCACCCAGAATTTTCCATCTTCGGGAATGTAATCCTCCCAGGGAAGTGCCTTGGTTCCTTCGAAAAGTTCATCAAAGGTTTCCGCATGGATCTTTCCCACTTTGATCAGGATCCGTTCTGTCGTCCGGAGAAATACATTGGCATAGGCCACGGCCTCCAGATCCCCCAGAAAGGTCACTCTGCCATCCTCCACCTGACTGATCTCATAGCCGAGATCCAGGATCTCCCTCTTCAGCACAGCCTCCATTCCAAAATGGCAGGGTGCTACCAGTTCAATCATTTTCATGCTTTTTCTGTTCCTTTCTCATTCAGATCCAGTGTTTTCACGATCTCGCCTTCAAATCCCTTAATCGTAAAAATGCCGTCCTCCAGCACTGCATACGTGGGAATATTTCCTTCTTTCGGAATGGAAACCGAGCCGGGATTTAAAAGAATATAGCCTTCCCGACGCTCTGCCTTCAGGACATGCGTATGACCATGGATCAACACATCTCCTTCGCAGAAGGGTGGAAGATTCTTTTCGTTGTAAACATGTCCATGCGTAGCATAAATGGCTTTTCCGTCTGCAAGAAGGACGCAATAATCTGCCATCACCGGAAAATCCAAAACCATCTGGTCTACCTCTGCCTCACAGTTTCCACGTACCGCATAAATCCTGTTCTTCATGGGATTTAAAAGAGCAATGACCTCCTTGGGCGCATATTCCTTCGGCAGGTCATTGCGCGGGCCGTGATATAAAATATCTCCAAGCAGAATCAGACGTTCTGCCTTTTCATTTTCAAATGCCTCCAGCATTTTTCTGCAATAATATGCGGAGCCATGGATATCGGATGCAAACATAAGCTTCATACTGAGCCTATCCTCCTGTTCTTCACTTTTGTTTCTCGTTTCTCTTCTATCTTAGTTAGGAAATGGTTCTCTGTCAACGGAAAGATTCCGTCTCTTTCCCCTGATAAGCCGACAGTCCTCCCACCACCGTCCTGGTGCGATAGCCTTTCCCGGCATATTCCCTCGCTGCAGCCATGCTCAGCGAGCCACGGTCACAGTAGAACACCAGAAGCACATTCTTTGGAAAAAGACAGCAGTTTTTTCTTCTTTCATAGGGAATGTTCACGGCTCCCGAAAGATGACGGTCCCGGTATTCCTCCGGTGAACGGAGATCTATGATAAAGGTATCCTGACGGTGAAGATACCGTTCCACTTCCTTTGGCGCGATCATTTCAAAATCCATTTCTTCACCCCCACTATCATCCTATGCAGGCGAAAAAAAAGCGTGAAAAAAGCAGCCTTTAAAAGCTGCTCTTTCCGTTTTTCAGATCCATACGTCAATCAGATAAAAGGCAAATCTTGACATGCCTTTTTGTTCTTTTCCCAGATGACGGCAGATGAAGTAGTAAAGGTTCTGCACCTCTGCCCTTTCTTCCTCTGAAGCCATTTCGGGTCCATAGGTCGTCCGAAGAACAATCTCCAGGACTTTATGAAGCTCCGGTTCCTGGATCCATTCAAATTTCTTCAGGATCTCATCTTCCAGATTTTCTGTCAGAATGCTGTAGGATGCCGGAAGGCCGCCTACGGTCAGCACCTCAAAAAGTTCCGAAAAAATCTCCTGTGCAGAAGCTTTTTTCCGTTTTTCCAGGATCATGACACGGCGAATGAAAAGACCGGCAAAAATCAGGATCAATGCCAGAAGAAAGATCACCGGAAGAAAGATCCAGGACGGACCAAGATTTACCGGAAGATCTCCGGACGCTTCCAGTTCTCCCAGAGTTGCCGCTGCCCCTCCGGTTTCTGTCTGCTCTTCGTTTCCCGCTGACATCCGGCTTGTACCGCCGGCTTCTTTTTCCGCTTTCTCTGTGCCCGCCTCCGGGCTGGCTCCTTCTGTCTGCTGTTCTGTCCCGGTGGCTTTCTCCGTCTCGATCTCTTCTCCAAGAGCTTCCTGCACATCATCCGGGAAACCTCCGGACGGTGTGGTCTCCACCCGTACCCAACGGTCATCTATATAGGCTTCCGCCCAGGCATGTGCATGATCATCCGGAACATCCGCCTGCCAGACGCCCTCTTCATTCAGATAAAAAAGAGACGGCGGGATCAGAAAACCGGTCACATACCTCGAAGGGATCCCGTACATGCGGAGCATCATCACAGCCGTAGCCGCATAATGGATACAATACCCTTCTTTCTTCTCAAAGAAAAAGTATTCAATAAAATCCTTTCCTTCCGGCGGGGCATCCACATGAAGATTGTATACCGTTCTGTCTCTTAAGGTATTTACAATAAAATCGATGACGTCCTGTGTATTCTCCTGCGGATTCGCATCGCAGAAGGCTTTTAATTCCGACAGGCGTTTTTTCGAATACCGAAGATTGTAACGGTTCTTCGGATCATCCAGATCTCCCTCATCATTAAAGCTGTATCCGGTATACAGGTTGCCCATATAGCGGGACCAGTAAACCGGACTTTCCGGCTTCTGGTCACTCTCGACCGTGACTACCGTCCGTCCGCTGAAATCCGGTCCTTCCCCCTGCGTTTCCAGGCTTCCTCCTTCATACTCTCCGGTTCCATCCTGAAATTTCAGTTCTTCCGGAAGAAACTGGTTCAGCACATGAATGAGAGAAGTCTGCTGGATCCGTGTTCTCAGAGGTATCACATCACCAAAGGCCTTCTGAAGAAGCGGTACTCCCGCCTGGGCACTCACCACCAGCAGTACACCGCTTAAGATCAGGACAGACAGTGCATTGATCCCGGCCATTTTGAAATGCTTTCCCTTTTTGCCGGTTCCGGCCGCCAGGGTAACGGTCACATACAAAATGGCGGCTGTCATCGTCCAGATCGACGGGCTTGCACCAGCTGTAAGGATCAGTCCCAGGTAACTGCCGATCAGACAGTACGCCAGGAAACGAAGCCCCCAGAAAAAGAAACCGCCTGCCAGGATCAGACCGAGAAAGATCACGATCCCGGCCATCCAGAAATGATCCGTTCCATTCTGAACCAGCGTATTCCACCAGTCAGAAAGCTCCAGACCGCAAAACCAGGAAAGCCCCTGTCCGACGATATTCAGAAAAACTTGAAAATCCTGTATCATACAATCACCTGCTGCTCCTGGCCTTCCGTTGAAAATTCTGCGATCACCGTTCCGTTGTTCCGTAGTTTTCCTTCCGTATCAAGGATCAGACTGGCCGCAAAAATCTCACCCGGATATTCCTTGTCATAACCGTTTTCAATATCATATTTCCAGCCATAGGGAACAGCAGCCAAAAGCTGATCCACCATGGCATAGGTTCCTTCCTCATCATCGATCCTGCAGCGCTGAAGCTCTCCCATCGCATCATCATACCAGGCCGCCACATGGCTCACGCCTTTTCCTGCCAGGCTGTAGGAAAGGGAGGAAAAATTCCCCAGAAGAGCATCCATCTCTTCCTCCCGGAAATTCTTCGAGCTCGCTGTATAAAGATCCAGGAGCAAAAGCACCTGCACTCCCTGCGGAAAAGAAAACTCTTTCACCATCCAGTGATCCATACGGGCACTGAGCTTCCAGTGAATGGTCTTCATCGAATCACCCGGACGGTATTCCCGGATCGCATAAATCTCGGAGACATCCTCTCCTTTCCGATCCGTGGCATATTCATCACTGTCCGGCATATGCTGTCTGGTCCTGGGATCCACTTCCACCGGGATTTCCCGGATCGTAGGCAGCACATTTACAAACACATTATCATCCCGTACGGAAACCTTTTTAGAAAAAAGCCGAATCACATCGTAAACTCTTGCTTCCGTCACATAAAAATAATAACGGCCGGCATATTTCATGGTAAACTTCTCTTTCTGCCGTTCCTTTTTCTTCGGACCGATACCAAGGATCAGTCTCTTTTTTTCCGGTTTTCCCACATAATCACTGTCATGTAGCAAGGTCAGCCGGATCTTCGGCATCGGAAGAATCCCTGTGTTTTCCACCCAGATCTCTACCGGAAACTCCTGCCCTTTTTCCACAACGGGGATCTGCACATTCAGATGCACCCGAAGATGCGCCCGAAGATACCAGGAGCTTCCATAAAGAACCAGTGCCAGAAGGATCAGAAACCCGAGAAGATAAAAGGGGGCTGCTCCGTCATACATGATGCAGAGATAAATACTTACCGCCGTCAGGATCAGATATGCGATCTTCCTCATAGACTACCCCTGTCTTTTCTCCGGAAGAGGCTGCGCCACGCTTTCCAGAATCGTGGAAATGATCCCTTCTGCCGTCACATGGTTGACTCTGGCTTTGGCCGAGAGCTGCAGACGATGAACCGCAACCTCCTTAAATACATCAGAAACATCCGTGGGCACCACATAATTTCTGCCTTTTATATAAGCAGAAGCCTTTGCCATGCGGGTAAGGGCAATGGTTCCGCGCGGGCTGATCCCAAGATCCAGCATGGGATGCTCTCTCGTTGCTGCCACCAGATGAGCCACATACTGGAAAATCACATCATGTACAAAAACCTGTTCCACTTCCTTCTGAAGCTCCAGAAGTTCTTCCGCGTTGACTACCGGCTGCAGCTGGTCCAGAGGACTCTGACCATTGTTGTGCTTGATGATCTCGATCTCTGTCTCTACATCCGGATAACCAAGAGAGGTACAGATCATGAAACGGTCCAGCTGAGAATCCGGAAGCATCTGCGTTCCTGCAGAGCCAATGGGATTCTGTGTGGCGATCACGATAAACGGCTTGGGAACTTCCCTCGTCACGCCATCCACCGTTACATTTCCCTCTTCCATTACCTCCAGAAGCGCAGACTGCGTCTTCGGAGAAGTACGGTTAATCTCATCTGCCAGAAACAGATTGCACATGATCGGACCTGGCTGGTATACAAACTCATTTTTATCTTTCTGGAAAACAGAAAAGCCGGTGATATCTGAAGGCATGACATCCGGCGTAAACTGCATACGGTTTTCTTTCAGGCTCAAAACTCTGGAAAAAGCCAGTGCCATGGTAGTTTTTCCCACACCGGGAATGTCTTCCATCAATACATGTCCACCAGCCAGGACGGCCATGAGGATTTTTTCCACAATATCGTTCTTTCCGATCACGGCTTTGGTGATCTCTGCCATAATGGCTGCTGATTTATTTTCAATCATCGTCGTCCCTCCCTTACAAGGAATAGATCAGTCTTCTTCGATCTGACGGATTCGTGCCAGATGACGCTCTGCACCGGAAAACTCCGTCTCCAGGAAGGTATCTACGATTTTCAGGGCAAGACCGCTTCCTACCACTCTTGCACCCATAGCCAGAATATTCGCATCGTTATGCAGGCGGGTTGCCTCGGCACTGAAGCAGTCGGAGCAGAGGGCCGCACGGACGCCTTTGATCTTGTTTGCCGCCATGGAAATACCGATACCGGTTCCACAGATCAGGATTCCTTTTTCACACTCGCCATCCGCTACTGCATGGCCTACCAGCTTTCCATATACGGGATAATCTACCGCTTCCTCGCTGTAACAGCCGAAATCCTTGCAGGCAATGCCCTTTTCCTCCAGATGTCTGATGATCTCCTGTTTCAGTTCATATCCGGCGTGATCACATCCGATTGCTAACATAATAATTCCTCCTCATTCAGCAGTACTACCAGTTTTGAGATCAGGCTTTCCAAAACATCATAGCAGGCTCCATAATCTTCCAGAGAACCGCCATAAGGATCTTTGATCTCTTCCGTACTGCTCACATAGTTTGAAAGCAGAAATACATTCTGCGCATTTTCATAGTTTTCAAAAATTTTCCTCTGACTCTCCTCATTGACTGCAAGGATCAGAGTCCTCTCATCAAAATCCGATTCCTGTAAAGCTTCCGCTGCATGGTCCTTCAGGCTTTGCTCATGCATTTCCATCACTGCCTCCGCCTTCGGGTTTGCCGGCTCCGGAAAAAGAACCACCAGTCCTCTGGAATCCACATCAAGATCACTCAGAAGGTATTTGCTCCGCATGATCCCTTTTGCCATGGGTCCCATGTAGGTATCGCTGTTGCTTACAAAAATCAATCTGTCAAACCGTTTCATCCTTTTTCTCCCCAAGGCGGATCACCTGATGACCGGCCGCCTTCATGAGACGGTTCATGATCGCCTGGCCCATTCTCGGTGTATCAAAAGCTTCCGAATAGATCCGGTCTACCTTCAGCTCATCAAAATCCCTAAGAATACCAAAAAGATGACGGGCAATACTCAGCTCCTCTTTTCGGCTTCCGATGGACTTCACAATGCCGCCCGCATAGAGATCTTTCGTCTCTTCTGTGGCAATGACACCGACTTTTTCTCCAGCCTTGTTTCCCTGCTCCACCAGACGGTTGATGGCAGCGATAACTTCTTCTTCCCTGCCTTCCACGATCTTAAGATCCGCTTTCGGAGCGTAATGCTTATATTTCATGCCCGGTGCTTTCGGGTGTGCCTCACTGCTGTCCAGCAACAAGGCTCTGTCGATCTCCACCGGTCCGATGACCTCTTTCAGCATCTCCTGGCTGATATACCCGGGGCGCAGGATCACCGGCCGATCCGTACTCACATCCACAATGGTGGACTCCAGACCGATCTCCACTTCTCCTCCATCCAGGATCATATCGATTTTTCCACAGAGATCCTCTTCCACATGGGCTGCCTTCGTGGGACTCGGCCGGCCCGAAGTATTGGCACTCGGAGCTGCAATATAACCGCCGCCTGCATCAATGACAGCTCTTGCAATCGGATGAGATGGCATTCTGACTGCCACGGTATCCAGACCGCCTGTCGTTCCATAAGGCACCCGTGCGCTTTTTTTGAAGATCAGCGTCATCGGACCCGGCCAGAATTTTTCCATCAGAAGTTCTGCCTGCGCAGATACCTCCGAAACAATAGCATCCAGCATCTTTCTCTCTGTGATATGTACGATCAACGGGTTATCCGAAGGCCTTCCTTTCGCTGCATAGATCTTCGCTGCCGCATCCTCATTCAGTGCATCTGCCCCCAGTCCGTAAACGGTTTCTGTAGGAAATGCCACAAGGCCTCCTCTTTTCAAGATCTGACCAGCCTGGCGAATGGATGCTTCATCTGCCTTCGCACAAACTGTGTCTATGATATTTACCATATTTTTCCACCTCAAATCAAAAGGTTCATACCGAGTTCAGTATAACAAAAAAAGCGCTGTTTGTACAACGCTTTTTTCAACGGGAGGATTCTTTAGTAGAACTGATGTGCTCCGATCTTGACTCCTCTTCCGGATCCGGTATTGAAATACATGGCACTTCCGATGGGATTTTCACCTGCCAGAGCAGCATCTGCCGCTTCATAACAGCTGCTCGGGATTGCACCGTTTGCGATCACGCTGTCCAGCCATCCGGAACCTGCCGGGCTGAACTGACCACTCTCATAAATAACACCTTTGATGGTGCCTGCAAAAGAGCTGCTGGCTACACGGTTCATGACAACCGCACCAACTGCCACTTTTCCTTCTCTGCTCTGATTGCCTGCCTCACAGTAGATCAGACCTGCAAGAAGCTCTCGATCACCGGAAGAAGCGGTGCTTGCGGAAGTATCCGTTGTAGAAGAGCTTCCGGAGTTGTCCTCATAAGACGTATTGTCATCAGAACTGCTGTCCGTGTAGGAGCTTCCGTCATCGTAGCTGGTATCATAGCTGCTGTCCGTGTAGGAGCTTCCGTCGTCGTAGCTGGTATCGTAGCTGCTGTCTGTGTAGGAGCTTCCATCGTCATAGCTGGTATCGTAGCTGCTGTCTGTGTAGGAGCTTCCATCGTCATAGCTGGTATCGTAGCTGCTGTCCGTGTAGGAGCTTCCATCATCATAGCCGGTACTGTCGCTATAGCTGCTCACGTCTCCGTAGGCATCTCCGGTAGATACGGCACGATCCAGGATCGTGGTCTCCATCACATCCTCTGCCGGAACATAGGCAACCGTCACATCATCCATCTGTACAGCAACCCAGGAACCGTCATTGCTGATCACTTCATATTCTTTTCCTGCAGCTGCGGTCGCCAGAACCTCCGAAGATCCATCCGGTGCAGCAAAAAGACTTACACCATCCCAGTAGGTCTTTACACCCTGGGAACCATATACACTTGCAAGATTTTTTGCTTCCTCTCCGAAAGCAAGGTATTCATTCTTTACATAACCTTCCACACCACCGGAGATCACAAGCGACCAGGTCTCACCTTTCTCTACCACGTCAGCAGAAGCTGCGGTGGTCAGATAGCCGACAATGGTGCTGTCCTCAGAAGCAGCTGCACGGATATTTGCCGCCTCAGCTACATTGGCCACTGCACGGTAAGCCCAGACATCGTCGCTGTATGTATCATCCGCATAAACCGGAAGTACGGTAAAAGCAGAACAGGCAGCGATGGTTGCCGCAGAGATCAATACCTTCTTTATATCATGATGTTTCATAAATGCCCTCCTAATGAATTGCAGAAGATCTTTTCTACAATTTCGTTACAAATATTACAAATTTATTAAACTTTGTTACGAGAGCATTTTACTATAATGACGGGAGTTTGTCAACTGGTGGGTTGAAAATTAAGATTCTTTTGTTTTT
>CAKRQP010000092.1:0-9137 GCA_934393555.1 uncultured Lachnospiraceae bacterium
GCCACCTTCGGTCTTTTCACCGATGGAATGGACAAATTCGACAAGGCTTATAAAGAAGGTCTCTTCGACTACGTCCTGACCACCAACCTGGTTTACCAGACACCGGAGCTTCTTGAGAGACCGTATTATATAAACTGTGACATGAGTAAGTACATTGCTTACATCATCGATACCCTGAACCACGATACCTCCATCAGCAGCCTCTTAAGCCCGCTGAACCGTATCAACAAGTTCTTAAAAGATCACAATCAGTAAAAAGGAAAGAACGGTAAGAAAGCCTGCCTGTCACTGCTTTCTTACCGTTCTTTTTATTCTTTTTCCACTTTTTCCGCTGTCTCTGCTTCCAGAAAACGGCTGGTGAAAAGGATCACCTGGCTGCCGCATTTCTTCAGCCAGCGGAAGACCGCCAGAAGCCGTTCCGGGTCATACATGGAAAAGGTATCGTCCAGGACGACAGGCATGGGTTCCCTGTCGCTTAACGTCTTTCCAATCGCCATTCTGGCTGCAAAATGAACCTGTGAAAGAGTTCCGTAGCTTTCATCCGAAAGCCGCAGGTTTTTCTCTCCGGTACGGACACAGATCTCCATATCCGGATCCAGATAAAGTTCTCCGAAATTTTTTCCGACGATCTCGTCCATGATCCCGGAAGCAAACGCATTGAGCTTCAGGGCAGATTCCTCATAGATCTCTCTGGTGATCTCACGGATGGCAAGAACCGCCTGCGTTACCGCTTCCAGTTCTTCATCAATGGAATCCAGCCGGCTGTCCGTACTCCGAAGCTCTGCCACCGCTTCTCTTAAATTTTCATGATCCAGCTGCTTTTCTTTCAGTGATTCCTTTACCTTTTCCAGCTGCCAGCACAGCCTTTCCTGCTCATCCACTTTCTTTCTCCGTGCTTCTTTTTTCAAAGACTCGCGCGCTTTAAAAAGTTCCTCTTCCGCTTCCAGCATCCTGGTACGGCTTCTCTGATAAAAATAATCCGTCAGCCCCAGGAGAACCGCTCCGGCAAAAAGCAGGACTTTTCCCCAGATGGGCGGAACATAAATACCTGCCACGGCAAAAAGAACAGCTCCCAGCATGATAAACAGCCCTACAAGGCTTCGCACCTGCTTACGGTCCTCCCGCTCTTTTTCCTGCTTTCTGGAAAATTCACGATCCTCACGGCTTTTCGCTTCTTTTAAAAGCCGAAGGCTTTCCTGGGCATCCTCCTGCTCTTTTTTCAACCGGTCGATATCCTGCTCAATGTAGTCCATCTTCATGCGGATCTCCTGCTGCCTGCTGATCAGATCGGCCTGTGCCTGCTTTTTTTCCCATTCCAGCTCCGCCTGCTTTTTTTCCAGGCTTTCCTGGGCACGGCTCACATCAATATGCTCTTTCCCGGAAAGATTTCCCAGATAGTTTTTCAGCTCAGAAGCCAGTTCTTTTCCGATGTTCGGTCCCCGCTGCGTCACATAAAGAGTATTTTTCCAGGCTTTTTCACTCATACCACCGAGAAGTCTCTGAAGATCCCCGTTTTCAACAGAAAGCTCTTCTCTGTCTGTTTCACAGAAAAGCCTGCCTTTGTTTTTGCCATCCAGAAAGTCCCTTTCCAGAAGATACGTCTTCCCGCCGCTTTCAAAACGCATCCTTCCGCTGAGACAGCCGTTGCCGTTCCAGGACTGCCACCGGATGCACTCTTCCCCGTTCAGACCATAGAGCATGGCCAGGATAAATTCATGTATGGTGGACTTTCCGGCTCCGTTTTTCGCCCAGATCACATTGATCCCGTCATGAAACGTCAGCTTTTCATCCACAAAATTTCCGAAATTTTTTAATTCTGCCTCTAAGATCTTCATCTTTCCTTCTCCGCCTCCAAAAGAGCCAGAAGCCCGCAATACAGAGCCTTCTTCGCGACAGGATCCTTCAACGTCTGCTGTTCGAAATAGGTGATATAGCGGCCGATCATATCCTGTCCATGCTGCTTTTTGAGCTCTTCCAGGTCAAATTCCGGCTCCGAAAGGTCGCGGACCTCCACAACATTTCCAAGATCCAGAAAATGCTCCGGCTCAAAATCCAGCCCGGGTTTTCGCACTCCCTGGATCTCTACCCGGTAAATGTCCCGGCTTCCTTCGCTCTGGATGACCTCTTTCAGCTTTTCCCGCAGTTCCTTTTCGGTCGTATGGCTTTCTGACGTGAGGACCACCTTCCGGTAATTCCTGAGGGCAAAGGGCACAAAGCGTGTGGTAAGAAAGCCATCTTTCCACTCTCCTTCCACAAAGCCATGCTCACCCAGATCCTCTTTTTTCACCGGTTCCAGCGCTCCGGCACAGACCATCCGGTTTTCCAGCCAGACTCTGTGCTCATGGCTGCCTCCCAGCGCGATATAGGAAAAACCGGAAGCCGCCAGTTTTTCCGGATGAAGCCTCATATGCTCTTCTCCGTCTCCCGCATGCACCAGGAAAATCGAAAAAAATCCCTCTTCCTCCGGCCGGAAATTCTCATACAATGGCTCTGTCAGCTGTTTTTTCGTATAGCTCATGCCATAAACGACCGTCTGAAGTTCCGGAAAAACAATCTTTTTTTCCCGGCTTCCATCCAGAAAATGAACATTTTTCGGAAAATGAAAGGTACGGTAACTGCTGTCCTCCCGAAGATAGTCTCTGTTTCCTGTGATAAAGACCACCTGTGTTTTCTTCAGCGAGCCAAAAAGTTCTCCCAGTACCTGCAGTTCACGAGAGAGCGGCTGACGATGGAACAGGTCTCCGGAGATCAGCAGAAGATCGATCTTTTCCAGATCCGCCTGATCCACCAGACGTACAAAGCTGTCATAGATTTCTTCTCCGCGTGCTTTACTCCAGGGAAAACAGCCGTCCGGCACCGCTCCCAGATGGATATCTGACGTATGATAAAATTTCATGCTCTTCACACTCTTTTCAGAAGACAGATGTTCTCGATCTCATCTGTCATGGGGAACATATCTACCGGCCAGGCTCCTTCTGCCCGGTATCCCCGTTTCAGAAGATACTTTATATCTCTCGCCTGCGTCTCCGGTCCGCAGGAAATGTAGACCACCTTTTCCGGAGCCAGGCGTGCCACTGCATCCAGAAATGCTTCCGTACTTCCGCTTCTGGGCGGATCCATAAATACCACATCCGCTTTTTCCGCCTGATCTGCCATATCGATCATAAATTCACCGGCATCCCCGGAAAAGAAGCGGGCATTGGTGATCTGGTTTCCTTTTGCATTTCCGATGGCATCCCGTACCGCATCCGGATTCAGTTCCACGCCGATCACATTTCCGGCTCTTTTCGCTGCCAGAAGTCCGATGGTGCCGATGCCGCAGTAAGCATCGATCACCGTTTCTTTGCCCTTCAGTCCGGCTAGCTCCAGTGCTTTTCCATAAAGGACTTCTGTCTGAACCGGGTTGATCTGATAAAAGGAACGGGCAGAGATCCGGAATTTCAGCCCCATAAGCACATCTTCGATGTAACCTTTTCCATAAAGCACATGCTCCTGTTTTCCCAGCACGGCACTGGTCCCGCGGCCATTGATGTTCTGAACGATGGTCGTGATCTCCGGATGCTTCTGACGGAGTGCCTTCACAAAATTATTCTTGGACGGAAAGACCGGAGAAGCGGTCACAAGGACCACCATGATCTGACCGGTGGCAAACCCACGTTTTACCAGAACATGACGGAGCAGACCATATCCCGTATCCTCATCGTATGTACGGATCTTGAAGGATTTCAGCATCCCGCGGATCGTTCCGATGATCTCGTCCGCCTTCTGATCCTCGATCATACAGGTTTCCACCGGAACGACCCGGTGGCTCTTCATTTCATAGACACCGGAAATAATATTTCCTCTTCTGTCCCGGTCAAAAACCGCATGTACCTTATTCCGGTAATGATACGGCTCTTTCATGCCTTTGATCGAATGGACAGGGCAGATTCCTTTAAAAAGTTTTTTTACTGTTTTCTCTTTTTCCTGAAGCTGTTTTTCGTAAGGCATGCCCTGATACTGGCAGCCTCCGCATTTCTTCGCTACAGGACAGAGATCTTTGGCTCTGTTCTGCATAAATCATAACTCCTTTGTATTGTCAGACCAAAACTCCGGGAAACCAGTGGATGTTCTGGTTCCCCGGAGTCTGTCCGGAAATCAGGATCCAAAAAGCCTGTCTCCGGCAAGTGGATCCTGGTTTGCGATCCTGTTTTATTCTGCATCCAGAAGAGCTTTCAAGGTATCTTTGGTCTGCAGACCGACGAAACGTTTTACCTCTTCACCGTTTTTAAAGAGGATCAGAGTCGGGATACTCATGACGCGGTAGTTTCCGGCAAGATCCGGAGCCTGGTCCACATCCACTTTGCCGATGTGATAGCCTTCTCCCGCCAGCTCCTCCAGGATCGGAGCCTGACGCATGCAGGGACCGCACCAGGTAGCCCAGAAATCTACGAGGATCTTTTCTTCACTTTTGATGGTTTCTGCAAAATTGCTGCTGTTCAGTGTCATTTCCATTGTGTATTCTCCTTTATTCTTTTGTTTTTTTATTTTTTCCTGCTGCAGTGTTTTTATTCCTGACCAGCCGGCCGTGTATATCTGGAAGAATCCATACCGGCCAGAGCCCCTTCATAAACGGCCTTTGCCACCTGGAGAAGACCTCCGGTACAGTCTCCCGCCGCATATAGTCCCGGGATCGTGGTACGCATATTTTCATCCACCAGGATATTTCCCTTTTCTGTGAGCTCCGCTCCCATACGGCGGGCGATCTCCGTACTTCCTGCTGTTCCGATGGCTACAAAGACACCGGATACCTCCAGCAGCGTCCCATCGTCAAATTCTACACCTTCCAGAAGCTCTGTGCCTTTTAAAGCACGGATCTTATCTGTACGCACCGGATATTCCGGCTTTCTTGAGAAAGCCTCCGGAAGTCCGTTGGTCAGGATCGTCACTTCGGAAGCTACGTTTCCGATCTCTTCCGCTTCCTTCAATGCAAAATCACCGTTTCCGATGACTGCCACTTTTTTCCCTCTGTAGAAAAAAGCATCGCAGACGGCACAGTAACTCACGCCACTGCCTTCCAGCTCTTTAAGCCCTGCGATGGCCGGAGCCTTCCGGCTGGTCCCTGTCGCCAGGATCACGGCTTTCGTATCAAAATCTCCCTGATCTGTGTGGACCGTAAAGGTGTCAAAGCCTTCCACACCCACTACCTGTGCGGTAAGGATGCGGACACCAAGCGCTTTTGCCTGACCAATCCCTTTGTCATAAAGCTCCTGTCCGGACAAGGTGCCTCCGCCATAATAATTTTCAATCTTTTCTGCTTTTTTGAGCCCTCCGGCCCCATGCTCGATAACCAGCGGATCTCTGCCGGAACGGGCAGCGTAAAGAGCTGCGGAAATCCCCGCCGGACCGCCTCCTATAATGATTATATTTTCCATAGTATTATCCTCTTTTTTTCTTTTACTGGGCTGATGAAATTATAACTGTTCAGGACGTTCAAAACAACAGGCCACAGACACGCGCATTCGCATGCGCTCTCGCTGCATTCGCAGCTTCTGTCTGAGGCTAATGGGCGTTCCGCCCATTCCGAAATAAAAAATTCATCCTATTGCAAACAAGTTTGCATAGTCTGATTTTTCATTTCGCTGATGTTCTGAACTGTTAGAATATATCAATATCAGTAATTATTCCTATAATAGCATATCCCTTTCTTTCTGTCAATCCGGATATGCGATCACAGAAACTCCTCGATCAGCTTTGCAAAAGCTTCCAGCCCTTCCTGATCCTTTTCATCAAAACGGCCTTTTTCCGGGCTGTCGATATCCAGAACTCCCCAGATTTCCCCGTCTTTCCAGAGTGGTACCACGATCTCCGAATTAGAAGCACTGTCACAGGCGATATGCCCGGGAAATTCATGGACATCCTTTACCAGCTGTGTTTTCCCCAGCTTTGCTGCCGTACCGCAGACACCTTTTCCCAACGGGATTCTGGTGCAGGCAACTTTTCCCTGGAAAGGACCAAGGAGAAGTTCCTCGCCCTGCCGGATATAGAAGCCTGCCCAGTTTAAGCGGTCCAGCTCCTCAAAAATAAGAGCCGAAGCGTTCGCAAGATTCGTAATCGGGTAAGATACATGCTCCGCCAGAGAACGCATCTCCCGAAGCAGATTTTCATAATTCATAAATTTTCACTCCATATTTTCCAAATTCGTAACTGTTCAGGACGTTCAGAACAGCAAGCCACAGGTCTACGCGCTGCTTCGGTCTGAACTGTTACAGATATTCTAATCCATGGAGCCTGCGGGGTCAAGAAATATGAAGGAAAAGCGATTGCTGCCGCGGTGAAAATCCGGTAGAATAGACGTATCACAGGAACTGCGCCCAGATGCATCACCCATCAGAAAGGAAACGTCTTATGTATATCCGAAAAACAGCTTCCCCTGCTCCTTATGATTCTCTCCTGGAAGCTTTGGAGCCTGGGAAACAAATGCCGAAAAAACCTTTTCGTATCGCAGCCGCAGGCTCCGGCGGAAAGACCACACTTCTCTATACGCTGGCCCGGGAAGCCCGGGAACGGGGACTTTCTGTCCTGCTGCTTCCCACAACTCATATGCAGCTTCCGGAAAAAGACGGCGTGCTTACCGGAAGGGCAGAGGATGTGATGGAAAAGCTGAAAAAAGATGGCTTTGCTGTTGCGGGTGTGCCTGTCGTCTCCCCCAAGACCACCCATGAGCCTTCTGCACATGCGCTCCCCTCCGAAATCAAAAAAATAGGCTTTCCGGGTCTGGAAACCTATGAAAAAGCAGGGGCTTTTGCGGATCTGGTACTCGTGGAGGCCGATGGTTCCAGGCGTCTCCCCTTAAAATATCCCAATGAGACAGAACCTGTGATCCCGGAGGACATCGATCTCATCCTCTCCGTCACCGGCCTTTCCGCCCTCGGAAAAGCTCCTGCGAAATTCTGTCACAGGAAAGAACTGGCCGTGGAAGCCCTCGCAAAAGTTTCTTCCCGGCTTTCTCCCCTGTCTTCCCCACAGGACTGGCAGATCATCACCGCCCAGGATATGGCACTTCTCCAGAAGTCCGGCTATCTCACACCGCTTCGCAGCCGTTTTCCTTCTGCCCGTGTGATCCCTGTCTGGAACCAGGCCGACACAGAGGAGCTCCGTCAGGCTGCCCTCTCCATGCTGGAATTTCTCGGTGAAAAAGACGGCCTTATCACCTGCACTCTGCCTTAACTTCTCCCGGACGCAGAAGAATCCCTGCCATCCATGACGGATGCAGAGATTCTTCTTTTTTATTCTATGCTTCTGTTTTCTGTCCGTAATAAGCGTTTGCACCGTGTTTCCGGTAATAATGCTTATCCTGCAGCTCCTGCGGAGCCGGTTTCACATCAGGATTGATCCGTTCGCACCGGCTGGCCATTTTCGCCACCTCTTCCAGGACAACCGCATTATGAACGGCTTCAAAGGCATCCTTGCCCCAGGTGAAGGGGCCATGGTTCTTGCAGAGGACACCCGGCATGGCGATGTAATCCTTGTCCTTGAAATAATCCACAATGAGAAGACCGGTGTTTTTCTCATAGGCTTCCTCGATCTCCTCTTTCGTCAGGTTCCGCACACAGGGGATCTCACCGTAGAAATAGTCTGCCTGCGTCGTTCCGTAGCAGGGGATCCCTCTCCCGGCCTGAGCCCAGGAAGTAGCCCAGGAAGAATGCGTATGTACGATGCCGCCGATCTTCGGAAAGGCTTTGTAGAGCTCCAGATGCGTTGCTGTATCCGAAGAGGGATTGTAGGTGCCCTCCACACGGTTTCCATCCAGATCCATGACTACCATATCTTCCGGCTTCAGCCTGTCGTAATCCACTCCGCTTGGTTTGATGACAAAAAGCCCTTTTTCCCGGTCGATGCCGCTGACATTTCCCCAGGTAAATGTCACCAGCTGATGCTTTGGCAAAAGCATATTTGCTTCATATACCTGTTTTTTCAGTTCTTCCAGCATGATCTTTTCCGCCTCCTTAATCTGCCAGCTTTTCCACAGCTGCCCGCTCGATGGAAAGCCCTGCATGATACCGTTTCATGAAGGTTTCAAAACCTTCCACATCTGCCGGATCCGGCTCTACACGAATGGCCTTGCTTTCTGCAAACACATGGCTGTCCAGATAATCAGCCAGTGTCTCTCCTTCTTTTTTCTGCGCCATATAGGAAGCCAGAAGTGCGATTCCCCAGGCTCCGCCCTCTCCTGCCGTCTCCATAACGGAAACAGGAGCGTTCATGGCTGCTGCCAGGATCTTCTGTCCTACGCCCGGGGTCTTAAAGAGACCGCCGTGACCCAGGATCTTGTCCACTTCCACCCCTTCTCTGGAAGAAAGGATATCCAGACCGGTCTTCAGAGCTCCCAGAGCTGTATAGAGATTGACGCGCATAAAGTTTGCCAGGGAAAAATGACTCTCCGGTGTCCGCACAAAGAGCGGACGGCCTTCCTCAAAATGTGTGATATGTTCCCCGGAAAGATATCCGTAAGCCAGAAGGCCTCCACAGTCCTTGTCTCCTTCCAGCGCTTTGTTGTAAAGTGTAGAAAACAGCTGGTTTTTATCGATCTTCGCTCCGATAGCTGCCGCAAATTCATCAAAGAGCCCCACCCACGCATTGAGGTCGGAGGTACAGTTGTTGGAATGGACCATGGCAACGGAATCTCCGGCAGGTGTGGTCACCATATCGATCTCCGGATAGCGGGTACTGAGTTCTTTCTCCAAAACCAGCATCGCAAAAACAGAGGTTCCCGCAGAAACATTTCCGGTACGCTGACGCACGCTGTTGGTAGCAACCATTCCGGTTCCGGCATCTCCCTCCGGCGGGCATACGGGGATACCTGCTTCCAGTTCTCCGCTTACATCCAAAAGCTTTGCTCCCTCTTCCGTCAGGGTGCCTGCCGCTTCACCGGCCACCAGAACCTTCGGAAGGAGCTCTCTGATCTTCCATGGATAGCCTTTCGGTGCTACCAGCTCATCGAACTGATCCAGCATTTTGGGATAAAAATCCTTTTTCTCCACATCAATGGGGAACATACCGGAAGCTTCACCGATACCGATGACCTTTTCTCCTGTCAGTTTCCAGTGGATATAACCTGCCAGAGTCGTGAAAAAGTCCACATCCTTCACATGCTC
>CAKRQP010000093.1:0-9053 GCA_934393555.1 uncultured Lachnospiraceae bacterium
AGCAGGCCGATGAGACAGGCAATATAGCATTCCTCATCCGGAAGCTTCAGAGCCCGGGCGAGATAAAAACAGGCATCCACCACATGGAAGGTGTGGCGGAGCTTCAGGTCGATCTTCGGGTCTGTGAGATCAAAGCCGGAGGCAAAATCGAGGAAGGTTTCTGCATTTTTTCGAAAATCCGGTTCCGGAACCGGAGGCAGAGAAGAAAGATAATCAGGTTTCATAAGAACTCCTTTCTGAACGTTTCATCCTTGATTATAACAGTTTCATAAAGAAAAGGACAGGAAACTTTGTGTTTACTCAGTCTGTTGTTTGCGTTATACTGATACTGAAAATTCGACGTATCTGACGCGGAATAAACATTTCCGGCTTCTGTGCGCAGAGCATGGAGCTGCGCGTTCATGAGCAAAACAGCGAAAGCGGATGAAAAATGGCCGCTTTATAACGGCGAAAATGAGATTCAGGAGGAGAAAAGCCTATGGCAATTTTAAAACTGGCACCCAGTTTCAAGGATTATATCTGGGGCGGACGAAGACTGATCGAAGAATATCATAAACCGTACGAGGGAGACATTCTGGCAGAAAGCTGGGAAGTATCCTGTCATCCGGATGGCCCGTCTTTTGTGACAAACGGAGCATACGCAGGAAAGACCCTGCAGGAATATATTGATCTGGCAGGCAGAGAAGTACTTGGAACCAACTGCCGCCGTTTTGACGAGTTTCCGGTACTGATCAAATTCATTGATGCGAAGGATAATCTGTCCATTCAGGTTCATCCGGACAATGCCTATGCGCTGAAAAACGAGCATCAGTACGGAAAAACCGAGATGTGGTATGTGGTGGACTGTGAGGAAGGTGCTTATCTTTATTATGGCTTTAACCGTGAGGTCAGCAAGGAAGAGTTTGCCGAGCGCATCCGAAATAATACGCTTCTGGAAGTGCTGAATCCGGTAAAGGTAAAGAAAGGTGACGTTCTTTTCATTGAGTCCGGTACCATTCATGCCATCGGAAAAAATATCCTGATCGCGGAGATCCAGCAGAACTCCAACGTGACCTACCGTGTGTATGACTACGGCCGCATTGGCAAGGATGGCAAGCCCAGAGAGCTCCATGTGGAGAAAGCACTGGAAGTGACCAGAAGAGAGCCGGTACGCCAGAGAGAAAACTGTGCCCCTCATGTGGCTGCCTGCGATTACTTTGTTGTGGATAAGCTGAGTGCAAAAAATGAGAAGCTTACAGGCTTTGTGGGAAAAGAATCCTTCCAGAGCATTCTTGTCATGGAGGGCGAGGGCGAGATCGTCAACGGTGAAGAAAAGATGAGCTTCAAGAAGGGCGACAGCCTGTTCCTGCCGGCTGATTCCGGTGCTTACGAGATCAGCGGAACCTTTGAAGCACTGGTGACCAGTGAAGGTGCGAAGAAAAATCCGCTCCGCATCGGTATCGACATGGGAGGAACCAGCATCAAGATCGGCGTGGTCAATGAGAAAAATGAGATCATTGCGAGGACGGTTCTTGAGACCCGGCTGGATATTGCTCCGGAAGAGCTCATTGCAAATATGGGAAAAGTGACAAGAAAGCTTCTGGAGGATTCCAACATTCCGCTGGATCAGTGTGTAGGTGTGGGAATCGGAAGCCCGGGAACCATTGACGATGAAAACGGCGTGGTGATCTATTCCAATAACTATGCCTGGGAAAATGTTCCGCTTCGGGCAGAGTTGAAAAAATATCTTCCGCTTCCTATCTACATTAACAATGATGCAAACTGTGCTATGCTGGGAGAGGCAGCAGCAGGAGCGGCAGCCGGGAAAAAGAATGTGGTTTTCCTGACTCTGGGAACCGGCGTAGGCGGCGGCTTCCTCATTGATGGCAAGCTCTTCAACGGCGGTCTCCTGGGAGGAACGGAGTTCGGTCATACCGTTGTCCAGGTAGGCGGCGTGCGCTGTACCTGTGGAAGAGAGGGCTGTCTGGAGTCTTATGCCTCTGCTACCGGACTGATCCGCATGACAAGAGAACAGATGGACAAGCATCCGGATTCCCTGCTCTGGAAACTCTGTGATGGTGATAAGAGCAAGGTAAATGCAGAACTGGCTTTCAAGGCTTCTGATGAGAATGATGAGGCCGGCATGCTGGCTGTGAAAGAATATATGAAATATCTGGCAGCCGGAATCGCGAATGCCATCAATATGTTCCGTCCGGAAGTTGTTGTTCTCGGCGGCGGTATCTCCAATCGCGGTGAGAAACTGGCTGAGGAACTGAATGAGATGGTGAAGGATGAGTGTTTTGGTCACACTTTTGTAAAACCGGCGAAGGTTGTTATTGCGACTCTGAAAAATGATGCGGGTATCATCGGAGCAGCAGAGCTTTGCTGATAAAAGACTGAATGGAAAAGGCAGCTGTTCCTGAAAAGGATACGGCCGCAGAAAAAAAGCCGCCCGGCTGACAGAGAAATCTGCCATGCCGGAGCGGTTTTTTTGAAAAAGATCACCGGTTAAAGTATTTATCCAGCTGTTCCATAAACTCTGCCGGAATCTCCTTCGGGAACGGGAAAGTCGGAAGATTTCCCAGACGGTCGGCGATGTAGCCTAAAAGCATGGCACTGCGTTTTAAGGACCAGGAGGAGATGAGCGCTACGGTATCGTGACGGGTGTGCATGCCGAAGCCGTCACGGTTCAGGGTCATGGCCGGGATGCCTTTCCAGGCGAAGGTATTGGAATCGCTTCCCCAGATGGCGTTGGAGGTCCGCATGCCGAGACCGATCTCATGTGCCATGTAGGTGATCATCTGACAGATGGCTGGATCAGCGGTGACACCGATCACAGTGCCGCCAACCAGCTGGCCGGCCAGATCCACGTTCATGTTAAACTGATGTGAGGAAAGCTCTGCTTCATGGGCACGGACGTATTCCTGGCTTCCAAGGAGACCTTTTTCCTCCGCACCAAACCAGATGAACTCCATGGTACGTTTCGGGCGGTGTGCGTTGAAATAACGGCAAAGCTCCATGATGATGGCTCCGCCGGAGATGTTGTCATAGGCACCGGGGCCGGCGGGAACAGAATCATAATGAGCGGTAAGCGTCAGGATCTCCTCCGGTTTTTCTGTACCGGTGATCCGGGCTGCCACATTGGCAGAGGTGCGCTGTACCAGGGTCTGCCGCAGGACCAGTCTGGCCATGGAGGCACCGCGGCTTACCAGATCAACGGCATCTCTGTGATGGATGCAGACACCCTGGATCGGTGTCTCTTTCATGGAAGGAAGAGAATAAAGAGCGGGTTTCAGATCCTCACCTTCATCAATGGGACTGCCGCTGATGCTTAAGTAAGCTACGGCACCTGCTTTCACCAGTTTTTCATACAGATCCCGACGGACAGGACCATTTACCATAACAATCTTTCCGGCGGCATAGGAAAGGCTGATATCGTCTCCGTTTTCCGCATAGAGGAAGGGTGCTTCCACACCATCAGAAGGTGTGCTGCCGCATTTGCCGTAACCGGTGACAAGATATTCTTTTTCAAAAGGTTCTGTGATAAAAAAGCGTGCTTCCTGGATCTCAAAGGCTTCAAATGGAAATTCTTCCAGACGGCTTTCCAGACCGAAGGAGCGAAGCTCTTCCTGGATGGAAGCGGCAGCTTTTCTTTCCCCGTCAGTTCCGGCTTCACGGATATAATCAAATTTTCTGACAAAATCAAGCTGACGTTCTCCACTAATTTCTTCAAAGTTCATGATAAACCTCCCAAAATAATTGATATATCCCATTCTAACATGCGAAAGAATTTCTGACAATCGTTTCCAGCCATCTTTACATTTCACAGAAGAGAAGCGTATAATGTTCGTGACTATTCAGAAGCTGGCAGCTTTCCGGCTGAAAGTATGAGTATGCTTGCATAAACTGGAAAGCTGTCTGGCGAGCAGCCTGACCGGGATTGCCTCTGAGCAGTTACGTTACTACATAAAAAGAGGAAAAAGAAAATGAATGAAAAAAATCATCTGTTTAGTAATCATGCACTGAAAATGCTGCTGATCCCTCTGATCGCGGAACAGTTTCTGACTTCTCTTATGGGAACAGCGGACAGCATGATGGTGAGCAATGTAGGTTCTGCGGCGATTTCTGCCGTATCACTGGTAGATTCCATCAATATTCTGGTGATCCAGGCTTTTGCAGCACTTTCCGCAGGAGGAACGATCGTCTGCTCGCAGTATATCGGCCAGAAAAACATAAAAAAAGCGACTGAGAGTGCAAGACAGCTTCTTCTGGCGGTGGCTTCCATTTCCGTGCTGGTGATGGTCATCTGTCTGAGTTTCCGTACACCGCTGCTCCGCCTGGTATTTGGAAAAGTAGATGCGGAGGTCATGGATGCGTCGAAAATCTACTTTCTCATCACTTCCCTGTCCTTTCCTTTTATCGCTCTTTATGACGCAGGAGCTTCCGTTTACCGGGCACAGGGGGATTCGGCAACGCCTCTTCGTATCTCCGTGGTGGCAAACTGCCTGAATATCGCAGGAAACGCCGTGTTGATCTGGGTTTTCCATATGGGTGTGGCAGGAGCTGCACTGGCGACACTGGGTTCCCGTATCTTTTCAGCAGTTGTTGTCCTCTGGTTTCTCCGGAGTCCGAAAAATGAGATTGCCGTAAAGGATTATCTCAGCATCCGTCCGGACGGAACACAGATCGGCATGATCTTAAAGATCGGTATTCCCTCCGGTGTGGAAAACAGTATGTTCCAGTTTGGAAAGCTGGCCATTCAGTCTACGGTTTCGACTATGGGAACGGTGGCCATTGCCGCCCAGGCCATGACGAACATTCTGGAGAATTTAAATGGTGTGGCGGCCATCGGCATCGGTATTGGGCTGATGACTGTGGTTGGTGAGTGTATGGGAGCAGGCAGGAAGGACGAGGCTGTCTATTATGTGAAAAAGCTTTCAATCATTGCAGAAGTGATCATCATCATCTGCTGTGGAACCATTTTCCTTCTGACAAAGCCGATCACGATCCTCGGAGGCATGGAGCCGGAAAGTGCCAGTCTCTGTCTGTATATGATGGGCTGGATCACCGTTATAAAGCCGCTTGTATGGACGGGAGCCTTTATTCCGGCCTACGGCCTTCGTGCAGCCGGTGATGTGAAATTTTCCATGATCATTTCCTGCCTGACCATGTGGTTCTGCCGGGTAAGTCTCTGTATCTTCCTGAGCCGTCATTTTGGCATGGGGCCGATGGCTGTCTGGATCGGTATGTTCTCCGACTGGACCCTGAGAGGAATCTTCTTTGGAGCCCGTTTCCACAGCCGGAAATGGCTGGAGAAGAAAGTCATTCAGTAAAGGGGAATGTATGAAGAAAAAAGTAACCACAACAGATATCGCACGGGAAGCTGGTGTCTCCCAGGCCACGGTATCGATGATCCTGAATAAAAAATACAATGTTTCTTTTGCAAGGGAAACGATCGAGCGTGTGGAGCAGACGGCAAAGGAGCTGGGATACCGGCGGCCGGAACACAGAAAGACGAGAAAACTCAGTGGTCAGAAAGCCATTGCTGTGTTCTGCCCAACGCTGACAAATCCTTATTATGTCATGCTTCTCCAGGGGATTGAGGAGATTGCAAAGGAGAGCGGATATACGGTTTTTGTCTGTAATACCCTGAGGGATCTGAAAACGGAAGAAGACGGCCTTCGGATGATGCGTCAGATCCGGCCGATGGGAATCATTTATACCTGCAATCCAAGTGCCTGCTTTCAGCATGAGATCCTGGCTCTTTCAGAAACGATCCCTCTGGTCGTGATCAAAAACAGGGATCTTGATATGGAAGTGGATGTGGTGGAACTGAATAATGCCAAACCCGGCCGGCTCATGGCACGCCATCTTCTGGATCTTGGGCACAGAAAAGTAGGGTTCATTTCTCCGCCACTGACCCGCAGGCAGCAGCAGCGGTTTCAGCGGGTGGAAGGCTTTATAGAGGAATTCCGGGAGGCAGGACTGCCGGACGGGGTGATCGTAAAAGCAGCAGATGAAGAAGTGGACAGCCAGGTGCCGGGAATGGATTCGGAATATAAGATCGGGTATCAGCTGACTTTGGAACTTTTGAAAGAAAAACAAAAGATCACAGCGATTGCAGGACTGAATGACATGATCGCGCTTGGCGTGCTGGATGCCCTGGCAGAAGCCAAG
This sequence comes from uncultured Lachnospiraceae bacterium, assembly GCA_934393555.1. Lineage (GTDB taxonomy): Bacteria > Bacillota > Clostridia > Lachnospirales > Lachnospiraceae > Limivivens. The sequence goes on from CAKRQP010000093.1 coordinate 6,157, forward strand.
ATCAGGGTCCCGTCAGAAATGTCGGTGCTTGGCTGTGATAACATTCTTTATGGAAAGCTCAAAGATATTTCACTGACGACCATTGAGCATTTTGTCCAGCAGAAGGGGCGGGATGCCTGTGAGATCATCCTTAAAAAGATCCATGCGCTTTCAAAACGGGAGGATGAGATCCTGCCTGTAAGTATTTATCATATCGAATATGAACCGAAGCTCATCATCCGTGGAACAACGGCTGCAGCAAAAGTAAAGTAAAGAGAACAAAAATAAGATTAAGAAAAAGTTTAAAAATATTAGTAATAAAATGGCGATTTTATAAAGAGAAACAAGAGAATATCGGGAATCAGGAAAGCATGGATTAATAAATTAAAAATTATTAGTACATGCTTTTACTAATAAAAAGCGAGGATGGTTGACGGGAAAAACAGATGTGCTATACTGGTTTTACAAGCTGCAGAAATTATTTTCAAGGAGGAAAAAGCAATGAGATTTTTCGTAGATACAGCAGACGTGGAGGAAATCCGTAAAGCCAATGATATGGGAGTGATCTGTGGTGTGACCACAAATCCGTCTCTGATCGCCAAGAGCGGAAGAAAATTTGAGGACGTGATCAAAGAGATCACCTCTATCGTGGACGGGCCCATCAGCGGTGAAGTAAAAGCTACGACGACAGACGCAGAGGGAATGATCAAAGAAGGCCGTGAGATCGCAGCCATCCATCCGAATATGGTCGTAAAGATCCCTATGACAGTAGAAGGCTTAAAGGCAGTCAAAGTTCTTTCCGCAGAGGGCATCAAGACCAATGTGACGCTGATCTTTTCTGCAAACCAGGCGCTTCTGGCAGCCCGGGCAGGTGCAACCTACGTATCTCCGTTCCTTGGAAGAATCGATGATATTTCCGGATACGGCATCGATCTGGTCCGTCAGATCGCGGATATTTTTGATGTGGCAGAGGACATTGACACAGAGATCATCGCTGCCAGCATCCGTAATCCCATCCATGTAACGGACTGTGCTCTGGCAGGAGCTGATATTGCCACGGTTCCTTATAAAGTGATCGTTCAGATGACCAAACATCCGCTGACCGACGCCGGAATCGAGAAATTCCAGGCAGATTATAAGGCTGTGTTCGGAGAGTAACCGGAAAAAAAACTTGCATCGGACAGGGACTTTTCGTATAATGGAAGAAGCGGCATCCGGCCACTTGAACGCAGAATAAGCATTCTCACGCCTTAAGTGCAACGGGCACCGGGCGGATGGTAAGGATCATGCTGCACTGATTTCACGCCATGCGTGATAACATTGCCATAAATAAAGGAGCGAGGAATTTAAGATGAACAAGTTAGAGCTTCAAAAGACTGCTAACGAAATCCGCAAAGACATCGTAACAGCTGTTCATAGTGCGAAGTCCGGTCATCCGGGCGGATCCCTTTCCGCAGCTGATGTTTTCACTTATCTGTATTTCGAGGAGATGAAAATCGATCCGAAGAACCCGAAGAATCCGGACAGAGACCGTTTTGTACTGTCAAAGGGTCATAATGCGCCGGGACTTTATTCTGCACTGGCTGAGAGAGGATATTTTCCGAAAGAGGATCTTGTGACACTGCGTCATCTGGGTTCCTATCTGCAGGGACATCCGGATATGAAGCATATCCCGGGCGTAGATATGTCCAGTGGTTCTCTTGGACAGGGAATTTCTGCAGCTGTTGGTATGGCTCTGGCCGGAAAAATGGACGGAAAAGAGTATCGGGTATTTACCCTTCTGGGAGATGGAGAGATCCAGGAAGGACAGGTCTGGGAGGCAGCCATGTTTGCCGGAGCCAGAAAGCTGGACAACCTGGTAGTGATCGTGGATAACAACGGACTTCAGATCGACGGAAATGTGGCTGATGTCTGCTCCCCATACCCCATCGACAAGAAATTCGAGGCCTTCAATTTCCATGTGATCTCTGTGGCTGACGGAAATGACTTCGACCAGCTGAAGAGTGCTTTTGACGAGGCAAAGAGCGTAAAAGGTATGCCGGTTGCCATCGTGATGAAGACAGTCAAAGGAAAAGGTGTTTCCTTCATGGAAAATCAGGCCGGCTGGCATGGAAAGGCTCCCAACGATGAGGAGTACAAGATCGCAATGCAGGATTTGGAGAAAGCAGGTGAAGCATTATGTCAGAAGTAAAGAAGATCGCTACCAGAGAGAGTTACGGAAATGCTCTGGTGGAACTGGGAAAAGAGCATGAAAATCTCGTGGTTCTGGATGCTGACCTTGCTGAAGCCACCAAAACCGGTATGTTTAAAAAAGTATTTCCGGATCGCCACATCGACTGCGGTATTGCAGAGTGTAATATGGCAGGCATTGCAGCCGGTCTTTCCACAGCAGGAAAAGTTCCCTTCATGAGTACGTTTGCCATGTTTGCAGCAGGCCGTGCCTTTGAGCAGGTGAGAAACTCCATCGGTTATCCGCATCTGAATGTGAAGATTGGAGCCACTCATGCAGGTCTTTCTGTAGGAGAGGACGGAGCAACCCATCAGTGCAACGAAGATATTGCCCTGATGCGTGTGATCCCCGGCATGGTTGTTATCAACCCCAGTGATGATATCGAGGCAAAAGCAGCTGTGAAAGCCGCTTACGAGTATGTGGGACCGGTATATCTCCGTTTCGGCCGTCTGGCTGCACCGGTGATCAATGACCGTCCGGATTATAAATTCGAGCTCGGAAAGGGTGTGACCCTCCGGGAAGGTAAGGATCTGACTATCGTAGCAACCGGTCTTATGGTATCCGAGTCTCTGGCAGCGGCTGAGATGCTGGCAAAAGACGGCATCGAAGCAAAAGTGATCAACATCCACACGATCAAACCGCTGGACGAGGAGCTTCTTGTCGAGGCAGCAAAAGAGACCGGAAAAGT
>CAKRQP010000094.1:0-9048 GCA_934393555.1 uncultured Lachnospiraceae bacterium
AAATACATCATTGCGAACTTTTTTGATCCAATCCTTTGCAAAGGCATCCCCGGAAATATATAATTCCCTCTCTGGTTCGGGAAGAAGTCCCCGCCGGTATTCGATTACATGAGGCAGATCCACGGCATACCAGTGTGTCTTTCCGTTATCACATCGGTGATAGGTTGTCTCCAGACCACAGCCCAACTGGACAATCACACCGTCCGGTCTGCGTTCCAGAAAAGTCCGAATAATCCGATCCATATTAGCAGACCGGGAAGCAGAGGCCAAAAGGGTATACTGGCTCTGCATATTCTGTTTAATCAAGTCTGAAGGCAGCTTCTTTTTCAATTCCAATGCTTTTTTATCATATAGAATTTGCGGGTAATGCTCACTAGCATAAATTCTTCCCAGCATAGGGACGAACAGTGTATCCTCCACGACTCCTAACTTGGACATAGCCAAACCTCCTGTTTTGATACATTACTTTCTACCGACAAGCAACCGGGAAGAACCTAGCATCATCATGGCAGCCCGACGGTGGGCGCCAAAAGCTTCCTGTGCGGTATCAACAAGTCGTACTTCCTCATACCCCATATCCCGCAGTTTCTGCGCAAAACCTTCCATGTCACCGTACATCTTTTGTTTCATATCATCGTTAAGTGCAAAGACGCCGCCTTTTTTCAATACCCGCAGGCTTTCCAGCAGCAGTTTCTGCATATCTGCACCCATGACATTGTGATAGACATAGTTGCTGATGACCACATCAAAGCTCTCATCAGGAAAATCCAGCTGCTTCGCATCACCGTGCTGAAATACACAGCGGGAAGCCACGCCCTCACTTGCAGCATTTTTCTCGCAGAGTGCCTTGCTGTAATTGTACACAGCGCCCCAATAATCAATACCGATTACTTTTGCTTTCGGCCATGTCAGAGCCGCACGGATTGTCAGCGCTCCGGAGCCGCAACCTACTTCCAGAATCTTGCCCTCACCGTCATAGTCTAGGTGCGAGAGGACAACCCGGTGAACCTGTTCCATGATTCTGCCACCGCCAAAGGCATACTGCCGCCTGATCCATGTGATCCAGATCAGCAAAACCACAAGTGCGATTGTGATGATGGCAAACAGCACACCGAGAACAGCGACATGAAATACATAAAAAGAGAGGACAGCCAGCACAGCGGCCAAAACTCCGATTCCGCCAATGATGTAAAAGACAGGATTGGACATCCAGCTTCCATAGTCTTCCCCGTGGGTGCCAAGGCGGATATTCTCCTGCTTCCATTGGTTCCTTTTCATTGCACTACCTCCTTTTCCTTCTTCACGCAAGTTTCCAGTTCTGGCTTTCTGTCTGCAGTTTTACCATATGGGCATATACACCATTCTTTTCTTCCAGATCCTTTGGTGATCCTTCTTCTGCCACTGTACCATCAGAAAGGACAACGATCTTATCTGCTCCGGCTACGGTACGCATCCTGTGGGCGATAACCAGAACGGTTTTATCTGCGATCAGACGGGAAAGGGCTGTCTGTATCAGAGTTTCATTCTCCACATCCAGGGAAGCAGTAGCTTCATCCAAAAGAATGATCGGCGCATTTTTCAGAAATGCACGGGCAATAGAGATGCGCTGGCGCTCTCCGCCGGAAAGTTCACAGCCATTTTCCCCGATATTGGTATGCCATCCATCTGGTAATTTTTCTGCAAATTCATCTACATTGGCAAGTTTCGCAGCCGCAATGACCTGTTCATCTGTGGCGTCTTTGTTTCCGATTCGGATATTTTCCAGAATCGTATTGTCAAACAGCGTAACATCCTGGAATACGATGGAATACAGAGAAAGCAGTGTTTCCGGGTCTATTCGGGATACATCCATGCCTCCCACGGTAATCTTTCCTCTGTTAATATCCCAGAACCTTGCTGCCAACCGGGATACGGTTGTTTTTCCGCCGCCGGACGGGCCCACCAGAGCCGTAACCTCTCCCTGCTTTGCCGTAAAGGAGACATCTTTCAATACAGTTTCTCCGGTATTATAGGCAAACCCGACATGGTCAAAGACAATATCATACCCCTGATTGGAAAGCCTATCACTGCCCTGCTGGATGGGATGATCGAGAATTTCATTCATACGGGCAATGTTGGTTCGTGTACTGATGACTGCCGCAAGATTCTGGAGTGCGCCCTGCAGAGGGTCATATAAACGGGATACTACCAGAAGGAACATAAAGAATGTAAGCACGGAGAGGCTCCCTTGCATGAGCAGAACAGCTCCCACCAGTGCAACCGTTGCAATACCAAGCTTCAGCACCAGTGACGCGGAAACCACAAAAGCAGCAAGACCAAATTCATTGAGAATGGAACGATACTCCACAGCACGGATTTTCTTTTCCAGACCTTTTAAATATGCCTGCTCCGCATTGTTCGCTTTCAGGTCACGAACTGTTTCAATACACTCCTGTATCCCGTCTGCGCAGGCCATCTTCACATCCATCGCTTTCTGATTCAGATTTTCCTGAATCTTTGCGGAAAATCCCACAATCGCAAAGGCAACCGGCAGAACCCATAAGGCAGCCAGTGACATTCTCCAGTCCGTAAAGAGCAGACCGATGGAAATCAGGATCGTAGAAATGATTGAACCTGCAAGCTCAGGGATAAAATGTGAAAAACTCTGCTCCAGGAAGGTGCAGTCCGCCATAATGGTACTGGTAAGATCGGCTAAATCCTTTTTCCCGAAAAAAGAAAGGGGGATTTTGCGCAGATGCTCTGCCAGAGTAATACGGCGGATGCCGCTTTCTTTGTAAGTGGCAAAATAGGTGGCATTGTATTGAAAGAAAGTGGTCAGCAGTATCAGGTCGATACACACCACACAGCCTGCCACATAAAATGGAATTTTCTCACCAGGAACACCCCCGTTCATAAGATCGCCGACCAGGTAATATAAAAGTCCCACCGGGAACATAAAAGACAGATTCTGAAGGACACAGGCCAGGCAGCCTTTGATCAGGTCTTTTGCTCCCTGTTCAGACAGGGCATATTTTTTCTGCAGTTTTTTGATCATATCACTGCACCTCCTTTGTTACCTTCCATTGCACGGAAGTCTGGTAATTTTTCCACATACGGCTGAATATACCGTCTTTTGCAAGCAATTCGCGGCTGTTTCCGCACTCGGCAACCCGTCCGTCCTGAATGACAAAAATCTGATCCACATTTGTTACGGTAGAAAGCCTGTGGGCAATCATAATCACCGTCTTTCCCTCGGAAAGTCTTGAAAAAGCAGCCTGTACGCGGCTTTCGTTATCCGGGTCAGCAAAGGCAGTGGCTTCATCCAGAATGATGATCGGTGCATTTTTCAGCATTACACGGGCAATGGCAATTCGCTGCTGCTCGCCGCCGGAAAGATAGACACCTTTTGTACCGATGACCGTATCCACACCCTGTGGGAGTTTTTCCAGAATATCATCGCATTGGGCGTGATGAAGGGCAGCCAGAACTTCCTCACGGGTAGCTTCCGGTTTCCCCATACGCACATTTTCCAGAATGGATGCCTTGATCAGACGGCTGTTCTGAAATACGAAAGACACTGTGTTCATGAGTTCCTCTTTCGGGATGTCTTTCACATTAACACCACCGATTTTTACCATTCCGCTCTGTGGATCAAAGAATCGGGAAATCAGGTTGGCAAGGGTTGTTTTTCCACCGCCGGATGGGCCTACAAAAGCTACCGTCTGTCCTGCAGGAATGGTGAGTGAAATATCTTTTAATACTTCTTTTTCTCCATCATAGCTGAAATGAATCGATTTCAGTTCCACGGAAGCATTTTGCGGATGCATAGGATGTCTGGTTTCCTCCAGAGGCTTCAAATGCAAAACGCTGTCAATTCTCTGTAAAGCGTCATCTACGATCATGGCATTTTCACTTTGGAACATGATGCGTGTCAGTGTAACAGAAATAACCGGTGTAATGATAATATAGAAAATGAGATCCAGTAAAAAACTGGAAGTCACACCCTCTTGCGTAAGCAACAGTCCTCCGGCGATCAGTGTGGCAAAAACTCCGTTAATTGCAGCTGTATAGAACATCATCGGTGTCCGAAGCTGCTTAGTATAAGCAATCACCCATACTTTATATCGGTCAATGGAGTCTTTAAACTTCTTAAAGGAAAAGATCGTCTGGCCAAAAGTTTTTACCACCGGAATCCCGCGGACATACTCTACCGCTTCATTGGACATATCATCCAGCGCATTCTGGTATTCTTTCATCTTTTCCTGCATCTGCTTTCCGGTCATTGCCATCATGATCAGAAACCCCAGCACAACCGGAACAAGGCTCAATAGTCCCAGTCTCCAGTCAAACACGAACAACAGCACCAAAAGACCGCAGGGGGTTGCAATGGCATTGGCTCTGTCGGGAAGCTGATGGGCGAGATAGGTTTCGGTGGCTGCGCTGGATTCGTTGACAATCTTGCGCAGTTTTCCGCTGCCAAAACTCTCGGCAAACCCAAGAGGAAGCTTAACAATATGCTCCATGGTCTGGATACGCAGGTTTGTGGCGATACGAAATGCTCCCAAATGGGAACACATCAGCCCTGCTATGTAGACAAGCACCGCTATAACCGCAAACAATACTGCCATCCAGCCATTACCGGTCAGGTTCTGTGCCTGGCCAAAATTCGGTGCCACCTCCAATACTTCCTTGATCATTTTCCAGATGTAATAGAAGGGTACCAGAGCAATCAGGGCACTGATTGCAGAAAACACCCAGGAAGCATAGGTCAGGTACTTATGGCTGCCTGCAATTTCCAGCAGGCGTGATAAATTGGATTGTTTTTTCAAAAAAATTCCTCCTTTTCTTTGTGTTTATGATAAAGAGAACACGTCTATGTTCTTACAATATCCGAATTTAGGTTAGCAGTAGCTAACTGTCAAACAAAAATTATAAGGCATTACTGCCCCATAATTTTCATCCATCCTGCTGTATAAAAGGCGCGCATTTCTCTAACGTAGTTTTCGGCATCTTTGAGCGGCATTTCGTGGATGATCAATTCAAAAAAAGTATGAAACATTCCGGTGATCAGAATATGCTCCAGCGAAGGATCGATATGCGGAGAGGGCCGTCCAAGCCGCCTTAAGACATCCTGATAGGCATGCGTCCCATCTACCTCAATCTCCACCATTTCATCAATTAGCCCGGCAAATTTTGTCCCTTCCGAACAGCAGAGGATCAGTTTACATTCCTCTAAATGTTCGTACGCATAATAGAGAATATCGTACATGCAGATTCCCGAAATATCACTCATGACTTCCGGCTGCTGGGCAGCTGGTAGTTCGGCGAACTCCTGCTGTGCCTTTATAAAACGGTTACGAATATATTCATAATGTTCACCAACGATGGCTTCAAAAAGTTCTTCTTTGCTTTTGTAATATCCGTAAAAGGCTCCGGTAGTCATTCCCACGGATTTCACAATATTCCGCAGAGAAGCGTCTTTATATCCTTTTTCTAAAAATTCCGCTTTCGCTGCCCGATGGATATTTTCTAAAGTCGTTCCATTTCCGTTTATTTTGCACACCTCCTATATAACAGTGCTATATAACACTGTTATAATTTTAATCTTTAAAAAAGATTTTGTCAAGAGCAACAAGAAATAGTTGCATAAAAACAGCAATCCAAACATCATTCTGCACTTTATTACTGATAAAATTTTTAAATACTGGTTTTGACAAAAGTTTTATTTTTTCTAACTAAAATGATAAGCAGGGTGGAGTTTGTTATCACACCCTGCTTTGTGATTATAATGAATTATTCAAAGATCTTCTTCACTTTTTCTTTCAGCCTGTCCATACGCCTGTAAACCGCCTTTTCGGTAATCTTCAAATACATGGCGATTTCATGAGTGCTGTACCCCTGGAGCTTCATCAGAACGATCTGCAGGGTAAGCCTGTCCACTGTGATCAGTACATGATACAATTCCTGATTCTCAATATGATCCAGGAAATCCTGTACTGTTTTCGGTTCCGGCTGATCTGTAGATGCTGCAACAGTATCAAGGTATGTACCTGTTTTCTGCACACGCTCATAATATCGTCTGTCTGAATTAAATGCCTGACGGTCATAAAGACGGATTGCTTCAATTATATCTTCAGAAACACCGCTGTCTCTTAAAATCTTTTCTTCTTTCTCTTTCCAGACCTTCCATTTGCGCTCTGCTTTTCCATGGTTATATGCCATTTTCCTTACCTCCAATCTGATTTGTTTGAACATTCAGATTGGAAAGGGTGGAGAACGGTAGCCGATACCGGAAGAAGGCTTGTCCTTTTTCCCGACAAATATCGACAAACAAAAAACCGCAAAGGCTGTTAAACCTTTGCGGCAGTGAGAAAAATGAGAACTACGTTGTAGATATAAAACTTCTACATTAGGGGCGTGGGAGTGCCACCAACAGCAGAAGATTTTTTTGACAAGCTATCCTCATTCCTGTATGAAATTATGTAGGTAGTTGCTGTTTTGGATAAGCAGCGGGGCGGCTGAAGCAGACCAGCACATAAAAAATCCCTCCAAACCCAAAACGGGTTCAGAGGGAAGATGTGTAATCAGGCATGATGAAGCCACCCACCGAAACACCGTTTTTTTTATTCGATGGGCTTATCCTTTATCGCTTTTGACAGGGCAGAAATCTTGCTTTCCTGCTTTCTAAAGGCGGCTTCTTTCAACCGTTCAAAACTTTCATTACTGATTACATGTTCTATCCGGCAGGCATCGACTTCTGCAGTTTCAGGATCAACACCTGCTGCGATAAGCTGTTCCGTAAAGAAGCAATGACGTTCATAAATCTTTTCGGCCACCTCCCGGCCTACATCGGTCAAATGGAGAAAGTGATCTTCATCCATTGTGAGAAAGCCGCCATCCTTCAGAGTGTTGACCGCCACACAAACACTCGGTTTTGACACTCTCATGTGCCGGGCAACATCTACGGAGCGCACCATGCCAAGTTTCTTATGGAGAACAAGGATGGTTTCCAGATAGTCCTCCCCGGACGCATGAAGTTTCATCGCTACCTCCTTTACTGCACCAGTTTCCAGCCGATGGCCTCCTGTCTGGCCGTCACAAAGTCGGCATACAAGCCCTTCTGCTGGATCAGCTCCGCATGAGTGCCGCTCTGGACAATGTGAGCATTGTTTAACACGAGGATTTGATCAGCGCTGCGAACGGTTTTCAGGCGATGGGCAATCATAATAATGGTCTTGTCATGAGTCAGTGCCTCGATAGCCCGCTGCAATTCGTCCTCATTCTCCGGGTCAACGCTGCTAGTTGCCTCGTCCAAAATAATGATAGGCGTATTTTTCAGCATGGCGCGAGCGATGGAGATGCGCTGCTTTTCACCACCAGACAAAGTGCCGCCGCCCTCGCCGATCACAGTATCATAACCCTCCGGCAGAGCAGAAATAAAGTCATGGCAGCAAGCCTTTTTCGCCGCTTCAACCACCTGCTCATGGGTGGCGTCCGGGCAGCCAAACTTGATATTATTTTCAATCGTATCTGCAAACAGGTACACGCTCTGGAACACCATCGAGATATTCTTCATCAGACTGTCCAGTTTGAAATCCCGTACATCTGTGCCGCCTATGGTAATCTTTCCGGCGTTCACATCCCAAAAACGGGCAATCAGGTTGCACATCGTTGTCTTACCTGCCCCGGAAGGGCCAATAATAGCCGTAGTCGTTTTTTCGGGAATGGTAAAGCTGACCTGATCCAGTATCTTGCGGTCTGCATACGAAAAATCCACCTTGTCAAACACGATCTCGCTGGACTTCGGCGTAATGTCCGTGCCCTTCTCGTCCATCACCGGCGTATCGTCAATGGAATTTGCCGTATCCATTGAGGCCGCCAGCATTTGGAGCAGAGAAGCCATGTTCCCGGCATTCTCCAAGTCGTTAAACACCATGAAAGAAGCAATCACCAAAATCAGACCGTAGGCCAACGGCAGGGAGCCGTCCAACCAGAACCAGACCGAGGACAAAAGCAGCAAGACGCTGAACACTCGGACAACGGCCTGTTTGATAGCGTCATAGGGGACACTGGCTTTTGTTAATTTCAGATTGTCCCGGCAGCTTGCATGGATTGCATTGCCGATAGACTGCGTGCTATCCTGTTCCAGCCCAAATGCTTTGACAATCCCCATTCCTTGAATGTACTCCAACACGGACTCCACAAGGGACTCCTGTGTGTGCTGGCGTACCCCGCTGAGCGTGACAGATTTGCGAAGTGCCAGTTCCGCCGTCGCAAGGTAAATCAGGACACCGGCAGCGGCCATAAGACCAATCCGCCAGTCGAATATCAGTAGGACGATGACAAGAGCCACTGAGTTGAAAAATCCGCCCAGCACTGACACCAGGACACGGGCTGCCGAGTTCTCTACATCGCCCAAAGTTGTTGTAACAATAGCGGTAATATTCCCGATGCTATTCTTGTTGAAGTAGCCCATCGGGATATAGCGCAGCCGATCCCCGATGTGGATACGCTTTTCCGCCACCATGCAATAGCCGGTTTCCGTTTGCTCCATCGTGGAGAAATAGAGCGTGATGATATGCCCAATGAGGGAAACAGCCATAACCCCCAGCGAAATCCAGATAAACTTTCCGTCCCGGTTGTCAGATACCAGCGCGCCAATTACCACAAAGAGGGCAGCAAACTGCATGGCTGAAAACAGCCCGGACAGGAACGCAAACAACAGAGACTTTTTCAGTAGCCCCTTTTTGCTACCTGCAAAAGCAAAAATTTTTTTCAATGTTCCGTACATCTGACAACACCCCTTACATCTGATCTTTCGCACCAATATGCGCCTGCCACATATCCCGGTAGAGGGGGCAGGTTTCCAGCAGTTTCTTATGCGTACCCTGTGCATGGACGGTTCCATCCCTCACCACAACGATGTTGTCCGCTCCAACAATGGTAGACAGCCGGTGTGCAATCACAATCAGGGTCTTGCCGACAGTCAAAGAGGAAATGGCTTTCTGCACCAGCGCCTCATTCTCTGGGTCGATATAGGCAGTTGCCTCGTCCAAAATGACAACCGGC
>CAKRQP010000095.1:0-9011 GCA_934393555.1 uncultured Lachnospiraceae bacterium
AACACATCAGACATATCCGTAAACACCTCTCACCGATACTTCACCGGCATATACTGCCGTCACCGTTCCATCTTCTTTTTCCACCAGAAGTTCTCCCTCTTCATTGATCCCCAGAGAACGACCAGTATATTCATGACCGGGTTCCAGGACTCTTACCTTGTTATTCCTGTTTAAAAGAAGAGCTTCATAATCCTCCTTCAGCGGAGCCAGGTTTCCGGCAGCAACATACTTTTCATAATAATTTTCAAAATATTTCAGGCAGACTGCAATCAGTTCCGCCCGGTTGACCTTTTCACCAAGCTCTTTTATCAGAGAAGTTGCTACTTCCCGGAGTTCTTCCGGAAATTCTTCTACATTGGTATTAATGCCTGTTCCAATGACCAGATAGTGGATCCCTGCCATCTCCGCACTCATTTCCGTCAGGATACCGCAGATTTTTTTCCCGTTGACTACTACATCATTCGGCCATTTGATTCCCACAGAAACAGGATAAAGACTTTCAATGGCTTTCGCCACAGAAAGTCCCATCACCAGTGTTACCATAGATGCAAGCTCCGGACGGATATCCGGACGCAAAACAATCGTCATGGCAATGGCACTGCCTTTCGGTGTACACCAGGAACGGCCTCTTCGACCCTTGCCCCCGGTCTGCTCGTCGGCAACCACCAGCGTTCCCTCCGGTGCCCCCTGCTCTGCCAGCTGTTTTGCCAGGTTATTGGTAGAATCCACCGATTCCATACAAACCAGATTTTTCCCTGCCCATTTCGTGTCCAGAAGGCTCAAAATCTCTTCTTTGCTGACAACATCCGGTATCTCAACCATATGATATCCCTTTCTTGGAACCGCTTCGATACGGTAACCTTCCTCCTCCAGCTGATGGATCGCCTTCCAGACGGCGGTTCGGGAAACTCCAAACCGTTCAGAAAGCTCCTGTCCGGATACATACGTATCCTTCTTTCGGAGAATTTCCAAAATTTTACTTTTCATAAATACTTATCTCCGTAAAAACAGACACAGTACAAGCAGCAGAAGAAGCACTACGGACACAGCCGTAAAAAAGAGAGCCGATACTGTTTTTTCCCTGCGATATCTTTCTCTGGCAGCTGCACTGTTCAGGACCACGCCCATAACAATAACAAGAGGCATAAAAATCGATGCGGCTTTCCTTTCAAAGATCATCAGAAAAAAACACAGGATCAGAAGCACGCCTGCAAAAAGGGCACACACCTCCACATCACAGGTACTGGTTTTTTTCTTATTTTTCATTCATTCCATCACTCCCCAAGAGTGGCTACCATCACTGCTTTGATGGTATGCATACGGTTTTCAGCTTCATCAAATACTTTGGACTGCGGTGATTCAAAAACTTCATCCGTTACTTCCATATCTGTAAGATGGAAGCGCTCACCCATTTCTTTTCCGATCTGGGTCTTCAGATCATGGAAGGCAGGCAAACAATGCAGGAAAATTGCCTGTTCACCGGCATTTTTCATAACTTCAGAGGTCACCTTGTACGGAGTCAGATCGTTGATACGCTCCTCCCATACTTCATCCGGCTCACCCATAGACACCCACACATCTGTATAGATAACATCAGCGCCACGGGTTCCTTCTTTCACATCCTCTGTAAGAGTAATGCTTGCTCCGGAAGCTTTGGCATACTCCCGGCACTGTTTTACCAGTTCCTCATTGGGGAAGTATTTCTTTGACGTGCAGGCCACAAAATCCAGTCCCAGTTTACTGCAGACGATCATCAGTGAATTTCCCATATTGTAACGGGCATCACCCATGTATACCAGCTTTATCCCTTTCAGATGTCCGAAATGCTCACGGATCGTCAGCATATCTGCCAGCATCTGCGTCGGATGATACTCGTTGGTCAGGCCATTCCATACCGGCACACCGGCGTGCTCTGCCAGACTCTCCACAATTTCCTGACCAAAGCCACGGTACTCAATACCGTCATACATTCTTCCGAGAACTCTTGCGGTATCCGGAATACTCTCTTTTTTCCCGATCTGAGAACCTTTCGGATCCAGATAGGTCGTTCCCATGCCAAGATCATGAGCAGCAACCTCAAAAGAGCAGCGGGTTCTGGTACTGGTCTTTTCAAAGATCAGTGCCACGTTTTTTCCAAGAAAACGCTGATCTACGATCCCTTGTTTTTTCTTTGCTTTCAATTCAGCGGAAAGATCAATGAGATACTCGATCTCTTCTGAAGTAAAATCTTTTAATGTCAAAAAATTGCGGCCTTTTAAATTCATGATAATCATTCCTTTCTATCTGCTGTATCTGGTTTAGGTCTATCTGTTGACTTATCATACCGCGTTTTGGTAAATTCGTAAAGTAATGATTTAAAAAAGGACGTTCGTTTTCTTGAGCGTCCTTTCTTTTTATCCTTATTCTGTCACATCTTTTGCAACTTCCGTTACGGATTTGACCAGTCCGGCCACATTCTGGATCTCGGACGGGATAATGATCTTCGTTGCTTTGCCGTCTGCCACCTTTGCAAGTGCTTCCAGACTCTTCAGTGCCAGTACAGACTGGTCAGCTCCCGCCTCTTTCAGGAAACGGATACCATCGGCATTCGCCTGCTGCACTTTAAGAATTGCTTCTGCCTGACCTTCTGCCTCACGGATCATCTTCTCTTTCTGCGCCTCTGCCCTCAGGATCGCAGCCTGCTTCTCTGCCTCTGCATCCAGGATCGCAGATTCTTTTTTACCTTCTGCAACCAGGATCGTGGATTTCTTCTCTCCTTCTGCTTTCAGGATCGCTTCACGGCGTTCACGCTCTGCCTTCATCTGTTTCTCCATGGCATCCTGGATCGCAGCAGGCGGAATGATGTTTTTCAGTTCCACACGGTTTACTTTGATGCCCCAGGGATCTGTGGCAATATCCAGAGACGCTCTCATTTTTGTATTAATGGTCTCACGGGAGGTCAGTGTCTGATCCAGCTCCAGGTCTCCGATGATGTTTCGAAGAGTGGTGGCTGTCAGGTTTTCGATCGCCATGATCGGATTCTCCACACCATAGGCAAAAAGTTTCGGATCTGTGATCTGAAAGAATACCACCGTGTCGATCCGCATGGTTACATTATCTTTTGTAATAACGGGCTGGGGAGCAAAATCCACAACCTGCTCTTTTAACACAACTCTTTTGGCTACACGGTCAATAAAGGGGGCTTTCAGATGCAGACCCACAGACCAGGTACATTTGTAACCACCCAGCCTCTCCACGACCATAGCCGTAGCCTGGGGTACGATCTTGATACAGGAAACCAGGATCATAAGTGCAACGATCAGGATGATCGCGATCAGAATCGGTCCTACCAATGCTTCATTCATTATTTTTCCTCCTATTTTGTTTTGACAATCAGTTTGACTCCTTCAATCCTTTCTACGGTCACCACCGTGTCTTTCGGGATCACCGTATCATTCATACTTCTGGCAGTCCATTCTTTTCCCTCCAGCCTGGCACATCCGGTCTCACGGATGTTGTTGATCTCTTCCAGTACCAGTGCTTCCTGTCCGATCAATCCTTCCACATTTGTTTTTGTCTTATTGGAATTGATGTAGCGGACTGCAAAGGGCCTGGTGAAAAATAACAGCAGGATGGATACCGCAAAAAATGCAGCTGCCTGGATCACTACGTTCGCACCAAGCATGGAGGCAACAAATCCAGCCACGGCGCCGCCCGCAAACCAGATAGTTGTCAGCCCCATAGTCGCAAGTTCGATCAGGATCAGCAGAATAAACACTACCAGCCAGCAGATGGACGTTGTTTCCATTTTTTTCTCCTCCTCTCTTTCTGCTTCGCAGATTTTAAACTGATTCTACTATATTTTCAGATAAATTACAACCAGACACCAAAAAATATCTTTCCAATCTCAACCAGGAGTGCTAAAATGAAATTATTCCAAACAGTTCAGTGAATCAGTAAAAGGAGATGGATCTTATGGCAGAACTGCATTTTGAATCAAAGGAAGTCGAAGAGTACTACCGCAAAGAGCGCCGCATTTTAGGCATCGGACATCCCTGCCGCTGGGATTCCCAGGAAGTCATCACCAAAGAGGACGTGGACAATTATATCAAGGATGCCAAAAACATCCTGTCCTGTTAGGCAGAAAAGATTCCCCTTATACTTCTCTTTGTCCTCAGTCTTCTCACACAAAAAGAGTTTTCCGCCTCCGCTTGCGGAAAGCTCTTTTTATGTACAAAAAAACTGCCGTCTGGAGTTTTTACACCCCGGACGGCAGTTTTCATTTTCACTAATTATTTGTACAGCGGACCATAGTTTTTGCAGGCTCTGAAATCAGCACCCTCTTTGTCCATTCCAAATGCGTTCCATGCAGCCGGACGGAAGATCTTCTCTTCCGGAACGTTATGCATGCAAACCGGGATACGGAGCATAGAGCAAAGAGTGATCAGATCTGCACCGATGTGGCCATAGCTGATAGCGCCGTGGTTTGCGCCCCAGTTATTCATAACATCATAAGCAGTCTTGAACGGACCTTCTTTGCCGTCGCAACGCGGTGCAAACCAGGTGCAGGGCCATGTATAGTCGGTACGTTTCCAGAGTTTATCAGAAACCTCTTCCGGCAGATTTACGGTCCAGCCCTCTGCGATCTGCAGAACCGGTCCAAGGCCTTTCACCAGATTCAGACGGATCATGGTAGCCGGCATCTCAGCAACAGTCAGGAAACGGCTGGAGTATCCGCCGCCACGGAAATATCCGAGATCAGCTGCGTTCCAGGTAGTAGCAGCCAGGATAGCCTTCTGGTCTTCCTCGGTTACATTCCACCATTCTTTCATTACGCCATTGCCGTTCTCATCTTTTGCCTCACCGCTGGCATCCAGACAGCAAGCACCAGAGTTGATCAGGTGAATGAATCCGCCACTCTCTTTTGCAACACCCTCAAGGTCATAACCGGTAGCTTTCTTAACAGCCTCCGGGCTCCAGTAGGTGCGGACATCTGCGAACATCTGTGCACGGTTGGTCAGAAGTTTCATGAACAGCATACCAAGACCGTTGAGAACATCATTCTCAGTAGCCAGAATGTACGGCTCACGGGCACCATTCCAGTCAAAGGAAGTATTCAGAACTGCCTCTGCGAAGTCACCGTTGGGATAGAAGTCTGTCCACTGTCTCTGTCCCTGGAAACCAGCTGCGATCGCATTGTGACCAACAGCCTCTTCCTCACAGCCTTCCGGCAGATTCTTGTTACCGTTCATCAGGTCTTTCACGATAACAGCCATCTTTACAACGAACTCGAACTGCTCTTCTTTCTCTTTATCGCTCTTCTGCAGGAACTCCGGGTTCTTGTCAAAGCCGAGTTTGCAGTTTTCTTTTGCCCATGCAAGTGCTTTCTGGAACTCTGCCTCATCGTAGATGCCCTCGCTCATACGACGGATGATTTCTACCTCATCTACGGACTCTACTCTCATTCCAAGATAGGACTCGATGAAATCAGAATCAATGATAGATCCGCCGATACCCATGGTAACGGAACCGATCTGCAGATAGGATTTTCCTCTCATGGTTGCAGCTGCAACTGCTGCACGTCCGAAACGGAGAAGCTTCTCCTGAACATCCTCAGGAACGCTGCTGTCATCCGCTTCCTGTACATCATGACCGTAGATACCGAAAGCCGGAAGACCTTTCTGTGCATGAGTAGCAAGAACAGATGCCAGATATACAGCACCCGGTCTCTCTGTACCATTGAAGCCCCATACAGCTTTGATGGTCTGGGGATCCATATCCATGGTCTCAGCACCGTAGCACCAGCAGGGAGTTACTGTCAGAGTAATATCAACGCCTTCTCTGCGGAACTTCTCAGCACAGGCTGCGCTCTCAGGCACACGTCCGATGGTGGTGTCTGCGATCACTACTTTTACCGGCTCTCCGTTGGAATAACGGATATTCTCCTCAAATAATTTTGCTGCGGCTTTTGCCATGTTCATGGTCTGCTCTTCCAGAGACTCACGTACTTTTAAAGGACCACGGCGTCCGTCGATGGTCGGTCTGATACCGATTACCGGATATCCACCAATTAATCTGCTTTCTGCCATTTTTCTTACCTCCATTTAATTTTAAGCGTTTTGGACAATAGTTTTCCAAAAAACCTTTTCATTATGTACCAATTATACAACAGTCTTGCAAAAAATGCACGTAATTTTCTGTTCGGATATAGACAAATTTTGTCCTTTTCGTTATACTGTATCGTAACAAAGGCGATGGCCTGCTCTGCCATCCTTTATTCCACGGAAAGGAGTTCATATGAAAGCATTTCACGAAGTCCGGAATTACCGGTCTGATTTCATGGTATGGCAGTGTGCCTATACCAATGTCAGCTTCCTGGCCCACTGGCACCAGGAGATCGAGCTGATCTACCTGCGTTCCGGATCTGCCCGTTTTTGCATCAATGAACACAACTTCACTGCCAGGGCAGGAGATCTGGTTCTCATTGACACCGGTGACTTCCACTACAGCGATTCCTCCGAGATGAAAAACGAGCTGGATTTTCTTATTTTTGATCCGAGTGTGATCAGTCCGCTTTACCGCCACTCCAATTATGCGCATCCGCTCATTTCATCGGAAATGTTGAAAAACTGCGGACTTACCGAAGAACTCACCGCTCTTTTTGACACAGCCCATACGGAGCTTCAGGCACAGAAACCTTACTATCAGGAAATCGTCACCGCCTCCCTCCGCTCTTTCTGGTACCGTCTGCGGCGTGTTCTTCCAAGAGAAGCCATGGACACTTCACGGAACCGGCGTTCTCATATGCTGGAAGAAATGCAGCAGCTTCTGGCTTATATGGACAGTCATTACAGTGAGGACATCACACTCTCCTTCGCCGCTGAGAAAATGAACTTCAGTGAAAGTTATTTTTCCCGGGTTTTCAAACGCCTTATGGGCATCAACTTCGTCACCTACCTGAATATGATCCGCGTGGAACATGCCGCAACAGAGCTTAAGATATCCGGAAACCGTGTTCTGGATATCGCTCTTTCTTCCGGCTTCAACAATATCCGGACCTTCAACCGGGTATTCAAGGAAATCACCGGATACACACCCAGCCAGTTTCTCAGCCTGGATGATCCGGATTCCATTAATCTTTCCTATTACAAAAGAAAATCACCTCACCAGGAGTTTGTGGAGTATGATTCTCTGACCCTGGTCCGGAATGATGAAAGGAGTGTTTCCCATGAAAAGACCAATCCTGTACCGCAAACGCCTCATTCCTGAAGAGTGTATCCTTTTAAAGGATGACGAGCTTCTTTACCGCGATGAAAAAAAGATCATCACCCGTTGGAATACCTTACATCCGAAAAAAGACCTGGACCACGGTTTTTCCTGCTATTTTCTTGACAAAGGCATCAAAGTCAGCAAGTTCTATAAAGCTGACGGCAGCCTGATCTGCTGGTACTGTGACATTGTCAGCCACTCCTACGATGAAGCCACCGATACCTACATCTTTACCGATCTTCTGGCCGATGTACTGGTCTATCCGGATGGCCGGATCAAGGTTGTGGATCTGGATGAGCTTTCTGAAGCCAATGAAACCGGTCTTTTAAGCCTGGATGATCTTCACAAGGCCCTGCGCATCACCAATGCTCTGCTCACAGAGGTCTATGCCGGTCGTTTTTCAGCCCTCACAGCCTGCATCGATGCGTATGATCCTGCGGTCATTCGATAAACTCTCTGCGTAAAACGGATATTCGCAAGGTGCAACTTAAAAGCAGCTTCCACGGGATTTTTTCCCGCGAAGCTGCTTTTTCTTTATCCTTCTGTTCCAGAAGAAAGAAGCAAGGCAAAATAGCCCCATTCCCATATCGGTGACTGAAAGCTGTTTTCCAGGTATTCCAGGATATCTTCTTCCTCATAACCGGTCATCCGGGTCAATACCACGATGGCATCACGGAAGAATTCATAGGAGATTTTTTCTTCCCCATCCAGAAGCCATCGAAGAAATACACTCTGACGGATCCCGACGTACTCCAGCGTGATCCATTCCAGGCGAAGAAGTATATTCTCAATGTCTGTTTCTGAAGATAAGAGATCAGAAAAGATTTCATTGAGCAGAAATTTCCGGATCAGAGATTCCCGGTCTTTCCACTCCTTTTGAAATGCCTTCCATTTTTCTGCCAGCATCTCATCCTGTTCACCCTCTGAAATAGATTCGGATAACATCAGCAGGGGCTCCAGAAAATCTTCATAAAGCCCTTCTGCCCTGTAGTTGACAGCCAGGTCCTGTAAAAGTTCATTGCACTCCAGCACGGTATCTTCTGCTGATATCTCCACCCTTCTTATGGCTTTTAAAAGTTCTTTTCTGGTCTCTTCCGAAAAGCAGTCCTTCACATCAGCCAGCCCCGGCTTTTTCTTTTTCTCCAGCTCCAGCAGGATATACGAAGCTTCCAGAAGTGCTTCCTCCGGTGTCTGCTCCGTATGCTCCAGAAGCTTCATGATTTCTTTTCTGAGAGCCAGGTAAAAATCATCCTCATCTCCCGGAATGGAAGGAAAACCCGGTTCTCCTTTCTCCCAAAGATCGATCACCGCCGGACAACAGGGCATCAGTGTCTCTTCTTCATGATCTTCAAAGACATGAACCTCTCTCGGAAAGACCCGGCAGGTTTCGGAAAGTACCGTATCTCCGTACGTGCATACAAGGCTGCAGAGTCTTTTTTCGCTCAGGAAGGGACAGTGCTGTGCCTGATCCAGATGAATGACTCTGCTTTCTTCCTTGTCTATAATATAATCACTTAAAGTTGTCTTCCGCGGCGTGACCTCCCGCGGCGGAGTCAGCTTCTCCCACTGTTTCTCTGTTTTCTCATCTACATAGATTTTCCATTCCTGGCAGCAGGTCCTCGGGCACCGGTCTGCCGTACAGACAAATGTTTCATAATATGCTGGTCGAAAGCGCTGCATGTCGTTCCGTTACTGAAAACTTATAAAAAGTTATAAACTTCTATGTTTCATTCCTACTTTAACGAGTATGCTTTTGATGATAT
>CAKRQP010000096.1:0-8989 GCA_934393555.1 uncultured Lachnospiraceae bacterium
CATCATGTATTCATTCACCAGCCGTATCCGCTTCAGCGAAGTAGACACCCATTTGAACCTTACCCTTGGTTCTGTTATCGATTATTTCCAGGACTGCAGCACCTTTCACTCGGAAGCTGCAGGTATGAGCATCGCCCGCCTTAACGAAAAAAAGCGTGCCTGGCTTCTGTCCTCCTGGCAGATCGTTCCGGTACGTCTTCCAAAGCTTGGAGAAAAGGTGACTGTCAGTACCTGGCCCTATGCATTCAGGGGATTTTTCGGTTATCGAAATTTTACCATGACCGGAGAAGATGGGGAGTGCCTGGTTTATGCCAATTCCATCTGGATCTATCTGGATACGGAAACAGGAAGACCGGTGAAGGTGGATGAGGATCAGAAAACGAGCTTTCCATTAGAAGAAAAATTTCCAATGGAATATGCAGACCGGAAGATCTGCGTGCCCGAAGAAATGGAAGAACAGGAATCCTTCCAGGTGGCGAAGCACCATCTGGATATCAACCATCACGTAAACAATGCCCGGTACATCAAAATGGCAGAGGAATATCTGCCGGAAGGCTTTGTAATAGAAGAAATGCAGGCAGAGTACAAAAAGGCAGCGATGCTTCATGATGTCATTGTTCCCCGGGTGGCCAGAGAGGATGGCCGTCTGACGGTGGCACTGACAGACGCAGGGGGAAGACCCTACGCCGTGATGGTTTTTCAGCAGAAAACAAAAGAGACACGGGTACAGGAGTACACCGGTGCCAAAACAGAATGAAAGAAATAAGAGGAGAGTAGTATGTTGGAATTAGGAAAAAGACAGAGCCTGACAGTAGTCAAGACTGTGGATTTTGGGGTATATTTAAGCGAAGGAGAAGGAGCAGGGGAGGAAGTGCTCCTTCCGAAAAAAGAAGTTCCGGAGGGAACCAAAACAGGAGATGCACTGGAAGTCTTCTTATATAAAGACTCCAAAGACCGTCTCATTGCCACCAGAGAGGAAGCGGCGATTCAGCTTGGAGAGGTTGCTCTTCTGAAAGTGGCAGAGACCGGAAAGATCGGAGCCTTCCTTGACTGGGGACTGCCGAAGGATCTTCTCTTACCCTTCCGTGAGCAGACTAGAAAGGTAGAACCGGGAGATGAATGTCTGGTAGCGCTCTATATCGATAAGAGCAGCCGTCTGTGTGCGACGATGAAGGTTTACCATTATCTGAAAAAAGAATCTCCCTATGAAAAAGGAGATCATGTGACAGGGCGGATCTATGAGATCAGCAATAATTTCGGCGCTTTTGTGGCTGTAGATGACTGCTATTCCGGATTGATTCCGAAGAGAGAGGCGGCAGAACATTATCAGGTAGGCGAGGTGCTTCCCTTACGTGTCACTGCGGTAAAGGCGGACGGAAAACTGGATCTGAGTTCCAGAGAGCGGATCCCCGAGCAGATGAACCGGGATGCGGAAGAAGTCCTGCAAAAGCTGGATGAAAAAGGCGGTTTCTTCCCCTTTACGGATAAAGCGGATCCGGAGTTGATCAAAGAAGAACTGGGACTTACCAAAAATGCGTTTAAACGTGCGGTCGGCCGTCTTCTGAAGCAGCGAAAAATCGAGATTTCCGATGGAAAGATTATCAAGAAATAGATTGCTTTCTTTCCCTGAATGCTTTATAGTATAAACGGAACGGTTCAGAAACGGCTGTTCTGCCGGGTACTTCAGAAGCCCGGCACATAGCGGTAAAAGTACTGAGTAAAGGAGGATTTTCGATGAAAGTAGAAAATATCAGAGACATCAGTAAATTTTTTGAAGTGATCGATCAGTGTACTGGTCGTGTGGAACTGGTAACCGGAGAAGGCGACCGTCTGAATCTGAAATCAAAGCTGTGTCAGTACGTTTCCATGGCAAATATTTTTTCAAATGGTGAGATCCCGGAGCTGGAACTCATTGCATATGAAAAAGAGGATATTGATCGTCTGGTACGTTTTATGATGGATAACTGATTGTGCATGGATGTGAAAGCTGCCCCGATCTTTTCGCGGCAGCTTTTTTCCAAATAAAAGATATGTTTAAGGAGAAGAAGAGTGGACTCGATAGACTATTATGAACGGCAGGGAAGCCAGTACTTTGAAGAAACCATTGATCTTGATATGACAGAGCATCTGCAGAACTTTCTGGAACGGCTTCCGGAAAATGCGGAGGTTCTGGACCTGGGCTGCGGCTCGGGACGGGACAGCCGATATCTGGAGGAAGCAGGCTGCTATGTGACGCCGATGGACGGCTCACCGAAAATGTGCAGCCTGGCAGAGATCTACACTGATCTTGAGGTACTCTGCCTGACCTTTGAAGAGATGGAATTTCAGGAGGTTTTTGATGGGATCTGGGCTTCCGCTTCGCTGCTTCATGTGGCCTCAAAAGATATGCCCCGCATTCTGAAAAAGGTTTACGATGCACTGAAGCCTGGAGGTGTTGCCTACATGTCCTTCCAGTACGGAGAGAGTGAAGAATACCGGAATGGGCGTTTTTTCTGTGATTATACGGAGAAAACCATGAAAAAACTGCTGCAGGCAGAAAGTGATTTTGAAATTCTGGATATTTATCAGAGTGATGATGTCCGGGAAGGACGGCCGCGGTGGCTGAATGTACTTGTGAAAAAAGAAGGCGGGGAAGAGGATGACTAAGAGTAAAAAAGCCAATGGACTGTTTCTTTTGATGACGGTCGGGATCATCTGTTTCAATCTGTTTGGAAGAACGGTCACGGCAGAGCTTCCGGTCGGATTACGGCTGATCTCATCGGAGATCGTATATCTCATACCGGTGCTTCTTTGTCTTTTGATAGGAAGGGATTCTCCGGGAAAGCTGATCCCGCATAAGGCTCCACGGCTTTCTACTCTGCTGATGACGGTTCTTTTTGTGCTCCTTCTGGAGCCGCTTGTGACTTGTCTGAATGCCTTTACCATGCTGTTTTCGCCAAACTATGTGCTGGAGACACAAAATGAGCTTACCTCGGTCTCCCTGCCTTTGCAGCTTCTCTGCATTGCGGTAGTTCCGGCACTGGCGGAAGAATTTATGTTCCGTGGAGTGTTTGAAGGTTATTACCGGGAAAAGGGCATTCTTCCTGCAGCGCTTCTGAGTGGCCTGGTATTTGGGCTTTTTCATCTGAATTTTAATCAGTTCGGTTATGCTTTTGTGATCGGCATTGCGTTTGCACTTCTTCTGGAAGGAACAGGAAGCATCTTTTACGGAATGGCAGCCCATTTTCTCATCAATGGCTTCAGCGTTATCATCACTGCTTTATCCGATCAGATCCTTCCGCTGACCGGACAGGAAAGCATGGAAGCGGCTGCAGAAAGCATAACGGCAGAAGTGATGGTCAATACATTCTGTGCTTATGCGGTGCTAGCGGCAGTCACGACCTGCCTTGCAGGAGCTGTTTATATCTGGATCGTAAAACATTCCGGGCGGACGGCATATCTTGAGGAAAACTGGAAAAAACCAGGTGAGAAAAAGTTTTCTCCTGTTTTTCTCCTTGGCGTGATCCTCTGTGTCGGTTTTATGGTCTGGAGAGATTTTATGAGATAAATACGAGGAGGTAAGGCTTGAAATTTTCACATTTGCACGTCCATACGGAGTACAGCCTCCTGGACGGCTCGAATAAGATAAAAGAATATGTTGCCAGGGTCAAAGAGCTGGGTATGGACAGCGCGGCTATCACAGACCATGGCGTGATGTATGGTGTCATTGATTTTTACCGGGCAGCCAAAGCAGCGGGGATCAACCCCGTCCTGGGCTGTGAGGTATACGTGGCACCTAATTCTCGTTTTGACAGAGAAATCGGTAAGGACGAGGACCGGTATTATCATCTGGTCCTTCTGGCAGAAAATAACACCGGTTACAGCAATCTGATGAAGATCGTCTCGAAAGGCTTTGTAGAAGGCTTTTATTACAAACCAAGAGTAGACATGGACGTTCTGGACCGTTATCATGAAGGGATCATTGCCTTAAGTGCCTGTCTGGCAGGAGAAGTGCAGCGTTACCTGGTGCGGGGCATGTATGAAGAGGCCTGCAGGACGGCGAAGAAGTATGAGGCTGTTTTTGGAAAAGGGAATTTCTTTCTGGAGCTTCAGGATCATGGGATCCCGGAGCAGAAAATGGTCAATCCGCAGCTTCTCAGGATGAGCAAAGAACTGGGAATCGACCTGGTGGCGACCAATGATGTCCATTATACCTACGCAGAGGATGCGGCAGCACATGATATCCTGCTTTGTCTGCAGACCGGAAAAAAACTGCAGGATGAGGACCGGATGCGCTACGAGGGCGGACAGTATTATGTAAAATCGGCAGAGGAGATGGAGGCACTTTTTCCGTATGCAAAAGAAGCCCTGGAAAACACCTGGAAGATCGCTCAGCGCTGTCATGTGGAGATCGAGTTCGGCGTGACCAAGCTGCCGAAATTTGATGTCCCGAAAGAGTATACTTCCTGGGAATATCTGAACAAACTCTGCCATGAGGGGCTGGTGAAGCATTATGGAGATCCGTCACCGGAGCTTACCGAACGCCTGGATTATGAGCTTTCTGTCATTAAGACGATGGGATATGTGGATTACTTCCTCATTGTGTGGGATTTCATCCGTTATGCCCGTGATCATGACATCATGGTAGGACCCGGCCGTGGTTCTGCTGCAGGAAGCCTGGTGGCGTACTCTCTTGGTATCACAAAACTGGATCCGATCCGTTATAATCTGCTGTTTGAACGTTTCCTGAATCCGGAACGAGTGTCCATGCCGGATATCGATGTGGATTTCTGTTTTGAACGGAGACAGGAAGTGATCGATTATGTCGTACGGAAATACGGAAAAGACCAGGTGGTACAGATCGTTACCTTCGGTACGCTGGCAGCCAGAGGTGTGATCCGGGATGTGGGCCGTGTCATGGATCTGCCCTATGCAAGAGTGGATTCCATTGCCAAAATGGTACCGAATGAACTGAACATCACCATTGATAAAGCGCTGAAAGGAAACTCCGAGTTTCAGGAGCTTTACAACAGCGATGAAGAGGTGAAAAACCTCATTGATATGGCAAAAAGGCTGGAGGGTCTTCCGAGACATACCTCCATGCACGCAGCGGGTGTAGTCATCAGTCAGAAGGCTGTGGATGAATACGTCCCCCTTTCCAGGGCAAACGACGGAACCATCATCACACAGTTTACCATGACCACGCTGGAAGAACTGGGACTTCTGAAAATGGATTTCCTGGGGCTTCGGACACTGACGGTGATCCAGAACGCCCAGAAAGAAATCGAACGTGAGACGGGTGTGGTCATCGATATGGATGCCATTGACTACGATGATAAAAAAGTACTGGCCTCTCTGGGAACCGGTCATACGGACGGTGTATTCCAGCTGGAAAGTGCGGGAATGAAAAGCTTCATGAAGGAGCTGAAGCCGCAGAACCTGGAAGATGTCATCGCCGGTATCTCTCTTTACCGGCCGGGTCCCATGGATTTCATTCCCAAATATATTGAAGGAAAAAACAATCCGGGAGAGATCCATTACGACTGCCCGCAGCTGCAGCCGATCCTGGAACCTACATACGGATGTATCGTTTATCAGGAGCAGGTAATGCAGATCGTGCGTTCTCTGGGTGGCTATACGCTTGGACGAAGTGACCTGGTGCGCCGTGCCATGTCCAAGAAAAAGGCGGCCGTCATGGAGAAAGAGCGTCAGAATTTCGTTTATGGAAACAAGGAAGAAGGCGTGCCCGGCTGTATCGCCAACGGCATTCCGGAGAAGGTTGCCAATAAGATCTATGACGACATGATCGATTTTGCCAAATATGCGTTTAACAAGTCCCATGCGGCGGCTTATGCCGTGGTATCGTATCAGACAGCCTGGCTGAAGTATTATTATCCCACAGAATTTATGGCTGCTCTTATGACCTCTGTGATCGATAACCCGGGAAAGGTTTCCGAGTATATTTACACCTGCCGTCAGATGAAAATTCCAATCCTTCCGCCGGATGTCAACACCGGTGAGGTGGGCTTTTCCGTAGAAAAAGGCGGCATCCGCTATGGTCTTTCCGCAATCAAAAGCATCGGCCGCTCCTTTATCGAAGGACTCTTAAAGGAACGGCAGGAGAACGGTCCGTTCCAGTCCATCAAGGATTTCGTGGAACGGATGACGGGAAAAGATCTGAATAAACGTGTCATTGAAAACTTCATCAAGGCAGGGGCACTGGACGGTCTTGGGGCGACCAGGCGCCAGCTCATGATGATCTATGTCTCCCTCATGGATCAGGTGGCGCAGGAACGGAAAAACAGTCTGTCCGGTCAGATGAGTCTCTTTGATTTCATGGGAGAGGAAGAGAAAAAAGAGTTTGAGGTCCGTCTGCCGGATGTAGGTGAATACGACAAAGAGGAAATGCTTTCCTTTGAAAAAGAAGTACTGGGGATCTATATCAGCGGTCATCCGCTGGAAAAATATGAGACCATGTGGCGGAAAAACATTTCTGCCCTGACCAGTGATTTTCAGCTCAATGAAGAAACCAACAAGAGCCGTGTGGAGGATGAATCACGGCAGACCATTGGCGGCATGATCATAGCGAAGACCATTAAATATACGAGAAACGGCAAAACGATGGCTTTCCTGACGCTGGAAGACCTGGTGGGAACGGTAGAGGTTGTTGTTTTTCCAAAGGATTATGAGAAATACAGAAATCTTCTGGAAGAAGAGAAAAAAGTCTTTATCAAGGGCCGTGTCAATGCGGAAGATGATAAGCCAAGCAAACTGGTCTGTGAACGGGTCTGGGGCTTTGAGGAAGTGCCGAAAGAACTATGGATCCAGTTTGCAACAATGGAGGATTTCAAAGCCAGAGAGAGAGAGCTCTATGATATTTTACGGACCTCGGATGGAAAAGACCATGTAGTGATCTATATCCGGTCACCGAAAGCGGTCAAAAGGCTGGCAGGAAGCTGGGACATTCTGGTAACGGAGGCACTTTGCCGGAAAATAGAAGAAAATTTTGGCAAAGAGAATGTGAAAGTTGTGGAAAAGTCTATTGAAAAACTGGGAAAAATGAATTAAACTTAATCGTGAGTAAACGAAAAATGATAAAGATAGAAAATACCAATAATTTCTGGAGGGTAAAATCATGGCAAACGCGATTAAAACAATCGGAGTTCTTACAAGCGGCGGCGATGCACCGGGCATGAATGCTGCCATCCGGGCGGTTGTCCGCAGCGGTATTGCAAAAGGTCTGAAGGTAAAGGGTGTTTATAAAGGATACAATGGCCTGATCAACGGCGAGATCACAGATCTTACGGCAAGAGATGTGTCTGATACTATTTCACGTGGTGGTACCATGCTTTATACTGCACGTTGTGCAGAGATGCGTACACCGGAAGGACAGGAGCAGGCGGCAAAGGTCTGCCGTGAGAATGGCATCGAAGGTCTGGTAGTGATCGGTGGTGACGGTTCCTTTGCAGGAGCGCAGAAGCTGGCTGCTCTTGGAGTCAATACCATTGGAGTTCCGGGAACCATTGACCTGGATATTGCCTGCACCGATTATACCATCGGTTTTGACACCGCAGTCAACACCGCGATGGAAGCTATCGATAAGGTTCGTGATACCTCTACTTCCCATGAACGCTGCAGTATCATTGAGGTAATGGGAAGAAATGCCGGTTATATCGCTCTCTGGTGCGGTATCGCCAATGGCGCTGAGGATATTCTTCTTCCGGAAAAATACGATTATGATGAGCAGAAGCTGATCAATAACATCATCAATAACCGAAAACACGGAAAGAAACATCACATCATCATCAATGCCGAGGGTATCGGCCATTCTACCAGCATGGCACGCCGGATCGAGGCTGCCACAGGCGTTGAGACAAGAGCGACGATCCTTGG
Organism: uncultured Lachnospiraceae bacterium; assembly: GCA_934393555.1. GTDB lineage: Bacteria > Bacillota > Clostridia > Lachnospirales > Lachnospiraceae > Limivivens. The sequence goes on from CAKRQP010000096.1 coordinate 7,873, forward strand.
CCACATGCAGCGAGGCGGAAGCCCCACATGTAAAGACCGTGTCTATGCATCCATGATGGGCGCTTATGCGGTAGATCTTCTGGCTGACGGCAAGACAAAACGTGTTGTTGGTTATAAAGGCGGCGAATTCGTAGATTATGATATTGATGAAGCACTGGCAATGCAGAAAAATCTGCCGGAGTACTGGCTGAGAGTTGCCAAGGCACTGTCTGTATGATCACCAGCACCTCGAATCAACAGGTAAAAAATCTCCTTCAGCTGCAGAAAAAGTCCAAGGTCCGCAAAGAACAGGGTGTTTTTGTAGTAGAAGGAGTCCGGATGTTCCGGGAAGCTCCGGCAGACTGGATCATAAAGACGTATGTTTCACAGGAATTTCTGAAGAAAGAAGAAGCTTCTGTTTTAAAAGACCGGGAGTATGAGATCGTGGAGGACCGGGTATTTAAGACCATGTCAGATACCATGACACCTCAGGGGATCCTGGCAGTGGTGAAACAGCCGTCCAACAGTCTGGAAACACTTTTGGATGCGCCCGCTCCCTTTTTCATGGTACTGGAGAATATTCAGGATCCCGGAAACCTGGGAACGATTCTCCGTACGGCAGAAGGGGCAGGTGTCACCGGTATCCTCATGAGCCGGGACACGGTGGATATCTTCAATCCCAAGACCATCCGGAGCACTATGGGCTCTGTCTATCGGGTTCCCTTCCTTTATGTGGAGGATATCTGTGAGACCGTCCGGGAATTAAAAAACAAAGGAATCTGTACCTATGCGGCTCATCTGAAAGGCACCGGATCCTACGATGAGCAGGATTATACCAAAGGCACGGCGTTCCTGATCGGAAACGAAGGAAACGGCCTCACCGATCAGCTGGCAGACCTTGCAGATACCTACATCCGCATCCCCATGTACGGACAGCTGGAGTCCCTGAATGCAGCAGTCGCATCGGCAGTGCTGATGTATGAAACGCAGAGACAGAGACGGAAAAACGGAAAATAAAATGAAAACACGCGGAAGACTTGTCTGAGAGAGTCTTCCGCGTGTTTTTTATAATTCTCCTTTTTGCAGCATCCGCCATAAAGTAGTCCGGCTGATGCCTAGTTTTTTTGCAGCAATGCTT
>CAKRQP010000097.1:0-8924 GCA_934393555.1 uncultured Lachnospiraceae bacterium
GTTACTTAGAACAGCAGGTATCATTTTCGCTCTTTGTATCCTCTGCTTCCCATTCCACCGCCCAGCCGAAGTCACTTTTCTGGATGTGGGGCAGGGAGATGCGGTTTTTCTCCGCACAGAAACAGGCACTACCTGCCTGATTGACGGCGGCAGCACGACGGTTTCCGATGTGGGGACCTACCGTCTTTTGCCATTTCTGAAATCGAGGGGAGTTTCTTCTCTGGATTATCTCTTTCTTTCGCATATGGATGCCGACCATATCAACGGGGCGGAAGAACTTCTGAAGGATCAGTTCCATGGGATTCCCATCTGCCATCTTTGTCTGTCAGCGCTTCCGGGGGATGAGACCAGGGAACGGCTGGAAAAAGAAGCACGTCTCTTTGGTACAGAACTTTGTTACATCAGCCGCGGGACGGTTTTTCGGGAAGAAGGGGCAGAGATCCGCTGCCTTTCTCCTGTGAAAAGTCAGAAAAAGGAAGATGAGAATGCAAATTCGGAGGTTCTTATGGTGGAAATAAGCGGTCTTCGTATTCTTTTTACGGGGGATCTGGGCGAAGAGGGCGAACAGGAGCTTTTGGAAGCAGGAACGGATCTTCGGGCGGCTGTTCTGAAGGTGGGGCATCACGGCTCCCGTTTCTCCACAGGAGAGGCCTTTCTGGAGGCGGTTTCCCCGAACATTGCTGTCATCTCCTGCGGAGAGAACAACCGGTACGGCCACCCCGCCCCGGAAACGGTCAAAAGGCTGGAACAGGCAGGCTGTCGTATTTTTTACACGATGAAAAGCGGTGCGATCACCCTTTATCCGGCCGACGGAAAAAAGGGGTGGAAATTGGAACAGAAATTCGATAGAATAGAGAGAGGTGATTCATATGAACATTCGTGAGATGGCAGAACAGCGGGAGGCAGATTATCTCAGCATCTATGCCTCCTTAAGCAGAGAATCCAGAGGAAGAGAGCGGGAAGAGCCGCCCTGCGATATCCGGCCGGTCTATCAGAGAGACCGGGACCGGATCCTTCACAGCAAGGCATTCCGGCGGCTGAAGCACAAAACCCAGGTTTTTCTTCTTCCGCAGGGAGATCATTACCGGACGAGGCTTACCCACACCCTGGAGGTGGCCCAGACGGCCCGGACGATCACCAGGGCGCTGCGGCTCAATGAAGACCTTGCGGAGGCCATTGCCCTTGGTCATGATCTTGGGCATACACCCTTCGGCCATGCGGGAGAGGGAGCCTTAAATGAGATCTGCCCCTTAGGCTTTACCCATTACGAGCAGAGCGTCCGCGTAGTGGAGCTTCTGGAGAAGAAAGGCGAAGGTCTGAATCTGACCTGGGAGGTACGGGACGGCATCCGGAACCACCGGACAGCGGGGCATCCTTCCACGATGGAAGGAAAAGTCGTGCGGCTTTCCGACAAGATCGCCTATATCAATCATGATATCGATGATGCGGAGCGGGCGGGGATCCTTTCCGAGGCGGAGCTTCCGGAGGCGTTTTGCCGGGCTTTGGGGAACAGCACCCGGGAACGGCTCAACACCCTGATCCATGATATTGTAAAGAACAGCTATGAAAAACCGGACATTTATATGTCACAGGAGATCGAAGAGGCCATGCAGGGGCTTCGGAGTTTCCTTTTTGAACACGTATATTACAATCCAGAGGCCAAGCAGGAGGAGCGCAAGGCCCGTGAGATGATCCAGGAGCTTTACCGGTATTACAACCGCCATGCGGATCGGATGCCGAAGGAATATCTGGAACTGATTTATAAGAAAAACCAGCCTCAGGAACGGGTGGTCTGTGATTACATTGCAGGAATGACCGACCAGTATGCGATCGACCGGTTTGCGGAGATCTTTATTCCGAAGGCATGGAGAGGATAGAACTGCTGCGGATGTAACGGAAGGAGTGTAAAGACAGATATGTATTATGCAGAAGATGTGATCGAGGAGGTACGGTCAAGAAATGACATTGTCAGCGTCATTTCAGAATATGTAAAACTCCAGCGGAAGGGAAGCTCCTACTTTGGGCTCTGCCCCTTCCACAACGAGAAATCGCCCTCCTTTTCCGTGAGTCCGGATAAACAGATGTATTACTGTTTTGGCTGCGGCGCGGGTGGGAACGTATTTACCTTCATTCAGGAATACGAGAATTATTCCTTTCCGGAGGCTTTGAAATTTCTGGCAGAGCGGGCAGGCATTACGCTTCCGGAAAAAGAATACTCCCAGGAGGAGCGGCAGGCACAGGATCTTCGGACACGGATCCTGAATGTAAATAAAATGGCGGCAAAATACTATTATTACCAGCTTCGGACCGAGAACGGCCGTCAGGCGATGGAGTATCTCAAAAACAGACGGCTTTCCGATGAGACCATCCGGAGCTTTGGTCTTGGGTATTCCAATAAATACAGCAACGACCTGTATCTTTATCTGAAAAAGCAGAACATTTCCGATGAACTTCTCAGGGAATCCGGTCTGATGAATGTGGATGAGAGAAATGGCATGTATGATAAATTCTGGAACCGTGTGATCTTTCCGATCATGGACGTCAATAACCGTGTCATCGGCTTCGGCGGCCGTGTCATGGGGGACGGAAAGCCGAAGTATCTGAATTCCCCGGAGACACGGGTTTTCGACAAGAGCCGGAATCTCTACGGTCTGAATGTAGCCAGGACTGCCCGGAAAAAGAACCTGCTGGTCTGCGAGGGCTATATGGATGTGATCTCCATGCACCAGGCGGGGTTTAAAAATTCGGTGGCATCTCTGGGAACCGCCCTGACGACGCAGCATGCCAGTCTTTTGAAGCGTTACACGGATGAGGTCATTCTGACCTACGACAGCGACGGAGCCGGCGTGAAGGCGGCACTCCGGGCGATCCCCATGCTGAAGGCGGCAGGGATTTCCACGAGAGTCCTCCATATGGATCCCTATAAGGATCCGGATGAATTTATCAAGACACTGGGAGCGGAGGCTTTTCAGGAACGGATCGATCAGGCGGAAAACAGCTTTCTTTTTGAAATCTCCATTCTGGAACGGGATTTTGACATGCGCGATCCGGAAGGAAAAACCGGTTTTTATCAGGCGGCAGCCCGGAAGCTCATGGAATTTGAACAGGAGCTGGAGAGGGAAAATTATATCCAGGCCGTGGCGGAGCGGTACCGTATCAGCTTTGATTCCCTGCGGAAAATGGTAAACCGGGAAGCCATGCGCGGAACCGCTCCCAGGCGGGAACGGGAAGAGGTCATCCGGCCTCAGAAAAAGAAGGAAAAAGAGGATGGGAGAAAAACGTCCCAGCGCCTTCTTTTGACCTGGCTCATCGAGCAGAAGGGGCTGTATGAAAAGATCAGTGCCTACCTGGCGCCGGAGGACTTTACGGACCCTCTTTACCGGGAAGTGGCGGAAAAGCTCTTTGAACAGCTAAAGAACGGGGAAGTGAATCCGGCCCGGATCTTAAGCGCTTACGAGGATGCGGAGCAGCAGCGGGAGGTGGCGGCACTTTTCAATGCCACGGTACCGGTGGAGACAAAGGCAGAGCTGGAAAAGGCTCTGAATGAGACGCTTCTTCGGGTGCTCCGGGGAAGCATCGAGTACCGGACCGCACATCTGGATCCGGCGGATATGGCAGGACTTCAGAAGATCGTGGCGGATAAGAGAAGAGTGGAAGCCATCGGAAGGCTGCACATTTCTCTGGACTGAGGGAAGACTTATCAGGGAAATATGGCAGGGAAGACTGGATGGAGCCGGAAGTAAAAGAGTTTTAGAATAAAGGAGAATACGATTCGTGCAGTTATCACAGCGTTTACTGGCAGTGGCCGATCTGGCTTCTGCCGGCCATTGTCTGGCGGATGTAGGTACAGACCATGGATACATACCGATTTATTTGATGGAAAAAGGAAAATATGAGAGAGCCATTGCCATGGATGTAAAAAAGGGGCCTCTTCTCCGGGCAGAGGAAAACCGGAGGATCCATGGCTTTGAGGAGCGGATGGAGCTTCGTTTAAGCGATGGTGTCCAGGCTCTGAAGGATGGTGAGGCAGATACGGTAGTCATTGCAGGCATGGGCGGCGGTCTGGTGATCCATATCCTGACAGAAGGGGAAAAAGTGCTCCGGAGCGTGGAGACACTGGTACTCCAGCCGCAGTCGGAATTCGGCCGTGTCCGGGATTTCCTGGAGAAAAAGGAATATCGCATCGAAGAGGAACATATGCTTTGTGAAGATGGCAAATATTATGCCATGATGCGGGTGAAGCATGGAAAAATGGCTCCATTGACGGAGGTGGAAAAGAAATACGGTCCGGTGCTTTTGCAGAAGAAAGATCCGGTCCTGAAAGAATTTCTGGAAAGAGAAGAGAGGAAGTTTGAGGAGATCCGGGAGCACCTTGGAGTGATGGAGGGAGAGAAGTCGGCTCTCCGGAAAAAAGAAGTGGAAAAGGAACTGGAAGACATTCGTGCAGCGAAAGAAAGGTTGGACTGAAAAATGGATGAAACAAAACTGACAGTTACCATAGAAGGAAAAGAATACACTTACGAAAAGGGAACTCCCTACCGCAGGATCGCAGAGGATTTCAAAAACTCCAGAGCCCATGATATCGTGCTGGTGACCGTGGACGGACGGCTCCGGGAGCTTCATCACACCCTGAAAAAGGACTGCGTGCTTGATTTTGTGACCACAGCGGATAAGATCGGTGACAACGCCTACCGCCGGAGCATGCTTCTCATGATGCTGAAAGCGGTTTATCATACAGCCGGTCATGAAAACGTGGAGCATGTCCGGGTCCAGTTTGCCGTGGGAAACGGTCTTTACTGTACGATTTCCGGAAAGGTGGAACCGGATGCGGCTTTTCTGAAAAAAGTGGAAGAGAAAATGCACGAACTGGTCAGGCGTGCCATTCCCCTGGAGAAGAAAAATATCCAGACGGACGAGGCTATCGCTCTTTTTGGTCAGTATGGCATGAAAGACAAGGAAAAGCTCTTCCATTACCGGAGAGTTTCCCGGGTGAATATCTATAACCTGGATGGTTTTGAGGATTATTATTATGGATACATGGTGCCGGATACCGGATATCTCCGCTATTTCAGGCTTCAGCCCTTTGATGAAGGCTTTGTCCTGGAGTTCCCGGACCGGAAACAGCCGGAGACCATCGGTGAATTCCGGCCGCAGCCAAAGCTTTTTGACGTGCAGAAGGAAACCCTTCACTGGAGCCGGCTTCTTGGCATCACAACCGTCGGGGATATGAATGATTACTTTGTTAAAAAGGATGCAGGAGAGCTGATCCTGACGCAGGAGGCTTATCAGGAAGGGAAGATTGCCGAGATCGCAGCGGAGATCGCAGCAAATCCGAAAAAGAAGCTTGTGATGATCGCCGGCCCGTCTTCCTCCGGAAAGACCACGTTTTCTCACCGCCTTTCCATTCAGCTGGCAGCCCACGGACTGAAACCGCATCCCATTCCTGTGGATGATTATTTCAAAAACAGAGAAGAAACGCCGAAGGATGAGAATGGAAACTACAATTTTGAGTGTCTGGAAGCCATTGATACGGAGCTTTTCAATCACGATATGAACGCTTTGCTTCGCGGGGAACGGGTGGAAATGCCAAGCTTTAACTTTGTCACCGGAAAACGGGAATACAGAGGGAAGATCCGTCAGCTGGGAGAAAATGACATTCTGGTCATTGAGGGTATCCACTGTCTCAACGATGCATTGAGCTATTCTCTTCCTAAAGAGAATAAATTTAAGATCTACATCAGTGCGCTGACATCGCTGAATATTGATGAACATAACCGGATCCCTACCACAGACGGACGGCTGATCCGCCGGATCGTCCGGGATGCCAGAACAAGAGGAACCTCGGCAAAACAGACCATTGCCATGTGGCCTTCTGTGCGAAGGGGAGAGGAAAATTACATTTTCCCTTATCAGGAGGATGCGGATGTGATGTTCAATTCTGCCCTGATCTATGAACTGGCAGTTCTGAAAATGTACGCGGAGCCGCTGCTTTTCGGCATTGGAAAGGACGAGCCGGAATATCAGGAGGCAAAACGCCTGCTGAAATTCCTGGATTACTTTGTAGGCATTCCGAACGACAGCGTACCGGTCAATTCCCTTTTAAGAGAGTTTATCGGAGGCGGCTGCTTCAACGTATAAAAAGACAGGAAAATGCCGGTCAGGCAGAGGTCTTGAAAAACCTCGCCCGGCCGGCATTTTTTCTATGAGATCATTTCTTTCTGGAATGACGGTATTTCTCTTCGCAGTACTGGCAGCGGTAGATCTCTTTTTCTTCATCTGCCAGGAAGAAGACCTGATCCAGACCCTGCTCGATGGATGTGATACAGCGGGGATTCTTGCAGCGGATCACGTTGGTGATCTTTTTCGGAAGGGAGAGCGGTTTCTTCTCTACGATCTTGCCGTCACGGACAATGTTGACGGTAATGCTGTGATCGATGAAGCCCAGAACATCCAGATCCAGCATTTCGGGAGAACATTCCACTTTAATGATATCCTTTTTGCCCATCTTATCGCTGCGGGCATTCTTGATGATGGCTACGCAGCAGTCCAGCTGATCCAGCTTCAGATAACGATAGATCTCCATGCTTTTTCCTGCCTGGATGTGATCCAGGACAAAACCTTCACTTAACTGTCCTACACTTAACATACTTTTACCTCCAGAAGAGTCAGAATCAATGCCATACGGACGTAAACACCGTACTGTACCTGTTTAAAATAAACGGCTCTGGGATCATCGTCCACTTCCACAGAGATCTCATTGACACGGGGAAGAGGATGAAGGATCAGCATATCAGAGGGCGCCAGATCCAGCTTTGCTTTGTCCAGGATGTAGAAATCCTTCATGCGTACATAGTCTTCTTCATTGAAGAAACGTTCTTTCTGTACACGGGTCATGTAAAGAACGTCAAGCTCCGGCAGAGCATCCTCCAGCCGGACTTCTTCTTTGTACTCAATGTGATTCTTATCCAGAACATCCTCACGGATATAGCTGGGAAGACGAAGCTCTTCCGGAGAGATCAGCACAAAACGGATGCCGGTGTAACGGACCAGTGCGTTGATAAGAGAATGAACGGTACGGCCGAACTTCAGATCACCGCAAAGACCGATGGTCAGATTGTTGAGACGGCCCTTTAAGGAACGGATCGTCATCAGGTCGGTCAATGTCTGGGTGGGATGCTGGTGACCGCCGTCGCCGGCATTGATCACCGGGATCCGGGACTTGGAAGCGGCTACCATAGGAGCACCCTCCTTGGGATGACGCATGGCAACGATGTCAGCATAACAGGAAACAACGCGGATGGTATCGGCCACGCTCTCTCCCTTGGAGGCGGAACTGGAATCGGCCGAAGAAAAACCAAGTACAGACCCCCCGAGGTTGAGCATTGCTGCTTCAAAACTTAAGCGGGTTCGTGTGCTTGGTTCATAGAAAAGAGTAGCGATCTTTTTACCATCACAGGCATGTGCGTATTTCTTTGGATTCATTTCAATGTCTTTTGCCAGGTCGAGGACTTTTTCCAGCTCTTCCACGGAAAAGTCCAGGGGACTCATTAAATGTCTCATAGATATCTCCTTTGCTGTTTTGACTCCGGGCACTACGCCCGGATGCGTTTTTACTATCATATACCAAAGGGAAAAGAATTTCAAGAATTGTTTTGGAATTTTCTTTTGCGTGTGCTATACTGATATTAAATCAGGGTAATGCTTAAACTTGATGCAAAAGGTTTGTATCTGCAGGATCAGGCTCCGGATGCGGAAAACCTGAGCAGGTACCGTGGAAAAACAGGAGGCATGTCTATGAAATTTCAGGAACGGAAAAGATGGCTGTTTTTCGGCCTTCCTTTTACTTTTACAACGTATCATGTAACAGAAGAATTTGTTACGGTAAAAAGCGGTCTGCTCCGCCAGAAAGAGGACGACTGCTATATGTACAAGATCGTGGATACCCGGCTGGTGCGTTCACTGGCAGAACGGATCTTTGGTCTCGGTACGGTGGAGTGCTTCGGAGGAGATGCGACAGATCCGGTGCTTCATCTGAAGCATATCCGTCATTCCAAGGAGATCAAGAACTTCATCCTGGCAGCTTCGGAAGAACAGCGTGCCAGAAAGAGGACGCTTCAGACGCAGAACATCGGAAACAGAGGACCGGTACCTGTGGACCTGAATGGCGACGGGATCCCGGACCTTCCGCCGGGGCATTCCTGTGACTGTGACCATTAAATAAAACATCCGCTGATTCCTGTCAGAAATGGCAGGACAGCGGATGTTTTTGTATCTGCTCGAAGAAGAGGCCGGCCAGGAACCAGAGCGGAGCGTAATCCAGACGGATCACACCATGGATGTTCAGCGGGCTGTTGCTGTAGTCCCAGGGACACCAGTCTTTCTTTTTTAAGAGCAGACCGGTGGAAAATTCCACCAGAAAGATCCCGAGCATATAGAGATTTCCGCGGAAAAGCGGATGTTTCTTCTGGAGAAGCCGGGATAAAGGACCGATGAAGGCGGCACAGCCGTAGATGGGAAACATCCACAGGGAGGAATGACCGGTGAGTTTATAATCCCGGCGCCGGAAGGAGTCAAGCCCGGTCCACAGGATCTCCATGCCCCAGCCCAGAATGCCGCATTGAATGAATGTTTTTCTCATATCAAACAGGATTCCCGGATCTGGAAGAATTATTCAGGATGTTCCGATCAGCAGTCCGCAGATCTGTGCGCGGAACGTCCGGATGTACTTTCTTTAATACAATGACTCCGCCCTTGAAAAAACGGGGCTTTTATACTATAATACATGTTTAAGATACCCAGGGTCCAAAGTTCAGAAAGCCGTTCATGCTTGCATGATAAGGCTTTTGAACTTGGGACCCGCCAAACATGAGAAAGTAGCGATTTACGCAGTAAATCAGCGGATTTCGAATGTTTGTAGAATTGTG
>CAKRQP010000098.1:0-8798 GCA_934393555.1 uncultured Lachnospiraceae bacterium
GTGGAGAGGATATGGACGATATCCTCAAAAATATTTTTGGTAATTTCCACAGCCAGAGCGGCAGCAGAAGCAGCAGCGGCTTTCACAGCACCGGCGGCACCGGCTCGAAGAGCTACGGCGGCTTCCATGGGTTCCAGAATCAGGGCTTTGACGGCTTCGGCTTTGGCCAGGGCGGAAACTACAGCAGCAAAGGCTCGGACGTTCAGGCCGAGATCCATGTCACCTTCGATGAAGCGGCCTTTGGCGGAAAAAAGCTGATCCATCTTCAGGACAGCACAGGTGCGGTCCAGTCCTATGAAGTAAATATTCCTGCCGGCATTGAAACGGGCAAGAGTATCCGCCTGAGAGGAAAAGGTTCCCCCGGAGCCGGCGGCGGAGAAGCAGGAGATCTGCTTTTGAAAGTAACCGTGGATGAAAAGCCCGGGTTCCGTCGGGAGGGAATGGACGTATACACCACCGTTCAGGTACCCTTTACCACAGCAGTTTTCGGCGGCGAGGTGAAGATCCGGACACTGACCGGTGAGGTTCTCTGCAAGATCAAACCGGGAACTCAGTCAGGAACCAAGATCCGTCTGAAGGGAAAAGGAATTGTAAGCCTGAGCAATTCTTCCGTTCACGGTGACCAGTATGCGGTAGTGGAAATTGCAGTTCCGAAGAACCTCGATCCGGAGGCAAGACAGAAACTGAAGGAGTTTGAGGCAGCTTTGGAAAAAAGCGGCCGCGGGTTTCGCAACGGGAACGTGGCATAAGTAGAATACGAAAAGTCTCAGCAGATGAGGGAGAAGTTCTATCCTCTGGCTGAGGCTTTTTTATTTGCTTATGGATTTTGCACAAATTCAATCATTGAAAAATGGAAAGATTAGACAATTGCATTATTCAAAATGTCGTGCTAGAATGTATTCAGAAATACAGAACAACGTTCTGTATTACATAACACTTAGCAGGAGGCGCCATGGCAGAGAAGAATGAAAAAGAAATTAAAGTAAAAAGTCTACAGAAGGCGCTGGACATTTTGAATTGTTTTACGAAGAAAAGCAGTTGGGGTGTCACAGAGCTGAGTGAATATCTGGATCTGAATAAGAGCAACGTTCACAGCATCCTTTCCACGTTTGCCGCAATGGAATATTTAAGGCAGGATGAAGAAACCGGAAAGTACAGGCTTGGTATGGCGATCTACACATTATGTCATGCGTTGGGCGATGAACTTATTGTTGGAAATGTCGCTCTTCCTTATATGCAGGAGCTTTCCAACTGGAGCGGCGAGCGTGTTTACCTGGGAGTTCCCCATGAGGATGAAGTGATCTATGTGAATTCCACTTATCCGGAAGAGGCTTTCAGCCTGATGCGGACGATCATGGGGGAACGGGCGCGGATGTACTGCACCGGTCTTGGAAAAGCCATGATGGCGTATCTGCCGGAGAAGGAACTCGAAGAGTACCTGAAAAGAGATTTTCCGGTCTGTACCGATTATACGATCACAGATGCAGAGAAGCTAAGAGAAGAACTGATGCTTACCCGGAAACGCGGGTATGCCATTGATAATATGGAACACGAATTTGGAGTCAAATGCGTGGCAATGCCGATTTTCAATCAGCAGCATCAGGTAGAAGCAGCGATCAGCGTCAGCGGACCGTCCCTTCGGTTTGAAGAAGAGAGGATTCGAGAGATTGCCGAGAAGCTGAAAGATACCGTGCGAAAGATCGAACGGAGACTTTAAAAAAAATACCGCTTATGCGGTATTTTAAAAGCTAATAAAACAGAACAGCGTTCTCTAATAGAGAACAAAAAGGAGGAAGAATGGAAGAGAAAAGATTTCCAGGGGGAGTCTGGCCGGTAATGCTTACCCCTTTCACGGAAGAAAACCAGGTTGATTATCCGGCTCTGAAGGAACTGGTTGAATGGTACATCGAAAATGGCGTTGACGGTCTGTTTGCAGTATGCCAGTCCAGTGAGATGTTTAAACTGACGCTGGAGGAGCGGGCAGGGATCGCGGCAAAAGTGAAAGAATTTGCAGCCGGCCGGGTGCCGGTCATCGCATCCGGACACATTTCTGACTCTCTGGAGGAGCAGATCCATGAATTGAAGCTGATCGCAGAGACAGGAGTAGACGCGGTGATCATGATCACCAACCGGATGGCGGCAGAGGACGAATCCGATGAGATCTGGATCAGCAATACAGAGAAAATTCTGGAAGCCCTTCCCTCTGACATCCGGTTCGGACTTTACGAGTGTCCTTATCCGTATAAAAGAGTGATGAGTCCGAAGGTGACAGAGTGGTGTGCATCCACCGGAAGATTCTATTTTCTGAAGGATACCTGCTGTGATGCAGATCAGATCCGTGAAAAGCTTGCAATTTGTAAGGATACGCGTCTTAAGCTTTACAATGCCAACACAGCAACGCTTCTGGAATCTTTAAAGGACGGAGCCTATGGTTATTGCGGAGTGATGGCGAACATGCATCCCCGTCTCTACCGGATTCTGTATGACCGGTATCAAACGGAGGATATGACAGAACTTTCTGAATTCCTTACTATGGCGGCTCTGATCGAGCGTCAGTGTTATCCGGTCAATGCGAAGTATTATCTGAATCTGGAAGGTCTGCACATGGGACTTCATTCCAGAGTAAAAAATGCAGAAGAACTTTCGGAAACCTTTAAAAAAGAAGTAAAGATGCTTCGGAACCTGTCCGAACGGATGGAAAAAAGCCTGAAACGATAAATCAGTGAGGAGGGATCACTCATGAAAAAGCCTGTAAAAGGCATGGCGGCCGGAAAAGGAAAAAGCCAGATCTGGAAAAACATATACAGAAGCCGTTATCTGTATCTTCTGTTTGCCTTACCGCTTCTGTACTTCATTGTTTTCAAATATGGTGCTATGGGCTGGCTGAGCATCGCATTCTTTGATTACAATGCATTTCTTGGATTTGCGGGCAGCAAATTTGTAGGAATCAAGTATTTCAAACAGTTTATCATGGATCCGTATTTCTGGAACATCCTGAAAAATACGGTTGTCCTGAACCTCTGGATGCTGGTGCTGTATTTCCCGACACCGATCATCCTGGCGCTTCTGATCAATGAAGTGAAAAACAAGCATTTCAAAAAAATGGCACAGACCATTTCTTACATGCCGTATTTCCTTTCCACTGTGGTTGTGTGTGGTTTTATCACCACGATCCTTTCCAATGACGGTCTGATCAACCATGTGATTTCCTCTCTGGGACTGGAAAAAGTACAGTTCCTTATGGAGCCGGGCTGGTTCCGTCCGGTTTATGTCATTTCGGAAATCTGGCAGCAGTGTGGATGGGGTTCCATCATTTATCTGGCAGCTCTGGCAGGCGTGGATTCACAGCTTTATGAGGCAGCAGCCATTGACGGAGCCGGAAAATGGAAACAGCTGATCCACGTAAGCATTCCCGGAATCGCACCTGTGATTTCCATTCAGCTTCTTCTGACAGTTGGAAAGCTTCTGACAGTCGGATATGAAAAGATCCTGCTTCTGTATACCGGAGCAACGTACTCCACAGCAGATGTGATTTCCACTTATGTATACAGACGTGGTTTGATGGAAGCCAACTACAGCTATGGATCTGCAGTAAGTATTTTCCAGGCGGTGATGGCATTGATACTTGTAGTTCTGGCAAATAAAGCAGCCCGTAAAGTAGGGCAGACAAGTCTTTGGTAAGGAGGTGCCGGAAACATGGTAAAGAAGAAAAAAATATCAGCCGGTGACAGAACCTTTAATATCGCTGTACTTGTGATCGTCTTTCTTATGTGTGTGATCACCCTGTATCCGATCTATTATATGCTGATCGTATCGATCAGTGATGGAAATGCAGTACTCAGAGGAGATATTACGATCCTGCCGAAGGGAATCAATTTCGGTGCATATAAAGCGGTATTGAGTAATGAGTATGTTCCGAAAGCATATCTCAACACCCTGATCTACACGGTGGCCGGAACGCTGGTCAGTGTCGGTATGACGGCACTATGCGCATACCCGCTTTCCAGAAAAGAGTTTTACGGAAGAGGGATTTTTACAGGGATCGTCGTATTCACAATGTTCTTTGATGCCGGTATCATTTCCAATTATATGGTAGTGCAGTCTGCCGGTCTGATGAACAGCATCTGGGCGATCATTCTTCCCGGAGCCATCAATGTGTGGTACATGATCATTATGAGAACCTTTTTCTCAGATATTCCGGAGGAATTGTTTGAATCTGCAAGGCTGGACGGCGCCAACGATCTGACGATCTTTGTGAAAATGGTGCTTCCACTGTCCAAAGCAGTACTTGCAACCATGGTTCTCTTCTATGCAGTTGGTTTCTGGAACCAGTGGCTGCAGCCTTTGATCTACTTAAATGACAGAAATCTTTTCCCGATGCAGCTGATCCTGAGAAATATCGTTCTTGGATCGGATGCGGCACTTTCCAAATCCATGTCTGCTTCTGCGGATATGGCAACCATGAGTCTGAATATTAAATATGCAGTTATTTTTATCACGATACTTCCGATCCTGATGGTATATCCCTTCGTTCAGAAGTACTTTGTAAAAGGTGTGATGGTCGGCTCAGTCAAGGGCTGATTATATAGAAAGGAGAATTCACAATGAAAAGAGAACACTTGAAAAAAGCAGCGGCACTTTCCATGGCAGTCATGATGGCAGCCGGCAGCCTGGTAATCCCGGGCACAACAGCGAAAGCTGCTTCCGAAGTTGATCATTCGGAAGAAATCACGATCACAATGATGACCACTGAGGCAGGAACACAGAAATTCCCGACAGAAGGTTATGTTTACGATGTGATCAAAGAGAAATTCAACATCAACCTGGAGGTTCAGCCGATCCCGGCCAGTGACTACGATACCAAGATTTCTACCGTGCTGGCTTCCGGACAGATGCCGGACATCATCGGCGGTCTTCAGTCTGAGAAGCTGCTGAAATATGCACCTACCGGTATGTTCCTGAATCTGACGGAGTACAAAGATTATGCGCCGGACTATTTTGATCTGATGTATGGCGAGGATCGTGCGGCAGAGACAAAGAAGGTAGAGAGTGACGGCAGTCTCTTCGGCTTCCAGAAATGTGAGTATAACCGTATTGCGGTTGCTCAGATGGTAGCCATCCGTACTGACCTTCTGGAGGAGATCGGTGTGGAAGAACCGACCACTTTTGAAGAATATTATGATGATCTCTTAAAGATCAAAGAGAAACATCCGGATATGTATGGCTTCGGAACCAGAAACGGTACCAATTACCTGGTTGGCTCCTTTGCTTATGCACTGGGTACCGGCGGTTTCCCGACCTTTGCAACGACCAGAGGTATGTATTATGAGCCGGAAAGCGATTCTTATGTATACGGACCGACTTCCGAAAAATTCACCCGTGTGGTAGAATTCTTACAGAATGCTTACAAAGACGGACTGCTTGACCCGGATTATGCGACTATGACCAAGGATGATCTCTTTGAGAAAGCATCCAGCGGAAAACTCATGAGCGTATATGACAACAACTCCTTCGTAGGCCGTGTATATAATCCGGCACTTCAGGAAGTTGATGCAAATGCAAAATTTGATGTTCTGAAACCCATGGCAAACGAGGATGGCAATACCAGAAGCTATCGTTATGAGAAAGACTGGCCCAACAACAACAGTGTGATCAGTGTCAGAACCAAATATCCGGAACGTGTGGTAGAACTTCTGAACTGGATGTACACCGAAGAGGGAAGAATGATCACTAACTTTGGTGAAGAAGGTGTAAACTATACCGTAGATGAGGATGGAACCATCGTAACCAGTCAGGATATGATCGATGCACAGGCAGGTGCAAGTGATGTGGCAGCAGCAGTCAGAGGCGAACTTGGACTTGGCCTTCAGGGTCTTGCACAGTACGTTGATGAGAGTCTGGATGCCCAGATCACTGACCCGATCATGGTTGAGAATGCGGAGAAGATCGCAGAGTGGACCGACGAAGGTCTCATCGACTACTATCCGCTGTGGCCGTCCTTCACAGAAGAAGAGACTTCCCGTATCACCGAGCTGGAATCCAATATCAACAACGTATTCAACCAGGAGATCGATGGCTTCATTACCGGAAAATCCACCATGGATGACTGGGCAGGCTTTGTAGAGACTCTGAAATCTCAGGGAACGGAAGAGCTGGAGCAGATCTTTAACGACGCATACGCAAGAATTAAATAATACTCGGCGGAAAGCCAGACAAGAGAGAAACTGCCGTATCCGGAATGGACGGCAGTTTCTTTGGTATAAGGAGAGGAGAACTTATGGGATACACATTTCCGAAAGAACTTAAGATTGTGACGGAACAAGGAGAAAATGCCCGTTTTGCTGCAGATTTTCTGAAGAACGAGATCTTTTTCAGAAGCGGTGCGGCCATTCCTGTGGAAAATGCAGCAGATGCAGACAGGGAAGCAGAGGCTGAAGAAGGTGAGATCCTTCTTCAGACAGACAGTAAACTGGAAGAAGAAACCTTCACATTGACACGGAAGGGTGATGGAATCAAGATCCAGGCAGCGGATAAAAGAGGTTTCCTGTACGGAGTATCCTGGGTTCTCCGGAAAATGTATCTGAAAGACAGAAAAACCGGTTTTTCAGAGGAACTGACAGATATTAAGATCCAGCCTTCCTATCGGATGCGTGGACATCAGCTGGGGTACCGGGACAAACAGAACACCTGCCCTGCCTGGACAGAGATCGAATACGAGCGTTATATCCGGGATCTTCTGATCTTTGGTTCCAACTCGATCGAACTTCTGCCGCCCCGGACGGATGACAATCTTTTTTCCGGTCATTTTAAAAGAGATCCGTTTGAACTGATGATCGAGCTTTCCGGGATCATTCATTCCTATGGGATGGATGTGCATGTCTGGTATCCGTATCTCAGCCTTTCCATTGAAGGGGATACCTTCAAAAAGGAGATGGCAGAGAGGGAAAAAATCTTCAAAGCGGTTCCGTACATTGACGGTCTTCTGATCCCTGCAGGAGATCCCGGAGACCTGCCTCCGAAGGAAATGTTTCAGGCGGCAAAGGCAACCGCAGATATTCTGCACCGTTACCATCCGAATGCAAAAGTCTGGCTGGCTCCGCAGGCCTTTTCTCCGGAAGAACACTGGTATGAGGATTTTTACGAAGAGGTTTCCAAAGAACCGGACTGGCTCTATGGTGTCTGCTTTGCTCCCTGGGAAAAGGATCCGATCCAGGATATGTATGAGCAGCTTCCGGAAAAATACAAAGGAACCATACGCAATTATCCGGATATCACCCATAATGTGAGCAGTCAGTTTGAAGTGCCGGGCTGGGATGAAGCGTTTGCCTATACCCTGGGCAGAGAGTCTTACAATGCCCGTCCCTATGCATTTCGGCAGATCCACGATTATCATAAGGGATATGTACTGGGGTCCATCACATATTCGGAAGGCATCCATGATGACGTGAGTAAAATGGTATGGGGAAATCTGGACTATCGGGAAGAGGCACCGGTAGAAGAGGCAATCCGTGATTATGTCCGCTTTTTCATCGATCCGGAACTGACAGAGGAGCTTTCCGGACTGCTCCTGAAGCTGGAGGATAGCTGGACGGGAAAAATCCTGGAAAATAAAACAATCGATGAACTCTATGAAAAAATGATGCGTATCGATCAGAGCGTTTCAGAAGAAACAGGAAAAAATTTCCGCTATCAGATGCTTCTTCTTCGCATTCTCGGAGATTATCAGACAAAGCTTCGGTATGCACATGATCAGCAGCTGGAAAGGGAAGCCTATGAAGCACTCCAAACAGGAGAAACAGCAGATGTGCGGGTGGAAAATGCACTGAACATTCTGCGGAAAACCTGGCTGGAGCCGGTAGGTGTGAAGGAACGTTTTCAGATGCAGCGGCTGGCGGATGAATTGTATAAAAGCTGTAAGATCCAGCTTACAACTACCCGCCATAAAGGGCAGCATCTGGATCGTGGTGCCTGGCTCGATACACTGAATATGGCGCTGAATGATTTCCAGTATCTTCATCAGATGCTGAACCGGGTAAAGACTCTTAATACGGAAGAGGAGAAAAATCAGGCAGTAGAAGCGATCGTAAAACGCTGTGATCCCGGAGAAGGAGGTCAGTATTTACGTCTTGGAAGCTTTGAAGGATTCTCTCATGTGAAACAGACGTTGACTTTTGCGGAAGATCCCTGTTTCGTCAGAAGTCCGCTGATGGCACATAGCACCTATCTTATCATGAAGACGTATGAATCCATTGGCTGGTATGATGAAGTACCATTTCCGATCGCATGGACGCATGGAGCGAGAAGTCTTTACGGAACGCCGCTTGTTGTTGAGATGGATGAACTGGATCCGCAGGCAGAATATGAGATTTCCGTTACTTATCAGAACATGCTTCTGTTTGATGACCATTTTCATTTGAAATTCTGGGCTGGTGAGGAACTGCTCCATACGGAACTGGAACGGAAATATAAAAATGGAATCGATCCGGATCCGACCTATACCTGGACGTTACCGAAAGCTTCTTATAAAGAAGGAAAACTGAAACTGACCTGGCAGACGTATGAACCTGCCGGAAGCTGTACTGTATCTGAAATCTGGATCCGGAAGAAAAAGTAAAATCGACAGAATGTCCCTGTTTCAACTATAATAATATAGAAGAAACAGGGATTTTTTCTTTCTTTTGGTAAAGTGATACAAAACAATAATAAATAATACAGAAAAACAGGGCAAAATAATAAAAAACTTGACATAATCAGGAAAGAATGCTATGGTGAAATTACTGAATCAGTTCAAAGCAGAT
>CAKRQP010000099.1:0-8768 GCA_934393555.1 uncultured Lachnospiraceae bacterium
ATTTTTCTTTTGGTAAGCTCCATGAAGGCAGATGAAAGCTTTCCGATACTTACGGAGAAAAAGGAAATTTTCGGTGAAACTTTTTTCCGGGAACTGCAGAAGCTTTCCAGGGCAGGCGGTCACTTCCGGCTGTATGAAGAACTGAAAAACGAACTGGGAGAATGTTTCCATCTATGGAACCAGATGAAACGGCAGGAGCTTTACAGGCTGCTTCAGTATCTCTGGCTGACAGAAAAAAACTGGCAGAAGGTTTCAACGGAGAGGCTGGAAGAGGGAGCAGATTTTCTTTACCGCTGGTATCATCAGCCGGAACTGGAAACACCGCCCGGTCTTCGACTGCCGGAAAAATCTCACCGCAGTCTGAAAGAACTCCGGAATTATCTGAAAAACCAGGCAGAAAATTTCATGGAACAGGCATTTGACAGGGAAACGGAAAGAACACGTCAACTGCAGGAGAAGCCCTGGTATCCTGCTTTTGCAGAGACATCGGATGTCCGGCGCTTAAAACAGGGAATTGAGGAGATCGCCGGTCAGGAGAAGCGGAAGGTACAGTTGAAGCTGAGCCGTGTAACGGAGATCATGACCTGCCCCTGGAGCGACTTTAAAAAGCTGGAACGGCCGGGACTCCAGGAGATGCTGAAGAGAATGGAGGAAATGAAGGAGGAAAACTGCCGGTCATCGGAAACTGCGGAGCGGATGCTGGACTACCTTTACTACAGCTTCCGGAGCGAGGGGCAATACGATTCCGATGACATTTACCAGATGAAATGCGATTGTTACCGGGAGATCGTGCGCTGCACCTGCACGGTGGCCAGACTGGAAAAAACCAATCGAAAATATCAGAAAAACATTGAGAAAAAACAGAAGGAGCTGGAAGAACGCCGAAAGCATTTCAAAGAGAAATGCGAACAGGATCCCATCTACCTCGCAATCCTTCAAAAGATGAAGGCAGGGACACTGGAGCCTGGTGTTGCCACAGAGTACCGGATGGAGATCAGTCAGGAAAAAGGAGCATTGGTACAGCTCCAGAAAAATATCCAGCAGGAAAAACAATATATGATCAGCGGACTGGAGGAGATCACAGTCCGGAAAAACAGCATTGAGAAGCTGGATCTGGTCTTAAAAGAGCTGATTACAGAGAAAAATACAGAAGTCCTCTCCAGTATCCTGAAACGGGCCGGTGTTATGCTTCATGAACAGAACAGCCTGGAACAGGAAGCCTGGAAGACTTTGAAAAAAGCATCTTCCCTTTTGGAAAAAGAAGAGGATGTCCTTCTGGATGATCTTCTGAAGGAAGAAAAAAAGACAGAAGAAACGGACACGGAGGTTTGGTATGTTTAACATAGGAATTGATTTCGGAAGCACCTATACGATGGTGTCTGCTTACCGGAATGAAACGGAAAAGCTGGAGACGGTGATTCTGGGACTTGGAACACCCTACATTCCAACGCTTGTCGGAGGAAAAGCGGAACAACTGGAGGGACTTCGCTATGGAAGCGCGGCGAAAGGCATCATGGGCAGAAAAGGCCATGTTTTGTATAAAGCCTTCAAGATGCTTCTGACGGAGAAGAAATCAGAGCTTTTGAAAGAGCGCGGTTATACGGAAGAGATCACGCCGGCCGTGGTGGCAGAAAAGTTCCTGACGGATCTGATCCAGAGAGTACTGGAGCATTATGGAGAAAAAGAGATCGACCATGTGGTCATCGGCGCTCCGGAAATCTGGTTCAAAGGGGTGGACAGCCTCTCCGGGCGCAGCATCCTCCGGAATATTTTTGAAAATATGGACTGCGTAAAGGAAGTACAGGTAGTCAGCGAGCCGGCTGCCGCCAGCGCCTTTTTTGCCTATAACTATCAGACGTTAAGAAATGAGGCTTATGACGGTCATATCCTTCTGATCGATTACGGCGGAGGAACCCTCGATATTACTCTTTCCAGGGTCAGTGCGGGAACGGATGCCAACGGAAAACAGTTTATGGAGATCAATGTGGCAGACCGCCAGGGAGCTGGAGAGAACGAAAACGGCCGGATCGGAAAAGCCGGTATCATTTATATGGAAAGCCTTCTGGAGGAGGCAATCCGGAAAGCCGGTCTTCTGGAAGAAGATGAGCCGCTGGAACCGGACGGAAAATTTTACAAGGCGCTGAATGAGCTGGAAGAAGAGATCGTCAACCGGACGACCGATATCAACAGTACCTTTGAGGACATTGGTCTGGACTATCTCGATGAGCTGGAAGAGGAAGAATTTACCGTGGTTTCTTATAAAGATGAGGATGTGGAAATCTCTTACGCCCTTCTGGTGGAGGTCTATGACCGGGAGATCCGTCCGGTTCTTGAAGAAAATCTGAAAAAGAGCATCCTTTATATGGAAGAAAAGAAGATTCCCTATACCGATCCTCTCTATGAGCATCTGAAGATCGTTCTGGTGGGCGGTTTCGGAAACTTCTATCTGGTACGGAAACAGGTGCAGGATTTCTTTCATTTCTGTACGCAGGACCGCCGCCAGGCAGATGTGATCATCAACAAATCGGACTGCGAAAATGCCATTTCCCTTGGAACGGCACTCTTATCCTCAGGGATCGTGGGCATCCGCCATACGGCACCTTATTCCGTCGGGATCCTCCAGAGAAACTTCGACGGCGTGAAGTACCGGATCGATTATGCCATCAAATACCGTGAAGATCTGGAAAACGGCAAGCTTTATTATCACAGCAAAGCCAACGGGGAGCCGATTCCGATCCGCCTCAGCGGAAACAGCATCCGAAATCTGGTCATCAATCAGGAAAAGGATGACAGTACGGCTGTGGTGCTTCCTCTGCAGGAGGAATTCCAGAAGCGGCTGACAGGTGTCGTCAAGAACAAGCATAACACAGCGGCAATCGCTTTTTCCATGGATCAGTCGGATGTGCTGACGATCCATATCGGAGAATATGATATGCTGACCAGGAAGGTTTCCGAGATGACACCTTTTGAACTGGCAAGCTTTGACGAATTGTTTGACACGGCACAGGTGATCCGGGTCATTGACCTGGAGTAAGACGGGAGGCGGGAGAATGTTTGACAGAGCACAGAGCAGGCTCATTCTTCTGAAAGAAACGGAAGAGGTAACGGCGAGAGATATTGCTTCAGCTCGGAAAAGAAGTAACGGAAGAGAGCGCGCGTTTCAATCAGCAGAAGGAAAACAAAATTCCGTCCCTTTCTCTTGCAAGGCCATTTCATCCGGGATTTATCGGGCTCTGCCATCTGGCGGATGCCGGAGTATCAGAGGCACAGATGTTTGCCGCAAAAGAGTATGAAAAAAGCAATGGAAATGCAGAAGCCTTCGCATGGTATCTGGAATCTGCCGCATGGAGTGGCAATACAGAAGCCATGGAACTTCTTTCCAGCTGTTATGCAGGAGGAAAAGGCACAGAAAAAGATCTGGCGAAGGCTTCTTTCTGGTATGAACGAGCCGTGCGAAGAGGAACTCCCACGATGGAAGACCCGGCAAAGAATCTGGACGAAAAAGAAAAACAAAAACTGCTTTCTTCCGAACAGAAGCACATTCTGGAGCTGGATGATGTAGTGAAAGTGAAGAAGAAAAAGCAGAGTTTATTTTAAATATGCATAGAGAAGGCTTTTCTCTTGAACAGATCTCCCGAGTTGCAAAGCTTGGGGTTGAGGAGATAGAAACAATCATAAAAAAAGAAACGCAGTCCTGATAAGCAGGCAGTAATAACAACAAAAACAGCAGATTTGTAAAGGTCTGCTGTTTTTCTGATTTCAATAAGTTGAGGATGTGGTATATTGGTAATAAGGGAGGCGAAAAATAAATATCTTCCGGAGGTATCGATGAAAATGAAAAAAGGAAAGAAAAAATCACTGTTTTATAAAATCTGCGCCGCCATGATTCTGACAGGCATGTTGCCGTTGATTTTGATAAATGGCATCTGGCTTCATAACACGAGTAATATTGTCTATAAAAATGAGATCCAGACGGCATCTTCCATGCTTTATCAGCTATCGATGCGGATGGAAAACATTATGAATTTTGTAAATACCTGCTCCTACTCCTTCCTGTTTGATACAAAGGCGAGAGCGATTCTGTCCGCGAGGCCTAAAAGCGAAGAAGAACGGGAAAAGAATGAAACTTATATCAAGAATATCTTTTCTCAAATCAAGAAAAACAATACGATGATCCGGAGTCTGGAATTTGATGGAAAATATTATCAAATTTCATCCGAAGATACAGCAGACTTTGAGATGCTGCAGCAGTATGACTGGTATCAGGACTTTGTAGATTATTATCTGGAGGGATTTTCTCCGGTTTACTGCAATTCTTACATAGAAAGGATGAACACACCTGTTTTTGGCTGGACAAGGAAAGTCACATATGCAAAGACAAGTGATGTTGCAGGAAATTTCCTCATTGAGATCGCATATTCCAGTATTCGCAGCCTTGCAGAAGAAATTCAAGATGATATGGGAAATACGATCCTTGTTTTTGATAAAAAGGGCAATTTGATTTTTCATCCGGAAGGAAGATTTTCGACAAACGAAGCGGAGAAAAAGCTTTTTCAACGGATAAAAAGCGGGGAAAACGAGATTGCATTGAGTGGAGGAGGGGAAAAATACACCTGTCTTGTGACCAGAGTATCGACTCCTCAGTGGTACATTGCTATGCTTGTAAGTGAAAAACAGCTGATGGCATATGGAAAGCAGTCCACCATGCAGAGCATGATTCTGGGTATCTTGATTCTGATTGCAGGCATCGTGCTTGCCTACATGATCTCAAGACATATCACCAGACCAGTCAAACAGCTGGCAGAGACCATGGAATTGGTGGAAAAAAATTATCTGGATGTATCGGTACCGACAGACCAGAAAATCGTGGAACTTGAGATATTATCGAAGGGTTTTAACAATATGTTATCTCATATCCAACAGCTTCTGGAAGACGTACGGGCGGAGGAACAGGAAAAGAAGGCACTGGAGATAAAAATGCTACAGGCGCAGATCAATCCGCATTTTCTTTACAATATACTGAATGTCATTCGTTGGAAAGCAATGATGCACGGAGAAAAATCAATCAGCAATATGATCGTTTCTCTGATTAAGCTTTTGGAATTCAGTGGAAAAAGAGTCAATACCTTTGTGCCGATCGAGAAAGAACTAGAACATGCGTCAAGTTATCTGGATTTGATTAAATCGCAGTATCAGGATGATTTTGATGTGATTTATGAGGTAGATTCTGAAGCACTTCCCTGTTATACGGTAAAATTTTTACTGCAGCCGCTGGTTGAAAATGCGGTCTTTCATGGGCTGGAGCCAATGGAGGGCAAAGGAAAGATTTTTATCGGGATCAAAAAAGCGGAAAGCTGGATTCATTTTCAGGTAAAAGACAACGGTGTAGGAATGTCTGAGGAAGTGCGGCGGAATCAGTCAGCGTTTCGTGGACTTGGTATTTATAACGTGAACGAGCGTCTGAAAAAGCATTTTGGCGAAGCGAGTATGCTGAATATTGAGAGTCAGCCGGGAGAAGGAACAAAAATTTTCTTTAAGATACCGGTAATAACGGAAGCACCTTTGGAGGAAGGGGAGAAGGAAAATGGAACGGATACTGCTGGTGGACGATGAACCGATCTTTCGCATGGGACTGCGTTCTGTGATATCCTGGGAGGAACTGGGTTGCCAGATCGTAGGGGAGGCGAAAAATGGGGAGGAAGCACTGCTTCAGATCGAAGAAAAAAAGCCGGATATTGTTTTTCTGGATATTAAGATGCCTAAAATGGATGGAATCCGGGTGCTGGAAAAACGAAGAAGATATGAGAAAAATCCCAAGTTTGTCGTGCTCAGCTGTTTTAATGAGTATGAATACGTTCGTGAAGCCATGAAATTGGGCGCTTTTGATTATCTTTTTAAGCCCTTGATGGAAGGAAAGGATATTGCTGCCGTCATAAAAGAGATTCAGGCGCAGGATAACAAAGGTGAGCAGGGCGAAGAACAGAAAAAACAGCAGCAGATCAGTCATGCGCTGAGGGAAGTTTTGGATGGCGGTTCAGAAGAGCAGTTGTTTGAACTCTGTGATCTGTTTGAAAAATATCCTTATTTTCTGATGGAGATAAGGGTTCCTCATGGAGAAACAAAAAAATCAAAAAGAGCGACCATGCTTACCTTGGCGGGGGAGGTGCTGACGGGATGTTTTGACGAAGGAATGCTTCCTTTCTTGGTAAAGCAGGAGGAAAAAATTTCAGGTCTGTTCTTTTTTAAGGAAACAGAAGGGTATGAACTTCCATCTGCCCGGAAAAATTTATGGAAGAAAGTGAAAGAATACATAGAAATTCCTGTTTGGATCAGCTGCTCCGGGATTCAGAGAGGAAAAGCTTCTTTGAAAAGGGGCATTTCTGAGATGCAAATGGCGGCGGAAGCCCATTTTTTTAGCTGTTATGGAAATAAGAATGAAGAATATCTGGAATTTAAAGAATGGATGGAGAGAAGCTATGATCTTGTAAGTCTGTATCAGAAAGACTCCTTGAAGATGCGGAAATTATTTGGTGAGGAAAAGCCGGAAGAGATTAATAAGTGTCTTCAGGAAATCTGTCAGAGCATATTAAAAAATGAGCAGAAAAATGCCAAAGACTTTGCTCATTTTCTGGCAGATATCATTGTTGGCAGTATGCGCTATTATGATAGAAGAGAGCTTCTGGAAAATCTTATTATGGGAGAATATGATATGATTTCAAGGTTGTATCACCAGGAGACGATGGAAGATTGCTGCAATTATTTTCTGATGGTCCTGGATAGAATTTTTGCAGAAAATAGGAAAAAAGAAGAACAGATTGATTCCAGAACAGCAACCATATGGAAGGTAAAAAAGTACTTGTCAGTTCATTACAGTGAGAAACTTAAGCTTCAGGACATAGCGGATCAGTTTCATTTATCAGTGAAATATTTTTGTAAGATATTTAAAGAAGAAACGGGAGAGACCTTTGTGAGCTATCTTACTGAACTTCGTCTGAAGGAAGCAGAGAAACTTTTAAAGACGACAGAGCTAAAAACTTATGAGATTGCGGAGCGGACGGGATTTTCGGACTATCATCATTTTTGTAAGACCTTTAAAAAAGTGACAGGAAAAACGCCATCGGATATTCGGGGCTGAGAAATAGACCACAGGTAAAACACCTGTTGGTCTTTTTCTGTATAGAAGCGAAGATATGATACGATAGAAGAAAATATGATACAAAAAAAGAAGAGAAATCCGAAGAGAGAGGATTTATGACACAGGAAAACGAATATTTTCAATGTTTTTTACATCTGATATTTTATATACTGTAGTCACAAAAAACAAAGGAGGTACGAGGTATGAAAGGAAATGTAAAGGGTTTTATGGCACTGGCAATTGCAGGAGGACTGGCAATTTCCGGATTGGGAGGAATTCCTTCTGTGGAGGCATCCGATGGAAAGACAGTTATCAACTTTTACTATTGGGATGAAGGTCAGAAAGAAGGCATGGATGAGCTGATCTCTATGTTTGAGACATCTCAGGATGAGATAGTTGTGGAATCTACCATCGTACCCTGGGGTGAATACTGGACGAAACTGAAAACCGCTCTTCCAACAGGAACAGGACCGGACGTATTCTGGATGAATATGTATGCACCAGATTATATTAATGCAGGGCTTTTGTTGGATCTTACAGATAATCTGAATGAAGCAGGAGTGGATATGAGTAAATATCCGGAGGCTGTTTCAGAAATGTATACGCAGGATGGAAAGATTTATGGTGTACCAAAGGATTATGATGGAATGGCACTCTATTATAACAAAGCTATTTTTGATGAGATGGGAGTAGAGTATCCGACAGCAGACTGGACCTGGGATGATCTTCTGGAAAAAGCACAGGCGCTCACCAATGAGAGCCATTATGGATTTGTCGCAAGACCGGATGGAAACAGTGGATATCAGAACTTTATTTATGAAAATGGCGGTTCTCTGGTAGATGCAGATGGTATGCCAACAGTAAATGGAAAAGAAGTGACAGAGGCGTTACAGTTCGAGCATGATCTCATGTATGAATACAAAGTAGCACCGACAGGTACAGAACTTCTGGAATTTGCACCGGATGATATGTTCATTTCCGGACAGGCTGCGATGATCACCAGTGGTTCCTGGTCTATTCAGACTTATGTAGAGGCATTGGGAAGTGACTGCCAGATAGCAGAATTGCCGATGAAGGTGAAAAAAGGAGCGACTACCCATGGACTGGCTTACTGTGTGGCTGCAAACAGCAGCAATAAAGAAGCGGCAACAAAATTTGTGGAATTTGCAGCGACAAAAGAAGCGCAGGAAGTGACTGCAAAAGCAGCAATCCCGGCATATGAGGGAACTTCTGAACAGTGGCTGGAACTCTATCCGGATCAGGATGTGCAGATTCTTCTGGATTCTGTAGCTTATGCGTCTCCGAATCCATATTATGCAAAAAATCATTCAGAGACCGCTCAGATCTTTACCGATACGATCTCCGCTATGTGGGTAGATGAAAATGCAGATATCCAGGCAATGTTGGATGAAGCGCAGGAAAAAATGCTTGAGACCGTAAGTAAGGAATAAAAAGAAGCAGAAAAATGAAAATGGGCTGCGGTAGAGCGGCCCATTTTTCAAAAGGGTGATCGTATGAAGAAAAGAAAATTTAAACAAGAATGGTTCTGGGCCTATGTATTTATAGCTCCCATGGTGATAGGCACCCTGATCTTCGGAATCGTACCCATCCTGTATTCTGCAGGTTTATCATT
>CAKRQP010000100.1:0-8639 GCA_934393555.1 uncultured Lachnospiraceae bacterium
CCTCCGGCCATCGAGGAATCCTTCCGTTTTGTTACGGTGGATAAGGATTATGCGGTGGCAAATGTGGAGACACTTCAGATCTATGAGGGAAAAGATACGTCCTCGGATGTAGTGGGAACTCTTGGAAAGGGTGGCGTCTGCTATGTGCTGAACGCACAGGATCCTTCCTGGTATTATGTGGAGTCCGGTGTGGTAAGGGGATTTGTGCGGATTACGGATCTCCTGACCGGAGCGGATGCAGATGCGTATGTTGCGGAAGAAGGCGAGACAAACCTGGCCGTTGCCACAGCTTCCAAAGAACCTATGGAAAACAGTGCCTATACCTATACAAAGACTACGGTCCGCAGTACGGTAGTAGGAAAACAGTACGCACTTTGTACAACCGACGGTGTGAATGTCCGGGAAGGCCGTACAGAAGATGCCAGAGTGACCGGCGTCATGAAGCAGAATAGTCTGTGCTACATACTGGCAGATGCCAGTGAAGAGTGGATCTTTGTGGAATCCGGTGATGTCCGCGGTTTTGTGAAAAGAGAATATCTTTCCACAGGAGACGGAGTGAAAAGCGAGATCCTGGAAAACGGAGAATCTGCCTATTCCTATGCGGAACTTAAGATTTCTGCAAAGGAGAATAAAGCCTGCTATTATACCATTACTTCCATCAAAAAAGGAAGTATTTCCGATTCCATCCGGGAATCTATGCTGAAATATGCATCCCAGTTTATTGGAAATCCCTATGTATGGGGCGGAACCAGCCTGACGCTCGGCGCGGACTGCTCCGGTTTTGTACAGAGTATTTATTCCGCTTATGGTTACAGCATCCCGAGAGTGGCAGAAGTGCAGGCCCAGTATGGCATACAGATCCCGGTTTCCGAGGCAAAGCCGGGCGATCTGATCTTTTATGCAAAGGATGGAGCTGTCTACCATGTAGTGATGTATATGGGGGATGGAAAGACCATTGAGGCTGCCAACAGCAATCAGGGGATCATCTGTTCCGTTGTGGATACCGCACATGCGGTCTGGGCGACCAGGATCATTTCCGACAGCGATTCAGACAAGATCGAGCAGGTAAATGACAATGCAGCCAGAGGGGTATCGTATACCAAGGCAAAAGCCGGAGACTCCGGCAATTATCTGGGAAGATTCAAGCTTACCGCATATTGCAGCTGTCCGATCTGCTGCGGTAAATGGTCCGGCGGAGCCACAGCAGGCGGAACCGTTCCGGTACAGGGACGTACCGTGGCCATGGCAGGTGTGCCGTTCGGAACCAAGCTGGTGATCGGCGGTCTCATTTATACGGTGGAAGACCGGGGAACACCATACGGACATGTAGATATTTATATGAACAGTCATACGGATGCAACAAACTTCGGTGTGCAGTATGCAGATGTATATCTGGCAAACCAGCAGTAATAGCATGGTATGGCTCAATTGAAAAAAGGCCGTTAAAGGAAAGCTTTAGCGGCTTTTTTTAGAAAGGAAACCGATGACGAAAGCAGAATTCTTGGAAATGATGGAGCAAAAGCTCACCGGCGAACTGGATGAACACACGGTTGGAAAAACGCTTCGTTATTACAGCGAGTATATTGATTCGGAAATGAGGAAGGGAAAGACAGAGCAGGAAGTCATGGAGGATCTGGGGAGTCCTCTGCTGATCGCAAGGACGATCCTGGATACGCAGGGAAACGGAACGGCGAACTTTTCACAGACTTGTCCGGAGGGGGAAACAAAGGAAGAAGAAAAGGGGACAGAAAGCCACCGATGGAATAAATGGCTGTTTCTTCTGTGCCTTCTGGCAGTTCTGTTTTTACTGTTTACGATCTTAAGAGTTTTACTCCCGATTTTGCTGCCGGTGCTTCTGGTGCTTTTCGTGATCAGCCTTTTTAAGAAAGAATAAGAGAAGGAAAGGGAAGAAATGGAGGAAAAAAAAGACTATAAGTTGTATCTGGACACAGCGACCATGGCCGGGAAGCTGATGCTTCAGAACGGGGCGGAGATTTACAGGGTAGAGGATACGATTCGGAGGATGCTGGAAGTTTCCGGTCTGAAAACAGCGGAAGCGTATGTGACGGCTACCGGCATTATGGTCACGCTGGATGATCCCAAAGAGGATTCGATGACGGTGATCAAGAGGATTCCGAGCAGAGGGACAGATCTGAATACGGTCAGTATGGTAAATGATATTTCAAGAAAATTTTGCAGCGGGCAAATGACGCTGAAAGAAGCATTTCATGATCTCAAGCATCTGGATTCCAGACAATATACAGAACTTCAGCAAGCACTTGGAATCGTTGGAGTGTCTCTTTTTTTTGCCCTGGTGTTCGGAGGAACCTGGAAAGATGCTCTGGCGGCAGGGATTGACGGTGTATTGATCGTCATGGCTTTAAGGCTCTCCAAATGGCTGGAGCTGAATGCCTTCATGGAAACCATGCTTTCTTCCGTGCTTCTGGCAGCAGGAGCGGTCATCATGAGCTGGTTTATGGATATCAATGTGGAGATGGTGATCATTGGAGCGATCATGCCGATCGTTCCCGGTGCAGCTTTTACCACTGCCATCCGGGATACCCTGCAGGGAGATTATGTGGCCGGAAGTGCGAAAGCACTGGAGTCACTTATTAAGGTGGCTGCCATTGTGGTGGGAGCCGGTCTTGGAATGCTTATGGCAGGAGGGTTTCGTTTATGACCGTTCAGGTAATCAGCGCATTTTTTGCGATCATTGCTTTTTCTGTGGTAAACAATGTACCGAGAAAATTTTTGTTTTCCTGTGGAGTGGAAGGTTTTGTGGGCTGGTATGTCTATCTCCTGTTTCTGTCAGATACCGGCCCTGTTATGGCCAACTTTTTTGGTTCCCTGGCACTGGCGATCATGGCCCATGTTTTTGCACGGACATTTAAAGCGCCGGTGACGGTTTTTCTGATCCCGGGCCTTTTGATCCTGGTTCCGGGAGCGGGGCTTTTCCGCTCTGCCTATCAGCTGTTCCTTGGAACCAAGAGTATGGCAGCTTTTTATATGCTTCAGACCTTGGAGATCGCAGGAATGATCGCCCTTGCTGTTTTTGTGGTGGATTCTGTTTTCTCCGTTATAAATAAAAAAAGACAAGATCTGGAGGAACTTCTGGTAGAAGAAAAAAAGGAAAGAAGGTAAAGTTATGAATGGAAAAGTAGGAGCGTTTCTAAAGAGAAAAGATGTGGTTTTCTCCGCAAGCCGTTATGGCATCGATGCACTTGGAGCCATGGCGCAGGGACTGTTTGCATCCCTTCTGATCGGAACGATTCTGAGTACACTTGGAGAGCAGCTGGGAATTGCCATTCTGGTGACGATCGGCGGTTATGCGAAGGCAGCCACCGGACCGGCTATGGCAGTGGCTATCGGTTATGCCTTGAAAACACCTCAGCTGGTATTGTTTTCTCTGATCGCAGTAGGAGCTGCAGCCAATGAACTGGGTGGAGCCGGAGGCCCCCTTGCGGTTCTTGTCGTTGCGATCCTTGCATCAGAATGTGGTAAGATCGTTTCCAAAGAAACAAAGATCGATATCATTGTCACGCCGGCAGTCACGATCTCTGTTGGTGTCCTGTTATCTCTGGCCTGTGCGCCGGCAATCGGAAAAGCAGCAAGTTCGGTGGGAAATGCCATTATGTGGGCAACCGAGCTTCAGCCGTTCTTTATGGGAATCCTCGTGTCTGTTCTGGTTGGTGTAGCTTTGACCCTGCCGATC
The DNA here is from genome assembly GCA_934393555.1 of uncultured Lachnospiraceae bacterium. GTDB lineage: Bacteria > Bacillota > Clostridia > Lachnospirales > Lachnospiraceae > Limivivens. Next base: position 3,713 of record CAKRQP010000100.1, read on the forward strand.
AGCAGTGCAGCGATCTGTGCAGCACTGGGACTTACCGGTCTTGCAGGAGGCGCTGCGGTAGCTGGCTGCTGTGCACAGATGATCGGCTTTGCCGTTATGAGCTTTAAAGAAAATAAATGGGGCGGTCTTTTTGCCCAGGGAATCGGTACTTCCATGCTTCAGATGGGAAATATCGTCAAGAACCCCAGGATCTGGCTGCCTCCGACACTGGCTTCTGCCATTACAGGTCCTCTGGCAACCTGCCTGTTCCAGCTGAAAATGAATGGAGCAGCAGTGGCTTCCGGAATGGGAACCTGCGGTCTGGTAGGTCAGATCGGTGTGTATACCGGCTGGGTCAATGATGTGGCAGCAGGTACAAAAGCCGGAATCACAGCCTTTGACTGGATCGGCATGCTTCTGATCTGTTTTATCCTTCCGGCTGTGCTGACGCTTCTCATTGCAGCACCTTTCCGGAAAAAAGGCTGGATCAAGGAAAATGATCTGAAACTGGATCTGTAAGGTTTCCGTATCAGACAGAAGTAAAAATCCCGCTGCAAACAGCGGGATTTTTACTTTGACGAAAGGACAGATTTTATGAAGGAAAATGAGATTCTGAAAATTTACGGCACAGATTATAAGGAGATGACAAAGCGCCTTCTTACGGAAGCAGAACTGGAAAAAAGGATTCCGGGAAAAGAAGCCAGGATCGGGATCAAACCGAATCTGGTATCTCCCAGCGAAGCGTCCTGGGGAGCAACGACTCATCCGGAGATCGTAGCCGGTATTGTGGAATATCTTCAGGAGAGAGGATTTTTGAAGCTTCTGATCCTGGAGGGCTCCTGGGTTGGGGATAAAACCTCCGAATCGGCGGAAGTCTGTGGATATCTGGACCTTTGCAGTCAGTACGGGATCCCTTTTGTGGATACACAGAAGGATTCCTTTCATGCAAGGGACTGTAAGGGACTGGAACTGAAGCTTTGTGATCAGGCGGTGGATCTGGATTTCCTTATCAATGTGCCGGTACTGAAAGGTCATTGTCAGACGAAGCTTACCTGTGCATTGAAAAATATGAAGGGACTGATCCCAAATCAGGAAAAACGTCATTTTCATGCGATGGGGCTTCATAAGCCCATTGCTCATTTAAATGCGGGTCTTCATCAGGATTTTATCGTGGTAGACCATATCTGCGGAGATCTGGATTTTGAAGACGGTGGAAATCCGGTCGTTCGAAACTGCATTATGGCAGCGGCAGATCCGGTTCTGGTGGACGCGCATGCAGCAGACCTTCTCTATTACCGTCCGGAAGAGATCCCTTATATCACAATGGCCGAAGAACTTGGCGTTGGATCCGCAGATCTTTCCAGGCTTCAGATCCGTCTGATCGGTGAAAAAAGCGCAGTGGAAGATGGGAAACGCCTGCCGGAATCAAGGAAAGTGGTAGAGCTTGAAGATGCAGTGGAAGAGGTGGAATCCTGCAGTGCCTGTTATGGCTATCTGATCCCGGCTCTGTCCATGCTGAAGGATGAGGGGCTGTTTGAAAAGCTGCAGGAAAAGATTTCCATCGGACAGGGTTTCCGCGGAAAAGAAGGGACACTTGGAGTGGGAAACTGTACGAGAAAGTTTGCTCATTCCTGTCCGGGCTGTCCTCCTACGGAACAGGAGATCTACGAGTTTTTAAAAACATATCTTAATGGAAAAAATGCTTGATTTCCTGACCGTATGACTTTATACTGATACTACAAAAAAGCGCCGGATCAGGCGCAAAATATGAAAAAGAGGGAGAAAAACGAACGTGAAAATGCAGAAAAAACAGATCGCGATGTTGATTTTCATTGCGATCATCGCTGTTCTTCTGGTGGTGTCCTTTCAGACGCCGGGAAGCATTGCGGACAGTGAAACTTATCAGTGCGGGACCTATGCGACAATCTTGGCCCTGCTTCCGCCGGTGATCGCCATCGGCCTGGCTCTGGTGACCAAGGAAGTGTATACATCTCTTCTGGCAGGAATCATCACAGGAGCCCTTCTCTATTCCAATTTCAACCTGGAACTGATGATCAATACCATGCTTTTCAACGAAGAAGGTGGAATGATCTACAAGCTGTCAGATTCCGGAAACGTAGGAATCCTGGTTTTCCTGGTTATGCTGGGAATTCTGGTATCTCTGCTTAACCGGGCGGGCGGCTCCGCAGCCTTTGGTAAATGGGCATCCAAACACATCAAAACCAGGATCGGAGCACAGATTTCTGTCATGATCCTTGGCGTACTGATTTTTGTGGATGACTACTTCAACTGTCTGACCGTGGGAAGCGTGATGCGTCCGGTGACAGACCGTCACAAGGTTTCCCGTGCAAAGCTTTCCTACATCATTGATGCCACGGCAGCTCCGGTCTGCATCATTGCCCCCATCAGTTCCTGGGCAGCAGCAGTTACCTCATCTGTTCCGTCAGATTCCGGGATCAATGGTTTTGCCGTTTTTATCCAGACCATTCCTTATAACCTGTACGCTCTTCTGACGCTGGTGATGCTTCTTCTCATCACGCTTCTCCGGGTGGATTTCGGTCCCATGAAAAAGCATGAGATGAATGCCATCAAAGGAGACCTTTTCACCACTCCGGGAAGGCCTTATGAGGGAAATGAGGAAGAAGTTCTGAAAGAAAATTCCCATGTGCTGGATCTGGTGCTTCCGGTGGCAGTGCTCATCGCCAGCTGCATTGTGGCAATGGTTTATACCGGAGGATTCTTTGAGGGCGTTTCCTTTGTGGAAGCTTTCGCAGATTCCAATGCTTCCGTGGGTCTGGTCCTCGGCGGAGCCGTGTCTCTGGTCTTTACCTTTATTTACTACATGATGCGTGACGTACTTTCCTTCCAGGAATTTACCGAGTGTATCCCGGAAGGCTTCAAGTCCATGATCGCACCGATCCTGATCCTTACCATGGCCTGGACCCTGTCTGGTATGACAAATCTTCTGGGTGCCAAGGTCTTTGTTGCTGATATGGTGGCAAAATCTGCCGGTTCTCTCCAGGGCTTCCTGCCCATGGTGATTTTCCTGGTAGCAGCTTTTCTGGCTTTTGCTACGGGAACTTCCTGGGGAACCTTCAGTATCCTGATCCCCATTGTGATCGGAGTCTTCCCATCCGGTCAGATGATGGTGATCTCCATCGCTTCCTGCCTGGCAGGAGCAGTCTGCGGCGACCATTGTTCTCCGATTTCCGATACGACGATCATGGCTTCTGCCGGCGGTCACTGTGAGCATGTAAACCATGTCTCCACCCAGCTTCCATATGCCCTTGTGGTGGCAGCAATCTGCCTCGTCGGATATTTTATCATTGGTGTCCTTCAGGCCGTTGGCATGGCAGCATTTTCCTGGATCGCGCTGCCGGCATGCATCGTCCTCATGGTCGGTGTACTCCTGGTGATCCGCTCCAGAAATGGTGGAAAGGAAGAAATCTGATCAAAACAGGAAAGTCTCCTGCTTTTATTGCATAAAGCGATAAGCAGGGGACTTTTTTTGTTGGAAAACCCAGACGGCAGAGAGCTTCATGAGATCCTGAAATAAGACCGGATACTCCTTGCAGACCTGTGTGGAATATGATAAACTGTATGCAGTTTCGGACAGAGGAAGTCTGTCCAAAGAGGCAGCATCCGGCAGTGGCAGCGGCCGGGGCATGCAGCATGAGACTGCCGCATATTTTTACACAGGAACAGATTCTTTTGAAGATCTGTAAATTCAAGGAGGAGCAAGAAAAATGGAAAATGTATACATTATGGAGCACCCGCTGATCCAGCACAAGATCTCAATGCTGAGAGATAAAAACACAGGAACCAATGAATTCCGTAAACTGGTAGAGGAGATCGCAGTTCTTATGGGGTATGAGGCTTTTCGTGATCTCCCGATGGAGAATGTGGAAGTAGAAACTCCCATTGAGACCTGCCAGACTCCGTTTATTGCAGGAAAGAAGCTGGCTGTTGTTCCGGTGCTTCGTGCAGGCCTTGGAATGGTGAATGGTATCCTTACCCTGGTTCCGTCTGCAAAAGTAGGTCATGTGGGACTTTACCGTGATCCGGTGACTCATGAGCCTCACGAGTATTATTGCAAGCTTCCGGAATCCATCGATGAGCGTATCAGTGTGATCGTGGATCCCATGCTGGCAACCGGCGGATCTGCAGAGGCAGCTGTGGATTATGTAAAGAAACAGGGCGGACGCAGCATCAAATTCATGTGTATCATTGCTGCTCCGGAAGGACTGGAGAGACTTCACAAGGCACATCCGGACATTCAGATCTACTGCGGACATCTGGATCGCTGCCTGAATGACCATGCATATATCTGCCCGGGACTTGGAGATGCCGGCGACCGTATCTTCGGAACCAAATAAGCGTATGGGATATCGTACAGGAGAAGAAAAAGATCTGGAAAATATCATGACCGTCATTCATGATGCCCAGCGGACGATGGGAGAAGCCGGTCTGGATCAGTGGCAGGATGGTTATCCTTCGGAAGAAGTGATCCTGGGAGATATCAGAAAGGGAGAGAGCAGAATCTGGGAAGAGGAAGGAAAGATCCTCGGAACTGCGATGCTTTCCTTCCGCGGGGAATCTGACTACGATCGGATCTATGATGGAGAGTGGAAGCTGGGAGACGTTTCTTATGCGACGATCCATCGCATTGCCGTATTGTCTGCAGACAGAAGACGGGGAACCGCCGGAAAACTTCTGAAAGCCATGGAAGAAGAAATCAGGAAAAACGGTTTTTCTGTGATCCGGATGGATACACACAGAGACAATGTGCCCATGCGGACCTGGCTGGGAAGCCATGGTTTTCTCCATTGCGGGACCATTTTTCTTGGAAGAACAGAGGAAACGAGACTGGCGTTTGAAAAATCACTTTCCGGTGAAAAATAAGAGCTGTGTTTGAAGAAGACAGACCGCGGAAGATTTTCCGCGGTCT
>CAKRQP010000101.1:0-8606 GCA_934393555.1 uncultured Lachnospiraceae bacterium
GGGATCCTGGGTTATGCTTATGCCGGCCGTTTCCAGAGCCGGGCGGCGTATGACTGGGCAGTGGAAACCTCTATTTACATCCGGAAGGATCAGAGAGGCCGGGGACTGGGACGGCGTCTCTATCATGCGTTGGAGGAAGGACTGAAAGAGCAGGGGATCCTGAATGTGAACGCCTGCATTGCCTGCACAGAGAGGAAGGATGCGCATCTTACCAACGACAGCATTTACTTCCATGGACATCTGGGGTACCGTCTGGTCGGAACCTTTTATCAGTGCGGCTATAAATTTCAGCATTGGTATGATATGGTCTGGATGGAACGGATGATCGGAGAGCATAAAAAAGAACAGGAACCGATCCGGCTGTTTCCGGAAATCCGCAGCCATTTTTTATGCTGGCTTTCTCAAAATGAATAAGATATTTAATTGACATTTAATCTGAATTAAGTATAATAACCTTAAAAGCGTTGCATGCGTTGAACAGCGGGAAAGATATACGAAAGGAGATTGACATGTCAGTATCTTATGAAAAAGAGAAAAAAATCTTCCGTCTGGAGACGGAAAACACTACGTATCTCATAGGTCTTACTACAGAAGGTTATATAGGCCATATTTATTATGGAGACCGACTGGAAGGAGAGGTGGAAAATTATCTGCTTCGCATCGATGAGCATCCCTTTACGCCAAGCCTGGTAAAGCGGGAAAAATCCACCTTTCTGGATCGTTTTCCGACCGAGTATCCCACCGGCGGTGTGGGGGATTTCCGGGAGAGCTGCCTGAATATCCGTAATGTGCAGGGTCGCAGGGGCTGTGAGATCTTTTATGAAAGCCATGAGATCTACAAAGGCAAGAAGAAACTGGAGGGACTTCCGGCTTCCTTTGGTACAGAGGAAGAAGTGGAGACTCTGGATCTGATCTGTAAGGACCCGATCCTGAGGCTGAAGGTGATCTTGAGCTATTCTGTTTTTGAAAAAGAGGATGTGATCGCAAGAAGCGTCCGCCTGGTAAATGAAGGCAATGAGACGCTGCGTGTGGAAAAGGTCTACAGTGCCTGTGTGGATATGGATAATGAGGATTTTGAGATGCTGAGCCTTCACGGTTCCTGGGCAAGAGAGCGCCATATCCAGACTCGTTCCCTGGCTTACGGAAAACAGCTGGTATCCTCCTTCCGAGGAGAATCCAGCCATCAGGAGCATCCGTTTGTTGCTCTTCTGACGCCGGGAACGAATCAGAAAAGCGGAAAAGTTTACGGTATGCATTTTGTTTATTCCGGAAATTTTGTCGGACAGGTGGAACGCTGCCAGTTTGATACGGTCCGCATGACGATGGGGATCAGTCCGGAGGATTTCTGCTGGAACCTTCAGGCAGGAGCTTCCTTCCAGGCACCGGAGGTCATTCTCACCTATTCCGGAGAGGGACTTGGGAAAATGACCCGGAGCTATCAGAAATTTTACCGGAAGCATATGATCCGCAGCCCTTACAATCATAAGAAACGTCCCATCCTGATCAATAACTGGGAAGCGACGTATTTTGATTTTAACACGGACAAGCTTCTTTCTATTGCCCGTCAGGCAAAAGCATGCGGAATTGAGATGCTGGTCATGGACGATGGCTGGTTCGGAAAGAGAAACAGCGACAATTGTTCTCTTGGCGACTGGATCGTCAATACGGAAAAGATCACCGGAGGCCTGAAGCATCTCGTGGATGAGGTCAATAAGATCGGTCTGACCTTTGGTATCTGGTTCGAGCCGGAGATGATTTCACCGGATTCTGAGCTTTACCGGAAGCATCCGGACTGGGCGATCCAGATCCAGGGAAGAGAAGCGACACAGAGCCGTGAACAGTATGTTCTGGACCTTTCCAGATCGGAAGTAAGGGATTATGCGTATGAGTGTGTGGCATCTGTCTTAAGGAGTGCCAATATCGCTTATGTAAAATGGGACATGAACCGTCAGCTTTGTGACCTTGGAAGCTCCTATCTGGACAAGGAGCATCAGCAGGAGCTTTATCATCGGTATGTGCTGGGTGTTTATGAGATGCAGGAGCGTCTGGTAACGGAATTTCCGAACCTGCTTCTGGAGAACTGCTCCGGCGGCGGAGCCCGGTTTGACCCGGGTATGCTTTATTACAGCCCTCAGATCTGGTGCTCGGATGATACTGATGCGATCGAACGTCTGGAGATCCAGGAAGGAACAGCGCTGATTTATCCGCTGTCTGCTATGGGCGCACATGTCAGCGACTGCCCGAACCATACAGTAGGCCGTGTGACGCCCTTTGAGACCAGGGGACATGTGGCACTGGCAGGAACCTTTGGCTATGAGCTGGATGTGACGCGGATCCCGGAGGAAGACAGGAAAATGATTCCGCAGCAGGTGGAGATGTATCACAAATATCATGAACTGATCCGGGAGGGTGATTATTACCGCATTGCTTCTTATCGGGAAAATCATCTTTACGACTGCTGGGCAGTGGCTTCTGAAGATAAGGGAGAGGTTCTTGTGACGTATGTACAGGTACTGGGCGTGCCAAATGCGATAACAAGAAAAATCTATCTGGATGGTCTGGAAGAGAAGGCGCTCTATCGACTGGAGGGAACGGAAGAAGTTTACACCGGATCCATGCTGATGAAGGCCGGGTTCCTGGTTCGCGGGATCCATGGAGATTTCAGAAGTAAGCTCTTCCATTTTGTCAGATTGTAAATAAAGAAAAAAACGATGCATGTCTGTTTTACACGGGAGGTATACAAATGGCAAAAGTCAGACTGGCGGATATTGCCGCACAGGTCGGGGTAAGTACGGTCACTGTGCATAATGCGCTGACCGGTCAGAAAGGTGTCAGCGATGAGCTGAGAGCTGTCATACAGAAGATGGCGTCAGAGATGGGCTATCGTCCGGTATCTGCCGCCAGAAGACAGGAGAGAAGCCGGATGCTGCGGAGCATCGGTGTCCTGATCCATGAGAAATATCTGGCGGAATACACGACATTTTACTGGAAAATGTATCAGGAGCTGGCGCTGGTGGCCACAGACAAAAACTGCATGGCGGCGGTGGAGATCCTGAAACATGATATGGAGGATCACCAGATCCTTCCCCGCATGGTGGAAGAAAAACAGGTGGAAGGCCTCATTATCATGGGAGAGATCAGCAGGGAATACATTCGTTCTATGAAAGAACAGACCAGGATACCGATTATTTTTCTGGATTTTTATGACAAGGAACTGGCGGAGGATGCGGTGATCTCGGACAATTTTTATGGCATGTATCTTCTGACAGAACTATTGTTTGAACGTGGCTACCGGAAGCTGGCTTATGTGGGAAGCATCCACAGGACCAGCAGTATCATGGATCGCTATTGTGGTTTTCATAAGGCGATCCTGGAGCACGAAGAGGAGCTGTCGGAGGAATGGCTCATCGAGGATCGGGACCGGATCGGGAATATCGAATTTTCCATTCCGGAAAAGCTTCCGGAGGCCTTTGTCTGCAACTGCGACCTGACGGCGGGAATTTTGATGCTCAAGCTGGAAAAACTCGGCTATAAGGTTCCGGAGGATGTGGCGGTCATCGGCTTCGATAACTTCCTTTATCCTGGTTTCCCGGATAAAAAGATCACGACGTATGAGGTCAATACCCGGGCGATGGTGAAGATCGCTCTGGAGAAGGTTATGAAACGACTGAAGAATCCTTCTTCCGGGAAGGGACTGAACGTTGTTTCCGGTCAGATCGTGGAGAAAGAAAGTGTAGGAAACCTGTCGCACGGAAATAAATGAAACATACTGCCTGTGAAAAGGGAGAAATCTTTTTTCACAGGCAGTATTTTTTTGCTTATTTCTTAGAAAAAGAAACCAGTGCTTAAACAATGGAAAACGATAAGAACCCATAAAATCGTTGTAAGATTTACATAAAAACAGAACTTAAAATTTTCACACAAGTAACAGAAACAAAAATTTAAGTAAAAACAACTTGAAAATTAAGTTAAATATGCTAAAATGACTGAAAGAGGCATAATTGCGTGAGTTGCTTTACAGATGAGCAATTCGCAGGTACCAGTTGTGGGCAAAAGAACTTTTGACTCCAATATCATTTGAAAAGGTAGGGGATCAACATGAATACATTTGTTCCGGAAATCACAGAACATCTGAAAAACAGGCTCATCCCGTTCTGGGAAAGCCTGAAGGATCAGGAATACGGCGGCTATTACGGCTGGCTGGATTATGATCTGAAGCTTGACAGGAAATATGAGAAGGGCTGTATCTTAAACAGCCGGATCCTCTGGTTTTTCTCCAACGCTTATGCGCTTCTTAAGGAGGAACATTTAAAAGAGGATGCAGATCATGCCTATGAATTTCTGAAAAATCACTGCATCGACCGGGAGTACGGCGGTGTGTTCTGGTCTGTGACCTTTGACGGAAAACCGAAGGATACGACCAAGCATACGTATAATCAGGCATTTGCCATCTATGCCCTCTCTTCTTATTATGATGCCACCGGCTGTGAGGATGCTCTGGATATTGCCAGAGGTCTTCAGCTTCTGATCGAGGAAAAAATGACTGATGCATATGGTTATCTGGAAGCCTTCACCAGAGATTTTCAGCCGGAGAGCAATGAAAAACTCTCTGAAAATGGTGTGCTGGCAGAGAAAACGATGAACACGCTGCTTCATGTGTTTGAAGCTTATACCGAATTTTACCGGGTGACGAAGGATCCCTTTACAGGCGACCGGCTTCGCTTCATGATGGATCTTTTTGCAGATAAGGTATACAACAGAGAACGGAAACGGCAGGAGGTCTTTTTTGACAGAACCTGGAACAGTCTGATCGACCTTTATTCCTACGGTCATGATATCGAGACCTCCTGGCTGATGGACAGAGGGCTGGAGGTACTTGCCGATCCGGCTTATACGGAAAAACTGGCACCTGTTACGGCAGAGATCGCAGAGGCAATCTACGAGAATGCCTATGTGAACCATTCTCTTATGAATGAGGCGGAAAAAGGCGTGAATGATACCACCCGTGTCTGGTGGGTCCAGGCCGAGACGGTCGTAGGCTTTATCAATGCCTGGCAGAAAAAGCCGGAGGAAAAGAAGTTTCTTCAGGCTGCCGAAGATGTCTGGGAGTACATCAAAACGTATCTGATCGATCCCAGAGAAGGCTCCGAATGGTTCTGGTGCGTGGAAGCGGACGGAACGCCCATCCATAAACCGATCGTAGAACCCTGGAAATGCCCGTATCATAACGGAAGAATGTGTATGGAAGTGATCAGGAGGATGAAAGATGCTTCATAAACAGTATTATGTGGAAAAGGCAAAGGTTGACAGACTTGTTGCCAGAAAAAATCAGAAGAGTGATTTTTACAATGGAATTTATGACCGGTATCAGTATCCGGTCCTGACCCGGGAGTTTGCACCGGTGCACTGGAGATATGACCTCAATGAGGAGACCAACCCGTATTTTGAGGAGCGTCTTGGTATCAATGCCGTGATGAATTCCGGAGCGATCGAACTCAACGGAAAATATTATCTGGTGGTCCGTGTGGAAGGAAATGACCGGAAATCCTTCTTTGCGGTGGCAGAGAGTGACAATGGCATCGATGGCTTCCACTTCTGGGATTATCCGGTGGTCCTGCCGGATACCTGTCCGGAGGAGACCAATGTATACGATATGCGTCTGACCAAACATGAAGACGGCTGGATCTACGGCGTATTCTGCTCTGAGAGCAAGGATACCACCAATCCGGATCTTTCCGCCGCAGTTGCGCAGGCAGGCATCGTCCGCACCCATGATCTTAAAACCTGGGAGCGTCTGGACAATCTCAAAACCTTACGTTCTCCGCAGCAGAGAAATGTGGTGCTCCATCCGGAGTTTGTTGATGGCAAATATGCATTTTATACCCGTCCCATGGATGGTTTCATCGAGACAGGAAGCGGCGGAGGAATCGGTTTTGGCCTCTGTGATGATATCGAGCATGCAGTCATCGATGAGGAAAAAATCATCAGCCGCAGGGTTTATCATACCCTGACGGAGTCCAAAAACGGAGCCGGAGCGGTTCCGTTTAAGGGAAAGAAATGCTGGATCCATATTGCACACGGCGTAAGAAATACAGCAGCCGGTCTCCGCTATGTGCTCTATGCCTTCGGAACGGACCTGAAAGATCCTTCCAGGGTCATCGCAGAGCCGTCCGGCGTGTTCCTGGTACCGCTTGGCAATGAGAGAGTCGGAGATGTATCCAATGTAGTCTTCACCAACGGAGCCATTGCAAGAGAGAATGGGGATGTGTATATCTATTATGCATCCTGTGATACAAGAATGCATGTGGCAACCACAACGGTGGATCAGCTGGAGGATTATCTGTTTCATACGCCGAAGGATCCACACCGTTCTCCGGATTGCGTGAAGCAGAGATGTGAGATGATCCAGAAGAATCTGGAGATTCTGGCTGAATCAAAATAAGATTTTATATGGGGGCTTTTGGAAAGCCACAATGAAAGATTGCAAGGGGGAAAACCATCGGAGTTGCGCAAGTCCTGGTTTTCCCCCTTGCATCCCCCTTTCCAGGGCACGCAGAAAATAGGGGGCTTACGTCAGACTGGGAGAGTGTGAGAGATTTCCCATCCATGCTTTCACTATGAGAAACTAACCATTATATCATCATACATTCCCAGTATGACGTAAGCCCCTTATTTTCTAGCGTGCCCTGGAAGGGGGAGCTCGAGGGGGAAACCAGGACTGCAAGACTCCGATGGTTTCCCCCTCGTTATACATTTCTACGCTTTACCAAAGCCTATACGATATGGTAAAATAGCTTGAAAACAGATTAAGCATTCCCTGCTTCAGATACGCAGAAGCATTGAGCGGCGGAGAAGGGAGATGCGTATGGAGGAGAATTGCTATGGATGCAAGGAAAACTTATGAATTTTGGTGTACTTCCCCTTATTTTGACGAGGCAACCAAGGAAGAGCTTCGTGCCATCAAAGAGGACGAGAAGGAGATCACAGAGCGGTTTTACAGAGAGTTGGAGTTTGGTACCGGAGGTCTGCGCGGGATTCTGGGAGCTGGAACCAACCGCATGAATATTTACACGGTAAGAAAGGCAACACAGGGACTGGCAAACTTTATCATCAAAGAGCATGCGCAGGAAAAAGGTGTGGCGATTTCTTTTGATTCCCGTCATATGTCTCCGGAATTTGCCAAAGAGACGGCACTCTGCATGGCTGCAAACGGAATCAAAGCTTATATTTTCCCGTCTCTGCGCCCGACACCGATGCTGTCCTTCGCTGTCCGCGAGCTTCACTGCACCGCAGGTGTTATGGTGACAGCCAGCCACAATCCGCCGGAGTACAACGGATACAAAGTATACTGGGAAGACGGCGCACAGATCACTGCACCGAAGGATGCTGAGATCATCCATGAAGTACAGTCCATCACGGATTACGGCGCACTGAAGACCATGAGCGAGGAAGATGCCAAAGCAGCAGGTCTTTATGAAGTGATTGGAAGCGAGATCGATGATAAATACATGGAAGCCCTGAAAAAACTGGTGCTTCGTCCGGAAGCCATCAAGGAGCAGGCGGATCAGCTGAAGATCGTTTATACTCCGCTTCACGGAACCGGAAATCTGCCGGTGCGCCGGGTTTTAAAGGAGCTTGGCTTCACACAGGTCCATGTAGTAAAAGAGCAGGAAATTCCGGATGGTGATTTCCCGACTGTCAGCTATCCGAACCCGGAGGACAAGAAGGCATTTGCTCTGGCTCTGAAGCTTGCAGAAGAAGTGGATGCAGACATCGTTCTTGCAACAGATCCGGATGCAGACCGTCTTGGCGTTTATGCAAAGAATACAGAAACCGGCGAATACCAGAGCTTTACCGGAAACATGTCAGGTATGCTGATCCTGGAGTACCTTCTTTCTCAGAGAAAAGAGCTTGGCATCCTTCCGGAGAACGGCGCGGTTGTCACGACCATCGTATCCGGAAAAATGGCCCGCGAGATCGCAAAGGCTTATCATGTAACACTTATTGAGACTCTGACCGGTTTCAAATACATCGGCGAGCAGATCAAATTCTTTGAACAGGATCACAGCCATGAATTCCTCTTCGGTTATGAGGAGAGCTACGGCTGCCTGGAAGGAACCCATGCGAGAGATAAAGATGCGGTCGTTGCTGTGATGGCTCTCTGTGAGGCAGCAGCTTATTACAAATCCAAAGGCCTTACCCTCTGCCAGCAGATGGAGAACCTTTACAAAACCTATGGCTATTACAAAGAGGATCTGATCTCCCAGACCTTCAAGGGAATGGAAGGAAAGGCAAAGATCGATGCTCTGATGGAAGGTTTCCGTGCCAACCCGCCGAAGAACGTAGGTCCTTTCCGGGTTCTTGCAATGGAGGATTACCGTTCCAGCATCCGTACCGATGTAACGACCGGAGAAACCTCCGAACTGACCCTTCCGAAATCCAACGTGCTCTATTTTGAGCTGGAAGACAAGGCATGGATTTGTGTGCGTCCTTCCGGTACGGAGCCGAAGATCAAATATTATGCCGGCATCAAAGGCGCTGACGAGAAAGATGCCGATGAGAAAGTGGCAGCTCTTTCCGCAGCACTGGAGGCACTGGGAGAGTAA
>CAKRQP010000102.1:0-8584 GCA_934393555.1 uncultured Lachnospiraceae bacterium
GCCTGAACGGCTTTGGCTGCATCAGAGATCAAATACCTTTTTTCATCCATGAAATTTTTTCTCCCCTTCATGTTCATTCTCAGGGCAAAACTGCCCCAACACTTACAGAATCAGTGTAACACATTTTCTGTGGCATGAACACGAAAAGAAATCGCAAAATTCGCCATCTGTCTGCACGGCTCTACTTTTTCATGTTTGCGAACTTGGTGTAATTCGGCAGCCATACGAGTTCTACGGTTCCGATGGGGCCGTTTCGTTGTTTTGCGATGATGACTTCGGCAATGTTTTTCTTGTCGGTGTCTTTGTTGTAGTAGTCGTCACGGTAGAGGAACATAACTACGTCGGCATCCTGCTCGATCGCTCCGGATTCACGGAGGTCGGAAAGCATGGGACGGTGATCCGGACGCTGTTCCACAGCACGGGAAAGCTGAGAAAGGGCTACAACAGGAACGTTCAGTTCTCTGGCTACGGCTTTTAAGGAACGGGAGATCTCGGAGATCTCCTGCTGACGGGATTCGGAACGTTTGCCGCCGCTCATCAGCTGCAGGTAGTCGATGATGATAATCCCAAGGTTATGCTCCAGTTTGAATTTCCGGCACTTGCTGCGGAGCTCGGCAATGGAGATACCAGGGGTATCATCGATGATCAGATTGGATTTTCCGACAACAGCGGCTCCTTCAATGAGCTTCGCCCAGTCTTCATCCGTCAGATTTCCGGTTCGGAGTGCCTGGGAATCCACCTTGGATTCCAGGGAGAACAGACGGTTTACCAGCTGTTCTTTGGACATCTCAAGACTGAAGATTGCTACGGTCTTCCCTTCCTTAAAAGCCATGTTCTGGGCTACATTCAGGACGAAAGCCGTTTTTCCCATAGAAGGACGGGCTGCGATCAGAATGAGATCCGAGGGCTGAAAGCCGGAAGTTTTATAATCCAGATCGATAAAACCGGTAGGAATGCCTGTAACGGTTCCTTTGTTTTTTGATGCTTTTTCGATCTTGTCCAGAGCGTTCAGGACCACCTGTTTGATCGGAACAAAATCTCCGGTGCTCCGGTACTGGAGCAGGTCAAAGATTTTTTTCTCCGTTTCCTCCAGAATATCCTCCGTCCGTTCCTTTGCCAGATAACAGGTATTGGCAATTTCCTCATTGACCTTGATGAGCTTACGGAGCATCGATTTTTCCTGAACGATCGTGGCATAGTGCCGCACATTGGCGGAGGTTGGGACCGCATCCAGAAGGTCTTTTACAAACTCCAGGCTGCTGATCTCCGGCGGCACATCTTTTTCTCTCAGGCGCTCCTGAAGAGTGACCAGATCTACCGGTTTTCCCTCATTATAAAGTTCCAGCATGGCATCGAAAAGGACACCATACTGGCTCTGGTAAAAATCTTCACTTGTAATGACTTCCGAGGCTGTCATGATGGCATCCCGGTCCATGATCATGGAACCGATGACCGACTGCTCAGCCTCCACGCTATGGGGCAGAACCCGTTTGATCAGCGCTTCTTCCATTCTCTTAAGCCTCTTTTACATGTACCTTCAGTTCAGCAGTTACCTTGGGGTGAAGCTTGACAGGAACCATGGTCACACCCAGTGTACGGATGGGGCTGGAAAGCTGGATCTTCTTCTTGTCAAGTTCCAGATCGATCTGTGCTTTGGCTGCCTCGGCGATCTCTTTGCTGGAAACAGAACCGAAGGTCTTTCCGCCCTCACCGACTTTGATAGACAGTGTCACAGATTTCTCGGCGATCTCAGCCGCAAGAGCTTTCGCCTGCTCCAGGATCTCCTTTGCCACTTTGTCCTCGTTGGCTTTCTGAAGCTTCAGATCATTGATGTTTTTTGAGTTTGCTTCCACACCGAGTTTTTTGGGAAGCAGCATATTTCTGGCGTATCCGTCGCTTACGTCGACGATCTCACCTTTTTTTCCAAGAGATTTTACATCTGCTGTTAAGATTACTTTCATGTTAAATCGCTCCTTCTTCTGTCATTTTTGTCAAAACTTCTTTCAGTTTATTGATTGCCTCGCTCATAGTCATATCTGCAAGCTGGGCGCCGGCAATATTCTGATGGCCGCCGCCGCCAAGACGCTCCATGATGATCTGCACATTGACCTCATCAATGGCTCTGGCACTGATATAGATCTTTCCCTGGAACTCCGTCAGCACAAAGGATGCCTTGATCCCTACGATATTCAGAAGCTCGTTGGCTGCCTGTGCTCCTACCACTGTCGGGCTCTCCAGATTTTCACTGGGACAACGGGAGATCGCATACTCACGCATGAAAATTTCCGCGTGACGCACAGCCTCTGCCCTTGCCTTATACGAGGTGATATCGTCCCGGAAGAGCTTTCTGACTCTTGTCACATCTGCGCCGCTCCTTCGAAGGTACGCAGCCGCCTCAAAGGTACGCACACCCGTCTTTGCCACAAAATTGTTCGTATCTACGATGATACCCGCATAAATACAGTCGGCTTCCACCGTCTTCAGACGCACATCATCTGTGAAATACTGAAGGATCTCCGCCACCATTTCACAGGCTGAGGAAGCAAACGGCTCAATATAGGAAAGCACCGCATTTTCGATGACGTCACTGCATCTGCGGTGATGGTCAAGGATCACGATAACCTTCGTCATATCCAGAAGGGATTCACATTCGCAAAGAGACGGCCGGTTGGTATCCACCACCACAAGAACCGTCTGCGGATTGACAATGGCTTCCGCCTGCTCATGGGTGACAAACATATCTTCATCAAAATCCCGGCTGTTGCGGAACATGTTGACCCAGGGACGGATGGAGCTGTTGATATCTCCCAGTACGATATGGGCTTTCTTGTCCAGCATCTTCGCTGCCCGGTAAATACCGACCGCAGAACCAAGGCTGTCAATATCCGTGATCTTGTGGCCCATAACCACTACTTCTTCGCTGTTTTCGATAAATTCCCGGAGGGCCTGCGCTTTCACACGGGCCTTCACACGGGTGTTTTTCTCCATCTGCTGTGATTTTCCACCGTAATAGGAGATCTTGTCATTCTCCTTCACTACGGCCTGATCGCCGCCGCGGCCCAGAGCCAGCTCGATCGCGATCCTGGAAAATTCATAATTCTGCTGATAGCTGCCGCCATTGACACCGATACCGATACTTAAGGTGACGCTCATCTCATTACCGATATTGACCGCTTTCACTTCTTCCAGAAGAGAAAAACGGTTGGCCTGCAGTTCCTTCAGATATTTGTTCTTAATGACAATGAAATATTTGTCTGTCTCAAATTTCTTGACGATGCCGTCATAATTGGAGATATACTTGGTGATCTTTCGATCGATCAGAGCCACCAGAAGGGAACGGCGTACCTCTTCCACGCTGTCCAGCGCCTCATCGTAGTTATCCAGATAGATCAGTCCCGGAACCATTTTCTGGTCCTGATTCTCCTGAATATAATGGTTCAGCTCCGTGTTGTCAAAGAGATACAGAGCGATCACATAATTCCGGTCCTTCGGAATCTCCAGGATATTGACAGCATCTTCCAGACTCTGCACGGAAACCCGCTGAAGGCGGGCGCAGAAATCCTTGTCCTCGTAATGGATCTCGATCTCTTTTACCCCTTTCAGTCCCGGCATCGTACCACTGTGTATCTCCGGAAAAAGGGTCTGGATGTTTTTCCTGTAATCTTTATCCTTGCCTACCGTCAGGGAAAATTCTTCATTCATCCAGATGAGCCGGCCATCGGAATCCAGAAGTGCATAAGGGATGCTGAATTCATCCAGAAGCGTCTTCTGTACCTGTCCGTACTGGGTGGCAAAGGAAATCAGGTCGTTCAGGATCAGCGGCCTGTGCCGGAAGATCAGAAGCAGTGTCAGCACTCCGAAAAGTGCAAGGAAACCGGAAACAACCAGTCCGGCTTTTACAGAGACGGTATAAACCACCACATTCATGATCGCCAGGATCACCAGAAAGACCACCGGCCACTGCATATACGACTTCAGTTTTCCCTTATATTTGATTTTCGTCTTTTTCATATCCAACTCCTGCATACAGCCGCGGAAAAATCTCTGCGTCTGCCTGATACGTTAATGGATGCTTACCTTCCAATCATACCATTTTTTTGAGAGTTATGGAAGCTTAAAATCCTTCTTTTGATAAATACCGTCGGATTTCCCGGAAAACCTGCTGTCTGCCGGTTTCATTGAGGATCTCATGGCGCATGCCCGGATAGAGATGGCCTTTCACATTCCGGTAGCCGGCCTCTTCCATCGTATGAATGGCTTCGCCAAATTTTCTGCGGCTTCCAATGCAGGGATCGTTTTCTCCGCCGACAAAAAGGATCGGAAGCTCCGGCTTCGTTACCCGCCAGCCTTTTTTCTCATACGTGCGCCGCATCAGTTCAAAAAGTGTCAGATAGGCATCCGCAGTAAAGGTAAAGCCACAAAGTTCAGAGGCAGCATAGGCCTCCACCACTTTCCGGTCCGAGCAGACCCAGGCAAACCTGTTTTTCTCATCCGAAAACCGGGCAGCATAGGAGCCGAAGGAAATGGATTCTATGAAATGGCAGACATGGCGGCCTCCAAAGAGCAGTTTTGCGCTCTTTGCCAGAAATCTTCCAAACGGCAGCGCCGGGTTTCTGGATGGGGAACCACAGACGATCAGGGCATCCACACAGTCGTCGTGCTCTTTCACAAAGCTCCGTACGGCCAGGGATCCCATGCTGTGACCGAAAAGGATCAGCGGAAGCTCCGGATATTTTTTCCGGAGAGTCTCGTTGATGAGAAAAATATCATCCAAAAGAGCCTCTGCACCGCCTCCGTACATATAGCCGAGATCCTGCTTCTGGCGTACACTGGCACCGTGGCCTCTGTGGTCATGGATCACCGTCAGAAAACCTTCCGCTGCCAGATATTCCATAAAGGGCTGATAGCGTTCTTTATTTTCACTCATTCCGTGGACCAGCTGCACGATCCCGCGAAGTTCCCCTTCCGGAGCGATCTCAAGAACGGAAAGTTCCAGGCCGTCAGCCCGGGATTTGATCGTTTTATGAATGATATGGGTCATAGTATTCCTCCTTTTCTGTCATGCATTCTAAGTCCGGCCTGCTGTGCAGGCTTTATATGCAAAAAGCGCACCATCCTTCGATGGTGCGCTGCTCATACATAGATGAATTAGTCCTGAACGTAGGGCATCAGTGCAATGTGACGTGCTCTCTTGATAGCAACAGTCAGAGCTCTCTGATGTTTTGCACAGTTTCCGGTGATTCTTCTCGGAAGGATCTTTCCTCTCTCGGAAACGTATCTTTTCAGTTTGTTAACATCCTTGTAATCGATCTCGTTATTCTCTTTGCCACAGAATACGCAAACTTTCTTTCTTCTGCGTCCGCCTCTTCTCTTCATGGGAGAATCGCTTTTCTCTGCTCTATTGTAAGCCATGGTGGTAACCTCCTTCACTTAGTCGAACGGTAACTCTTCATCAATGCCGTCCGGAATATTCATAAATCCATCACCGACTGCTGCACTGGGTGCAGGCTTTGCTGCCGGTGCCGGGGCTGCTGGCTGATAATCGCTGTAACCTCCGTTACTGCCATTCGCCATGGATGATGCTTTGCTCTCCGCAAACTCCTGGTCTTCTACGACAACGTCTGTCGTATAAACCTTCTGTCCGTCCTTATTCACGTAGCTGCCGGTCTGGATACGTCCGGTGACTACCACCTTGAGTCCCTGATGAAAATACTTCTCAGCAAACTCAGCACTGCGTCCGAAAGCCACACAGGAGATAAAATCTGCAGTGGCTCCGTTGTTGTCCTCGCCTCTTCTGGCGAATCTGCGGTCAACAGCAAGGGTGTATCTGGCAATGGCCATGGAACTGTCCCCTGCGGAATAACGAACTTCAGGATTTCTTGTCAAGCGCCCCATTAAAATAACTTTATTCATGGAATCTCCTTCTCTCAGTCAGATTTATACTTCAGGTCTGACGATCAGGTATCTGAGAACGTTATCCATGATGCGTACACGTTTCTCCAGCTCAGCCGGGCATGCAGCATCTGCATCAAACTGGATGAAGTAGTAGTAGCCCTCTTTCATCTTCTGGATCTCGTAAGCAAGTCTCTTCTTGCCCCACTCGTCCACGTTTGTGATGGTACCGTTGAAACGCTCAACCAGTCCTTTCACTTTCTCGAGAGTAGCTGTTCTAACGTCATCTTCAACCTTTGCGTTCAGAACCAGTGCTAATTCGTATTTGTTCATGCTCTTCGCACCTCCTTATGGTCTCTGGCCCCCTGACCCATGCAGGGAACAAGGAAAATAATATATCACAGTTTTTTACTATAACATACCTTTTTTGAATTGGCAAGCACTTTTTTTGTTCTGCTCTCCGGTCAGGTTCCTGCCGCCCTCATTTCTTCCGGCACGAGACCATTTCCGATGGTCCGGCTCCGGAGGCGAAACTGCTTGGGTGTGATCTGATAGTGCTTTTTGAAGGTCCGGATCAGATGGCTGCAGTCTGCGAAGCCGGTTTCAGCAGCAATATAATTCAGGTCGTAATCCGTGAACAGCAGGAAATTTTCCACCTTGCTCAGCCGGATGAACTCGATGTACTGCTTGCAGCTCTGCCCATAATATCTCAGGAACATCTTTGCAAAATAAGAGTAGCTCATATTATAATGGTGAGCCAGTTCTTCTATATTAATATTCTCCTGGGAATGGCGGTCAATATAAACCAGGATATCCTGGATCCTGGTTTCTTCTGTCTCCGATGAGCTCTCCAGATCAAGCGAGATCCCCTGGCAATGCCAGATCCTTAAGATTTTGAGCATCAGGGATGCAAAAGAGGAATAGATCGATGCGTCATAGCCATACCTCTTTTCCCTGTATTCCCGTTCTACATCCTCGAAAAAAAGCCTCAGATCCACATCCGGGAGATTTTCCGGTGTAAAAAGGATCGGCGGACAGGGAAGTGCCGCCACTCTTCGAAAAGCAAGGTTCAGATCCGGCAGATAGCTTCCTGTCAGATGGATCCGGTTGAGGTTAAACTTGATACAAAAGTAACGGTATCTTTTCCCGCCGTCCGCATGAATGGTGTGAACCGACTGAGGCGGAAAAAACATGACGCTTCCGGCCTCCATACGCTTACAGGCATCGTTGCAGGTCACCAGAACGGAGCCTTCCTGCATATAAATCACTTCCATAAAATAATGCCAGTGCGCCTCCACAGGCAGCTGAAAGCTTCCGGTGACACAGGTAAACGCTTCGATCGGAGAGTGCAAGATGTCCGTGTACTCAAACAGATTTTTCATGGAGAAAATCCTCCTTTGCACGCTCAAAAGAATAGAAACATTCCATTTTTTAATAATCGGATTATATCACATTCTGAAAAAAATTGATACAATCCCTTTAACTTTAACTGCCTGATGGAGGAGGTATTTATTATGAAACAAGAGACTGATCCATTCCCGAAAACGAAGCTCCAATGGCTCTGGGAAAACATGAAGGGCTACCGCGGGATTTATTTTGTGGGAATGGCCGGCACTGTAGTCTACAACATTCTACAGCTGACCGTCCCGTATTTTTCCGGAAAGATCATTGATCTTTTCCTCACCGGGGAAAATGCCCGCCAGAACCTGGATACGGACCGCGAGCTTTTTTACCGGCTCATCCTTGCCATGGTGCTTTTTACAATCCTGCGCTGTGTCATTGTCTATGGCACCTGCATGATCTATGAGAACGTATCCCAGGCTGTCCTTTACCGGGTCCGCAACGATCTGTATGACAAGATCCAGCGTCAGGACATGACTTTTTACAGCACCTACCGCACCGGTGATCTTATGACCCGTCTCACGGGAGACCTGGATGCCATCCGTCATATGGTAGCCTGGATCGTCCGTATGGTCATCGAGTCCTTTTCCCTCTTTGCGGCGGCGGCCATTTTTTTCCTCTATACCAACTGGAAAATGGCACTCTGTCTGCTGGTGATCTCCCCCTTTGTTTTCTGGATCATCTACCTGTTCCGGAACCGGGTGGCTCCCATGCACGCACTGCTCCGTGAGAAACTTTCCCAGATGAACACCTGTGCCCAGGAAAACATCTCCGGAAACCGGGTGGTCAAAGCCTTTGCACGGGAAGATCATGAAATCGAAAAATTTGACCGGGCCAACCGGGAATTCTGCGAAACCAATAAGGCTACCGCTATGGTCTGGCTGAAGTTTTTCCCCTATGTGGAGAGCATTGCCAACCTGATGCCTGTTGTCATGCTGGCTGTCGGCGGCGTTTTCCTGATCAGAGGCCAGCTCACGATGGGTGAATATGTGGCTTTCTCCGGTCTCATCTGGGCCATCGCCAACCCTATGCGCCAGATGGGAAATATCATGAACGAGTTTCAGCGTTTTTCCGCTGCATCGAGAAAGGTCATGGAGCTTTACTACTCCGAACCGAAGATCAAAGATCACAAGGATGCAAAACCCCATCCCGGCCGTTTCAACGGAAAGATCGAGTTTAGAAACGTTTCCTTCCAGTATGAGGACGGAGACCTGCCGGTGCTCCACAATATTTCCTTTACCGTCAATCCCGGAGAGACCGTGGCCATCATGGGCGAGACCGGCTGTGGAAA
>CAKRQP010000103.1:0-8581 GCA_934393555.1 uncultured Lachnospiraceae bacterium
TTGTGAGGTAAGAACGCCCTTGTTCTATAGTTTTGTATTATAGCAATGGGGATTTTTTTTGTCAAGGAAAATATATGCAAAGGAGGGCGGCTCAAAGTCGCGAGCCCGCCGCCCTCCTCTGCACTCCTCCCTGCGGGCCCGCTTAGAAAATAAGGGGCTTACGTCACACAAGAACTGTATGAAATGACAGGAGTTACTGGATATAAAACATAAAAAAAATAAGAAGCTTACGTCACACTAAAACATAGCAACAATATAGTATTTAGTGGCTTGTACTGAAATCTCACAATTCAGATTTCCAATATGAAGCACCAAACACCCTATCATCTCCGCACAGCGGTATGACGTAAGCCCCCTATTTTCTAGCGTGCCCTGGAAAGGGGGTGCAGGGGGAAAACCAGGACTGGCGCAACTCCGATGGTTTTCCCCCTGCAATTTTTCCCTCTGGCTTTCCAAAAGCCTACAGGTTGGTATATCCCATAAGGGATTCGTCAACTTTTTCTGCAACCATCCGCCCCTCGCGGATCGCCCACACAACCAGCGACTGGCCCCTGTGCATATCGCCTGCTGCAAATATGCCAGGAACGCTGCTCTCATACTCATCGGGAGCGGTCTCCACATTAGTCCTTCCATTGACCTTCACCTTAAAGGCATCTGTCACATAGGACTGACTTCCCAGAAAACCTGCTGCGATAAGCACCAGACCTACCTCGATAACCTTCTCGGTTCCTTCGACAGGAACCATATTCATTCTTCCTGTCTTTTCATCCTTCACCGGTTTCAGGCTGACGATCTTTGCCTGCTTGACCGCTCCCTTTTCGTCCTTGATAAACTCCGTCACTGTAGTCTGATAGATCCGGGGATCATGACCGAAAACAGCGATGGCTTCCTCCTGGCCGTAATCGGTCTTCAGGACTCTGGGCCACTGAGGCCAGGGATTGGACGGTGTTCTGGTCTCGCTCGGCTTGGGCATCATCTCCAGCTGAGTCACGGATTTTGCACCCAGACGGATACTGGTTCCCACACAGTCGTTTCCGGTATCACCTCCGCCGATGACAAGAACGTGCTTTCCTTCCGCAAGGCTTCTCACCTCTTTGGAAATCTGCTCCTTTTCACCGGAATCCAGAAGGCTTTTGGTGACTTTGGAAAGAAAATCCACGGCAAAGAAAATGTTCTTTGCGTCTCTTCCAGGCACTTTGATGTCTCGGGGATTGGAAGCGCCGCAGGCCAGGATCACCCGGTCAAAGTTTTTCGTCAGCTCTTCTGCTTTGATGTCTTTTCCGACATCCACGCCCGTGACAAATTTCACACCTTCCTCTTCCATCAGATGGATCCGCCGGTCCAGCACACTTTTTTCCAGCTTCATGTTGGGGATACCATAGCGGAGCAGACCGCCGATCCGGTCATGTCTTTCATAAACGGTCACTTCATGACCGCGCCGGTTCAGCTGCATGGCGGCAGCCAGACCGGAAGGTCCGCTTCCGATAACGGCTACCTTTTTACCGGTCCGTACCTTGGGCGGTTCCGGTTTTACCCAGCCCTCCGCATAAGCGGTTTCAATGATGGCACGCTCGTTTTCTTTGGTAGATACCGGTTCCCCGTTTACGTTACAGGTACAGGCGGCCTCACAGAGAGCAGGACACACACGGCAGGTAAATTCCGGAAAGCTGTGGGTCTTGGACAGTCTCAGATACGCCTGTCTGAGATTTCCACGGTATACCAGATCATTGGTCTCCGGCACCAGATTGTGCAGAGGGCAGCCGGAAGCCATACCGCCGATCATGCAGCCGGACTGGCAGAAGGGAACGCCGCACTCCATGCAGCGCGCTGCCTGCTTTCTCTGTTCTTCCAGCTTCAGCGGAGTTTTGAACTCATGGAAATGCTTGATCCTCTCAAGGGGAGCTTCCGCTGTGGAAGTCTCCCGGTCATACTCTAAAAATCCTGTTGGTTTTCCCATCTTTCTTCTACCTCCCGCTTATTTCACCTGAAAACTCTCGTAGAAAGCTTCCATCTGTGCCTGTTCTCTGGACATTCCCTTTTCCTCAAGCTTGGTGCTTAAGGTGATCATCTTCTTGTAGTCGACAGGAATGATCTTCTTAAACCTGGGCAGATACTCTTCGAAATTGTCCAGGATCCTCTGTCCCTTTTCAGAACCGGTCTCCTGTACATGTTTTTCGATCATCTCACGAAGCTCCTGAATGTCATATTTCTCCTCCACTTTTTCAATGTGGATCATTGCTTTGTTCAGGTTCTTGTAGAGCTCATTTTCCTCATCCAGCACGTAAGCGATACCACCGCTCATTCCTGCTGCGAAGTTTTTGCCTGTTTTTCCGAGAACTGCCACACGGCCGCCGGTCATGTATTCGCAGCCATGCTCGCCTACCCCTTCCACAACTGCCGTTGCACCGGAGTTCCGGACTGCGAAACGCTCACCTGCCACACCGTTGATATAAGCCTCACCGCTGGTGGCGCCGTAAAGAGCTACGTTTCCGATGATGATGTTATCTTCTGCTTTGTAGGTTCTCTTAGCCGGTGCTGTTACTGTGATCTTACCGCCTGACAGACCTTTGCCCATATAATCATTGCAGTCTCCGGTAAGACAGATGCTTAAGCCTTTCGGAATGAAAGCGCCAAAGCTCTGGCCGCCGGCTCCTGTACAGTTCAGGGTGATGGTATCCTCCGGCAGACCGTTTTTATAACGGCTGGTGATCTCAGAACCCAGGATAGAGCCAAAGGCACGGTCGGTATTGGATACTTCTACCTTCAGAGAAGCCTTCTCACCCTTTTCCACAGCACCTTTCAGCTTCTTCCAGAGAACCTTTTTATCCTTGGTCTGCTCCAGTTTAAAATCATAGACTGCTTCTTTTTTGAAGTGCTGGTTCTGTCCCAGATACGGATTGTAAAGGATGCCGTCCAGATTCATCTTGGAAGCCATGGGATTTTCCGCATGCTCTTTTACCTTCAGAAGATCTGTTCTTCCCACCATTTCTTCCAGTGTCCGTACACCGAGCTTTGCCATATATTCACGGAGTTCTTCCGCAATGAAACGCATGAAGTTTACCACATATTCCGGTTTTCCCTTGAATCTCTTGCGAAGCTCCGGATTCTGTGTTGCCACGCCCACAGGACAGGTATCCAGGTTACAGACACGCATCATGACACAGCCCATGGTTACCAGAGGAGCCGTGGCAAAACCGAATTCTTCTGCACCAAGAAGCGCTGCAACTGCCACGTCACGGCCACTCATGAGTTTTCCGTCTGTCTCAATGATGACACGGCTTCTGAGACCATTCTGAAGCAGAGTCTGATGGGTCTCGGAAAGACCGAGCTCCCAGGGAAGACCTGCATTGTGAATGGAGCTTTCCGGAGCGGCTCCCGTACCTCCGTCATAACCGGAGATCAGGATAACCTGGGCTCCTGCCTTTGCCACACCGGCTGCGACTGTTCCCACACCGGCTTCGGATACCAGTTTGACCGAGATCCTTGCATACTGGTTGGCATTTTTCAGATCATAGATCAGCTCTGCCAGATCCTCAATGGAGTAGATGTCATGATGAGGCGGCGGAGAGATCAGGCTGACGCCAGGCGTAGAATGTCTGGTTTTTGCCACCCAGGGATATACTTTCTTGGCCGGAAGATGACCGCCCTCGCCGGGTTTTGCACCCTGCGCCATTTTGATCTGGATCTCGTCGGCGCTGACAAGATAACGGCTGGTCACACCAAAACGGCCGGAGGCTACCTGCTTGATCGCAGAACAACGGTCATGCTCCATTCCTTTGGAATCCAGACGGTCATCGCTTTCACCGCCCTCACCGGTATTTGATTTTCCGTGAAGCATGTTCATGGCCAGAGCCAGAGTCTCATGGGCTTCCTGGGAGATCGAACCGTAGGACATTGCACCGGTCTTGAAATGACGGACGATGCTGTCCACGCTCTCCACTTCTTCGAGCGGGATCGGCTGGTCTGCATAACGGAAATCCAGAAGGCTTCTTAAGTTTCCGCTGGTTTCCTCGTCCACCATGCTGCTGTACTCCTTAAAGATCTTATAATCGCCCTTCCATGCAGCCTGCTGCAGAAGATGGATCGTCTTCGGATTATAACGATGCGTCTCGCCCTCGCTTCTCATCTTGTGTTTGCCCATGCTGTCCAGAGTGAGATCTGTATTCAGTCCCAGAGGATCAAAGGCTTTGCTGTGGCGTTCATCCACATCTCTGGCGATATCTTCAATGGTGATCCCGCCTACACGGCTGACTGTGCCAGTGAAATATTTCTCGATCACATCCTCAGAAATACCGATGGCCTCAAAGATCTGTGAACCCTGATAAGACTGGATCGTAGAAATACCCATCTTGGAAGCGATCTTTACGATACCGCTTAAAACCGCATGGTTATAATCATCCACTGCTGCATAATAGTCTTTTTCCAGCAGTCCCTGATCGATAAGCTCCTTAATGGTATCCTGTGCCAGATAGGGATTGACTGCGCTGGCACCATAACCCAAAAGGGTTGCAAAATGATGCACTTCCCTGGGCTCTCCGGATTCCAGGATCACGGCCAGAGAGGTACGTTTCTTTGTTTTTACCAGATGCTGGTGAACGGCAGAAACCGCAAGAAGAGACGGCATGGGAACACGGTTCTCATCCACTCCACGGTCTGTCAGGACCAGGATATTGGCTCCGTCACGGTAAGCCTTATCCACTTCTACAAAGAGACGCTCAATGGCACGTTCCAGCTTGGTGCTTTTATAATAAGTGATGGGAACCTCCGCCACACGGAAGCCTTCCACATGCATATGCTTGATCTTCAGCATGTCCGTATTGGTCAGGATCGGGTTATTCACCTTCAGAACCTGACAGTTTTCCGGCTGCTCTTTCAAAAGGTTGCCGTCTTTTCCCACATAAACGGTGGTACTGGTGACGATCTCCTCACGGATCGCATCGATTGGCGGGTTGGTAACCTGTGCAAAAAGCTGTTTGAAATAATCAAAAAGAGGACGGTGCTGTTTGGAAAGCACAGCCAGCGGGGTATCCACACCCATGGCAGCCGTTCCTTCGCCGCCGTTCAACGCCATCTCCAGAATGGATTTCCGGTACTCCTCATAGGTATAGCCAAAGGCCTTCTGCAGCCGTGCCCTCTCTTCATCGGAAAACTCTTCCACCTTGATGTTAGGGATCTTCAGGTCATGAAGCTCTACCAGGTTGCTGTCCAGCCATTCGCCGTAAGGCTGTTTTTTCGCATAGTATTCTTTCAGCTCTTCATCCTCAAAGATCTTATGCTTCACCGTATCCACAAGAAGCATTTTTCCGGGATGCAGACGCTCCTTTAAAACGATCTCTTCCTCCGGAACCGGCAGAACGCCTACTTCAGAAGAAAGGATCACATCACCGTTTTTCATGATATAGTAACGGGAAGGTCTTAAACCATTACGGTCCAGAACAGCTCCCATCACATCACCATCAGAAAACAGAATGGAGGCAGGACCGTCCCAGGGCTCCATCATGGTCGCATAATACTGATAAAAATCACGTTTTTCCTGAGAGATCGTATGATTGTTGGACCAGGGCTCCGGAATGGCTATCATGACAGCCAGCGGAAGTTCCATACCGCTCATGACCAGAAATTCCAGGGTGTTATCCAGCATGGCAGAGTCAGAACCTCTGGTATCTACCACCGGAAGCACCTTGTAAAGCTGTCCTTTCAGATAGTCAGAGGACATCGTTTCCTCACGGGCCAGCATCTTGTCGGCATTTCCGCGGATGGTGTTGATCTCACCATTGTGAACGATGAAACGGTTCGGATGGGCTCTTTCCCAGCTGGGATTGGTGTTGGTGCTGAAACGGGAATGGACCATGGCGATCGCAGACTCGTAATCCGGATCCTGCAGGTCTGCGAAGAAGGTACGGAGCTGTCCCACCAGGAACATTCCTTTGTATACGATCGTCCGGCTGGACATGGAAACCACGTAGGTGTTATCGTTGCTCTGCTCGAAAACTCTTCTGGCAATATAAAGTTTCCGGTCAAAATCCAGTCCTTTTTCCACATCCTCCGGCCGTTTCAGAAACGCCTGCATGATATACGGCATACATCTTCTCGCCTTTTCGCCAAGCACTTCAGCCGCTACCGGCACTTTACGGAAACCGAGAAGTGTCAGTCCTTCTTTTCCGGCAATGATCTCAAACATCTTTTTGGCCTGGTTCCGCTTCATCTCATCCTGCGGGAGAAACAGCTGTGCGATACCATAATCTCTCTCTCCGCCGATCTCAAAGCCTTCCTCTTTTGCCACCTTACTGAAGAATTTGTGGGACACCTGTAAAAGGATACCTACGCCGTCTCCTGTCTTTCCTTCTGCATCTTTACCGGCGCGGTGTTCCAGATTCTCTACGATATGAAGAGCATTTTCCACGGTCTTGTGGCTCTTGATGCCCTTGCTGTTTACAACGGCACCGATACCACAGTTGTCATGCTCAAACTGTTCTCTATATAAACCTTTCCTCTCACTCATCTGTTTTCATCCTTTCCTGGGAATATTTGTAAAACGGACATTCGTAAGCTGCTTTTGCCGCCTGCCCGTGAACGCAGTCGCTTACTTTTCCTTCGCATATGCAGCCGCTGCTGTCACAAGTCCTCTGAAAAGCGGATGCGCATGGTTCGGTCTGGACTTGAACTCCGGATGCCCCTGTGTTCCTACAAAATACGGATGATCCACCACTTCGATCATCTCCACGATTCGTTTATCCGGGGAACAGCCGGCAACCGTCATCCCTTTTGCTTCAAACTCTGCACGATATTTATTGTTCACCTCATAACGATGACGATGACGCTCACTGATCTCTTCTTTTCCAAAGAGCTCTCTGGAACGGGTTCCTTCTTTTAATATACAAGGATAAGCGCCCAGACGAAGCGTTCCTCCCAGATCCTCAACGTCCTCCTGATCCGGCATCAGGGCAATGACCGGATGCGTGGTCTCCGGATCCAGCTCAATGCTGTTTGCATCCGTATAACCCAGGACATCTCTTGCATATTCTACAATAGCCATCTGCATTCCGAGACAGATCCCAAGGAAAGGAATCTTTTTCTCTCTTGCGTGACGAATGGCAGTGATCATTCCTTCCGTACCTCTGGGGCCAAAACCGCCGGGAACCAGGATACCATCCACACCGGCAAGCTTTTCCGCTACATTCTCATCGGTGATCTCCTCAGAATCCACCCAGCGGATGCGGACATTGACACGGCTTGCGATACCGCCATGCTTCAGTGCCTCTACCACACTTAAATAAGCATCATGCAGCTGGGTATATTTTCCGACCATGGCGATCTCTGCTTCCTGTTCCGGATGGCGTAAATTTTCCACCATTTCCTTCCATTCCGTCAGATCCGGCTCTCTGCAGGGCAGATGGAGACTTTCCAGGACCACCTGAGCCAGATTTTCTTTTTCCATGGCAAGCGGTGCTTCGTATAAATACTCCACATCCAGATTCTGCAGCACATGATAAACCGGTACATTACAGAACAGAGCGATCTTGGCTTTCACTTCGTCCGGGATCGGATATTCACTTCGACATACCAGAACGTCCGGCTGAAGTCCCATGCCCTGAAGCTCTTTGACGCTGGCCTGTGTCGGCTTCGTCTTCAGTTCTTCTGAAGCTTTCAGATAAGGGATCAGTGTCACATGCACCAGAACGGCATTTTCATGACCTACATCGTGCTGAAACTGACGGATGGCCTCCAGAAAAGGCTGGCTTTCAATATCTCCGACAGTTCCGCCTACCTCTATAATAGCGATCCGGTCCTCATTCTCCTCTTTGGCCCGATAGAACCGGCTCTTGATCTCGTTTGTAATATGCGGAATGACCTGTACGGTACCTCCGCCGTAATCCCCATGACGTTCCTTCTGAAGAACAGACCAGTAAATTTTACCGGTGGTCACGTTGGAATTTTTGTCCAGGCTCTCATCAATAAACCGTTCATAATGACCGAGATCCAGATCTGTCTCCGTACCGTCATCCGTTACGAAAACCTCTCCATGCTGGATCGGGTTCATCGTACCCGGGTCTACATTGATATAGGGATCAAACTTCTGCATGGTCACCTGATATCCCCTGGCCTTCAAAAGACGTCCCAGGGAGGCCGCCGTGATCCCTTTGCCCAGACCGGAAACCACACCGCCTGTCACAAATACATATTTTACTGCCATCACATTTTCCTCCTTGCCTGCTGCAACGAAAAAAGGTGTCAGAAAGCCCCGTTTCGGAACCTTCTGACACCTTCGTCATCAAATTTCATGGGTCTTACTATATCTCATTTTGCCCCGTTTGTAAATCCCTGTTTTTTTAAATTTTTTGTAACAGTTCTGGACATTAGCAAAATGAAAGGACAGGATACGCAAACTTGTTTGCGGTAGACTGGATTTTCATTTTGTTATGGGCGGAACGCCCATAAGCCTCAGACAAAAGCTGCGTAAGCAGCGATAGTGCGAAGCACGGGTCTGTGGCCTGTGTCCAGAACGTCCGGTTGAAAAAATTTAAAAAAGGGTGTTGACAAGACCGGATTTTTGAGTATACTACGAGTCATAAGCAACGGC
>CAKRQP010000104.1:0-8420 GCA_934393555.1 uncultured Lachnospiraceae bacterium
ATGCTTCAGTGCCGTAACGGTAAGAGAACAGCTCCGGCTGCTCTGAAGATCGCCTGCGATCTGGTAGACGAGGGACATAAGACTCCGGAAGAGGCAGTTGCTATGATCGATCCTCGTAACCTGGATACTCTGCTGCATCCGCAGTTTGATGCTGCTGCATTAAAAGCTGCTACTCCGATCGGAAAAGGACTTGGTGCTTCTCCGGGTGCTGCTTGCGGTAAGATCGTATTCACAGCAGAGGATGCTGAAGAGTGGAATGCAAGAGGAGAGAAAGTCGTATTAGTACGTCTTGAGACTTCTCCGGAAGATATCACTGGTATGAAAGCTTCCCAGGGTATCTTAACTGTTCGTGGTGGTATGACCTCTCACGCAGCCGTAGTTGCTCGTGGTATGGGTACCTGCTGTGTATCCGGATGCGGCGACATCGCTATGGACGAAGAGAATAAGAAATTTACCTTAGCTGGTAAAGAGTTCCATGAGGGAGACTACATCTCCATCGATGGTACAACCGGTAACATCTACGACGGAGCAATCAAGACTGTAGATGCTACAATCGCTGGTGAGTTCGGCCGTGTTATGGCTTGGGCTGACGAGTTCAGAACTCTGAAAGTTCGTACAAATGCAGATACTCCTGCAGATGCTAAGAAAGCTCGTGAGCTGGGTGCAGAAGGTATCGGTCTTTGCCGTACCGAGCATATGTTCTTCGAGGAAGACAGAATCGCTGCTTTCCGTGAGATGATCTGCTCTGACACTGTTGAAGAGAGAGAAGCAGCTCTGGAGAAGATTCTGCCGTATCAGCAGGGCGACTTCGAAGCTCTGTATGAAGCTCTTGAGGGTAACCCTGTTACCATCCGTTTCCTGGATCCGCCTCTTCATGAGTTCGTTCCGACTGAGGAAGCTGACATCGAGAAACTGGCAAAATCTCAGGGTAAATCTGTTGAGACCATCAAGAATATCATCGCTTCCTTACATGAGTTCAACCCGATGATGGGTCATCGTGGATGCCGTCTTGCAGTTACATATCCGGAAATTGCTAAGATGCAGACCAAAGCTGTTATCCGTGCAGCTATCAACGTTCAGAAGAAACACTCTGACTGGACCGTAAAACCGGAGATCATGATCCCGCTGGTTTGCGAAGTAAAAGAGTTAAAATACGTTAAGAAAGTTGTTGTTGAGACAGCAGATGCTGAGATCGCAGCAGCAGGCATCAACCTTGAGTACGAGGTAGGTACCATGATCGAGATCCCGCGTGCAGCTCTGACCGCTGACGAGATCGCAAAAGAGGCTGACTTCTTCTGCTTCGGTACCAACGACCTGACTCAGATGACCTTCGGATTCTCTCGTGATGATGCTGGTAAGTTCTTAAATGCTTACTATGACACCAAGATCTTCGAGAACGATCCGTTTGCAAAACTGGATCAGACTGGTGTTGGCAAACTGATGGAGATGGCTATCAAACTTGGAAAACCGGTTAATCCGAAGCTCCATGTTGGTATCTGTGGTGAGCACGGTGGAGATCCCTCCTCTGTTGAGTTCTGCCACAAGATTGGCCTGGATTATGTATCCTGCTCTCCGTTCCGTGTACCGATCGCTCGTCTGGCAGCAGCTCAGGCAGCAATCGCTGAGAAGAACGCGAAATAATTTTTTTGTAAAATAAGAATAGCTCCCGGCACTTCGCTGTCGGGAGCTATTTTTTACGCAAAAAAGGAAAAAGTTAAAAAAGAATGACAAAGTTTCTCTTTCATGTTAGGATGAAAATAACGCTGCGAGCATTGAGGAGGGAAAAAGATGAAAAAATGGTTATCTGCATTTGCGTGTGGTCTGCTGATCTCTGCCAGTGTATGTACGAGCCAGGCTGAGGAAACAGAGGCGGATATTTTGTATGAGAAAGGAAAAGAAATAGCGGAACTTGTAATAGATGCGGTACGT
Organism: uncultured Lachnospiraceae bacterium; assembly: GCA_934393555.1. Classification (GTDB taxonomy): domain Bacteria; phylum Bacillota; class Clostridia; order Lachnospirales; family Lachnospiraceae; genus Limivivens. The sequence continues at coordinate 1,930 of CAKRQP010000104.1, forward strand.
TCCGAAGATTATGTAAATCTCTATTCTGCCAGTGAGGATGTGAGCAATCTGTTGAAAGAAGTGGGAATGGCAGAGTACGGGGAGCCTGAGGCTGTGTATGAGGTTACGGTATCTGACGAGCCTTATAAGATTATGGATGAAGCTGAAGAATTGAATAATCTTTCAAAAGAATTGAAAAGAATGGTAAAAAATAAATTTCTCACTTCCATGGTTCATCAGATCAATGGATACAGTGGTCCTACAGAGCTGACGGCTGCAAGTATCTGCAGCGTAGGAAAAGCTCTGTGGGCTCCGGAGATCACAGAAAATAATGTCTGTATTTATACCTATGATGACGGGAATCCCATAGCAGTCATTTTTATTCTTGGCGATGACGGAACGGTAAGCGCGAATGGACTTGTTATTTTGAACGACGATTTCAATTATGGTTCGGCAGAAGAGATCGAAGAAGCGTTTGCTGACTTCCAGCCAGAAGTGACGCAGATTAAATAAAAAGGAGTATGTTATGACACAGGAATCACAGCAGCCCCACAAGAGGCGGGTGCGTTATAAAGGAAAATACCCGAAGAAATTCGAGGAAAAATACAAAGAGCTCCAGCCGGAGAAATATCAGGACACGATCCAGCATGTGATCCAAAAAGGAAATACACCGGCAGGAATGCATATTTCCATCATGGTAAAAGAGATCATCGATTTCCTGGAGATCCAGCCGGGACAGACCGGCTTTGATGCGACACTGGGCTACGGCGGTCATACGAAAGCCATGCTGGAATGTCTGCAGGGGAAAGGCCATATGTATGCAACGGATGTGGATCACGAAGAGGCGGCCAAGACAAAAAAACGTCTGGAAGAGCTGGGCTTCGGAGAAGATATCCTGACGATTAGGCTTCAGAACTTCTGCACGGTAGATGAAATCGCCAAAGAGGTGGGAGGCTTTGACTTCCTGCTGGCAGATCTGGGCGTTTCTTCTATGCAGATCGACAATCCGAAGCGTGGTTTCTCTTTCAAAGTAGATGGCCCTCTGGACCTTCGGCTGGATCAGGAGAGTGGTATCAGCGCAGCAGAGCGTCTCCGCACCATTTCCAGGGATGAACTGGCAGGAATGCTTTATGAAAACTCTGACGAACCCTACTGTGAAGAGCTTGCCAAAGCCATCACCGATGAGATACGGAAAGGCAATCCCATGGACACGACGACGGCTCTTCGGGAAGTCATTGAGAAAACACTGGATTTTCTTCCGGAAAAAGAAAAGAAAGATACCATCAAAAAGACCTGTCAGCGTACTTTTCAGGCGCTCCGCATCGATGTAAACCGGGAATTTGAGGTTCTTTATGATTTCATGGAAAAACTTCCAGGTGCCCTGAAGCCGGGCGGAAGAGCGGCCATTCTCACCTTCCATTCCGGCGAGGACAAGCTGGTGAAAAAAGCCCTGAAGGAAGGCTATAAAGCCGGTGTTTATGCGGATTATTCCAAAGATGTGATCCGTCCCTCCGCACAGGAATGTGTACAGAACGGCCGGGCACGTTCCACGAAAATGCGCTGGGCGATCAGAGCAGAAGACTGAGAAGAGGAACAAAAATAACAAGCGTGGATTGCGAATGGACACCATATACGATGAGAAGACAGAAAAAAGAGATCACCGGCTTTCTTATGCTGGCGGCTGTTTTGACACTGACTGCCTGTAACGGAAAGAAAAGTGCAGAGACAGAATCAGAAACTCTGTCCGAATATGCTGCGGAGTCGGATTTTTCCGGAGTTCTTGATGTGAGCGGGGACTGGAAGTCCGCTTTCGAAAAAGTACTGCTGAAGGAATGCGGGCTAAAACCGGATCATTATGAAGATCTTGGAAACGGGATTTATGAGATCTATGTGGAAAAAGACGGGAAAGTGGGCCCTTACGCCATCCTGGATTCCGTAACAGGAGAATATCACGGGTAAAAGTGCGAAAAAAATTCAAGAAACCTTTGCCCCGGAAGGAAAATCCGTGTTATAATAAACTACAAATGTGGATTTTCCGGGAAGAAAGTCCGGAGAAAAGGCACTTCAAAGAGTGCGGGCCACGGAAAACAGAAAGGATGAAGGATCATGGTAGTAGGCAGATATTATCGACTTTCAAAAGCAATTTCAGCGGAGCAGGCAGAGCAGATCGTGCAGGAGCTTTCCGCAAGAGAGGACGTAAAAGAAGTTTCTGTTACAGAAGACAGAAAAATGCTCCGCGTAGAAAGTGTGGACGGAGAATATAAACCGATCATGTATTATGCAGTAAATGTAGTAAGCCGTGCAGCAGGTGGCTGCGAGCTTTCTTTCGATCATTTCGACACCGAGGAACTGGAGAAGGAACTCAAAGAGAAACAGCAGGCATAAAAGGCACTGCTGCCGGAAAATGATCATATTTTCTCAATAAAGCGTCTTGACAAAAGGACGCAGTTCCGGTATGATTTTAGTTAGAAAACGCTAACTTAAGCGGCGATAAGAGTCTGAAAGCAGTAATCGTAAATATGCTGTATTCTGAAGCATGAGGCAAGGCAGAAAGCAAATGTCCGTGCTGCTCTTAAGCCGCAATTTTTAAATACACAGGTTAGATTAGGCTAACTATAAGACAGGAGGAATTTATGAGTATTGTGATCATTGGTGGAAATGAAAGAATGGTTTGTCAGTATTCGGATATCTGTAAAGATTATGGCTGCAAGGCCAAGGTATTCCCGAAGGAGCATGGATCCGTGAGAAAAAAGATCGGCTGTCCGGATCTCATGATCCTGTTTACCAATACGGTGTCCCATAAAATGGTGATCACCGCAGCCCAGGAGGCAAAGCGGAACAATGTGCCCATCGCCCGGATCCACACCAGCAGTGCCGCAGCGCTGAAGACGGTGCTGGATGAATACTGTGTGGCTGGTGCGTGAATTATAACTTCCATGCGGCGAAGATACCTGCCAAATGAGAAAATATCTCAACAGACGAAAAACTCTTGAAAATGAAAAAAATCCTGATATATAATACTCTGTAAATTTAAATGTCCGGTGCAAAAGTTTTTTACACCAGGCAGATCCATAGATTAATAAATCAGGAGGTACATACAAATGTTAAAACTCAGTGATATCGAATGGAAAAATCCCGGACTTTTTGCAGCAGGTGTTCTGTTTGGAACAGCCGGAATCAAAGTCCTCTCAAGTAAAGATGCAAAGAAGGTATACACCGGCTGTACCGCAGCTGTTCTCAGAGCAAAAGAATGTGTCATGAAAACCGTTACCACCATTCAGGAGAATGCAACGGATATTTATGAAGGCGCAAAGGAGATCAATGAGGAGCGTGCAGCTGCCGAGGAAGCATACGAGGATGCAGCAGAGGACGAGACCGTAACCGATTTCAAAGAAGAAGCCGCTGAAAATACAGAAGAATAAGAAGAAAAGCACCTGCAGAAATTTCTGCAGGTGTTTTTAAAGGAGTGAGTCAGTTGAAATTTCAGATCAGACATGAAATAAAAGGACGTATGAGAGTTCACATGGTCCGGAAAAGAATGAACTACAGGCAGGCGGATACCCTGCTTTATTATCTGCAGACCATTCCCGGAGTGGAATCAGCCAAGGTATATGACCGTACCGGAGATGCAGCCATTCGCTACAGCTGTGCAAGAGAGGAACTCATCAGAGCCCTTCGGGAATTTCATTATGAAAACGTGGAAGTACCAAAGGGAATCATTGAAAATTCCGGAAGAGAGCTGAACAGCCTTTATCAGGAAAAACTCATCGATAAAGTTTTGTTCCATTATGGAAGAAAGTTTTTGCTCCCGGCCCCTGTCAATGCCTGTTACACAGGGATGATGTCCATAAAGTATATCTGGAAAGGGATCAAGACACTCTGGAGAAGAAAAATCGAAGTCCCGGTCCTGGACGCCACAGCCATCGGTGTCTCCGTTTTCCGCGGAGATATGGGTACCGCCGGTTCCATCATGTTTCTTTTAGGAATAGGAGAGCTTCTGGAAGAGTGGACGCATAAGAAATCGGTTGGTGACCTGGCTCGCACCATGTCTCTGAATGTGGGTTCTGTATGGCTGAAACGGGAAGATGGCCAGGAGGTTCAGATCTCTGCCAATGAGGTAAAAATGAATGACCGGCTTGTGATCCATATGGGAACGGTGATCCCCTTCGACGGAATCGTAGTAGGCGGTGAGGCTATGGTCAATCAGGCTTCTCTCACCGGAGAATCCGTGGCTGTCAGAAGAACAGAAGGAAGCTCTGTTTATGCGGGAACGGTTGTGGAAGAAGGAGAACTGACGATCCAGGTGAAATCCGTAGGCGGCAGCAGCCGTTACGACAAGATCGTCACCATGATCGAAGAATCTGAGAAACTGAAATCCGGTGTAGAGAGTAAGGCAGAACATCTGGCAGACCGTCTGGTGCCCTATTCCCTCGGAGGAACTGCCCTGACCTATCTGCTGACCGGAAATGCCACAAAAGCACTTTCCATCCTGATGGTAGATTTCTCCTGCGCCCTGAAGCTTGCCATGCCGCTCTCTGTGCTGTCTGCGATCCGTCAGGCCAGCACCCACAAGATCACTGTCAAGGGAGGCAAATATATGGAGGCAGTTTCTGAGGCTTCCACCATTGTCTTTGACAAAACAGGTACGTTGACCAAGGCGAAACCTACCGTTGCAAAAGTCGTTTCTTTTTCAGAGAAGAGTGAAGAGGAACTTCTTCGTATCGCAGCCTGCCTGGAGGAACATTTCCCCCATTCTATGGCAAAAGCGGTGGTCACTGCGGCAAAAGAGAAGAACCTTTCCCATGAGGAGATGCATTCCAAAGTGGAATATATCGTAGCTCACGGCATTTCCACCACCATAGAAGAGAAGAAAGTCATCATCGGAAGCCATCATTTTGTTTTTGAAGATGAAAACTGTATGATTCCGGAGGGAATGGAACAGAAATTCGCAGAGCTTCCGGAGGAGTATTCACACCTGTATCTTGCCATTGAGGGCAGACTGGCAGCTGTGATCTGCATCGAAGATCCCCTGCGTCCGGAGGCCTGTGAGGTGATAAAGAATCTGAAAAAGGCAGGTTTCCAGAAGATCGTCATGATGACCGGAGATAGTGACCGTACGGCAAAAGCCATTGCGGCAAAGGTGGGGGTAGACGAATATCATTCGGAAGTCCTGCCGGAAGATAAGGCAAGCTTTGTGGAAAAAGAGAAAGCCGAAGGCCGGAAGGTTATCATGATCGGCGATGGCATCAACGATTCCCCGGCTCTTTCCGCAGCCGATGTGGGAATTGCTATCGGAGACGGCGCAGAGATCGCCCGTGAGATCGCTGATATCACCATCGGAGCCGATGATCTGGAGGAGATCGTGATCCTCCGGAAGATCAGTGATGCACTGATGAAACGGATCCACGGAAACTACCGGTTTATCGTAGGCTTCAATGCAGGCCTGATCGCTCTGGGTGTGGCAGGCGTGATCCTGCCGACGACCTCCGCCCTGCTTCACAATACCTCCACTCTGGCCATCGGCCTGAAGAGCATGGGAAATCTGACCCTTTAAAGTTCCTTTTTATAAAGCCCGGATGGCAGCTTCCAGTCCTTTTGCGATCATGGAAAGCTCCATGGCGGGCGTTCCTTCTTTTTTGTCCTTCAGCTGTTCCGGAATGAAGGGAACATGGATGAAACCGGCGCGCATACCGGGAAACTCACGGGCAGCCAGATAGAGGCCGGCGTACATGACGGTATTGCAGACGTAGGAACCGGCAGAGTAGGAAAGACCCGCAGAAATACCGGCTTCTTTCATGACTTCCACCATTTTTTTGACGGGGAGCGTGGTAAAATATGCGGTTTCTCCGTCCTTTTCCACCGGGATGTCTACGGGGGAAAATCCGTCGTTGTCCGGGATCCGGGCATCCATCAGGTTGATGGCTACCCGTTCCGGTGTGATATCGGGACGGCCGCCCGCCTGCCCCACAGAGATCAGTACATCCGGTCTTATGGCACGGACCTTTTCTGCAAGAAGTACAGGAGCTCCCTGAAAAGTAACAGGGAGTTCCTGTTTTTTAATGGTATGGCCTGCAATCTCATCCGGGAGCAGACGGACTGCTTCATAAGACGGATTGATGGTCTCGCCGCCGAAAGGCGCAAAACCGGTGATCAGAATATTCATAAGAAATACCTCCTTTTTGCTATCGTAGCCGGAATCCCGACTTCTGTCAATAAAAGAATTGCTTTTCTCGAAAAGGTGCGTTATAGTAGAGAAATCAGGCTGTTCTGGGCAGACTGTTTTTCCATGAGGGTGTGGCTGGAAAGCGGTCTTCGGAACGTCAGAGCAATACCGATCATACTTACATCGGAAGAAGGGAGAAAAACGTGAAAAAGTATATTGGGGACAAACACTTTTACCGGATGGTTCTTGTGGTTGTGGTTCCGATCATGATACAGAACGGGATCACCAACTTCGTGAGTCTTCTGGACAACATCATGGTAGGCCAGGTGGGAACGGAGCAGATGTCCGG
>CAKRQP010000105.1:0-8396 GCA_934393555.1 uncultured Lachnospiraceae bacterium
TTTTATTCTTTGTCTTTCGCACGGTCAAAAACCATTGCATAGCCATCGTTTCCGTAATTCAGAGAACGGTTTACACGGCTGATCGTAGCGGTGGATGCACCGGTTTTCTCAGCGATCTCCAGATAAGTTTTTCCTTCCTGGAGCATTTTTGCTACTTCAAATCTCTGGGAAAGAGAAAGTAATTCGTTGATCGTGCAGACGTCCCCAAAGAACAGATAGCATTCTTCGCGGTCTTTCAGGCTCAGTACGGCATCAAATAAATCATTTACTTCTTTTGTTCTTACGTTTTTGCTCATATTACCCCTATGATCTCCTTTTGCTGCGTCTTTCCGCAGGAATACGGAAAACGCCTTCTCTTTTTGTATTTTAACACATCACAGAAGTGATGTAAAGTGAGGTTTTTAAACTCACTTCCTGTTGATATATTTCTGATATTCCGCAACGGAACGATTGACAATGAGTTCCTCCGGAAAATCCAGTTCTTCCAGCAGGATCCGGACGAAAGTGTGGTTTCCTACATCCTCCTGGGTGTGGGCATCGCTTCCAAGAATAATGGGTGCACCGTATTTTTTACAGTATTCCAGCATTTCGATGTCATTTGGAAGCGGATTCTGACGGGCTCCCAGCGGATGGAGCGAGTTGTTGTTCAATTCAAGGAGTACCCCCTGCTCTTTGGCAGAACGGACAACTGCTTCATAATCCAACGGGAAACGGCTGTCATCCGGATGCCCGAGGATATTCACATAAGAGTTTTCCATAGCTTTGATGACTGCCCTGGTATTCCCGGCCTTTCCGGCATCCTTCTGCATACAGGGCGTGTGAAGGCTGGCAATGACAACATCCATCTGCTTCAGCAGATAGTCATCCATGTCGAGGCGACCTTCTGTGTCCAGGATATTGACTTCGGCACCGTGGCGGATTTCAATCCCGTACATGGTTCTGGGAAGGATCCGCATGTTCATGAAATAGTATTCATGACAGGTTCCCGGCATGGCCATGGCATGCTCGGTGATCCCCAGAAGCTCCAGCCCCTTGTCAGCCGCTGCCCGTGCCATTTCATGAAGCGTACTGTAGGCGTGGCCGCTGGCTGTCGTGTGGGTGTGTGAATCCAAAATGTCTTTCATAAGTTTCATACCTTCTCTTTTTGATCCTGCGGGCAATGAGTCAGCGATCGATACCCCATCAGGAACCTTGTTTCTGTAAAGCCATTATAAACAAAAGGGGAGAAAAAGTAAAGTTCTGTCAGTCATTATTTCTGTTTTTCTGTATATTTTGTGGTTACCAGTTTTTCATAGGGAACCTTTTCTTTCAGCTCACCGGCATCGAGCAAAAGTTCCTGAAGAAGCTCAAAGCTTTCCTTTTCAAAATTCAGATCACTTTTCCAGGTATCCTGTTCGGCGTAACGTTTGACGATGCGGGTGATCACATCCAGTTCTGTTTCCTGAAACTGGGGCTGAATGGTTTTTGCAATCTCCTCCGGTGTGTGGGTATTTACATAGACCATTCCTTTTTTCAGGGCGTTGACAAAATGCTGAACGGTTTCTTCCTGCTCCTTCAGATAGCTTTCACGGGCACAATAGGCAGTGTAGGGGATGTAGCCGGATTCCACACCGAGAGAAGCCACCACATAGCCTTTTCCTTCTTTTTCCAGAGAAGTGGCACCCGGTTCGAATTCTACCGTAAAATCGCCGGCCCCGCCGGAAAAAGCAGCAGCAGTGGATCCAAAATCGATGCTCTGGTCAATGGAAAGATCCTTTTCCGGATCCAGATTTTTCTGCCTGAGAATATATTCAAATACCATTTCCGGCATGCCGCCCTTTCGTCCTCCCAGTACCTTCTTTCCTTTCAGGTCCTCCCAGGTAAAAGCAGGCATTTCTTCACGGGCAACGAGAAAATTGCCGGCCCGTTGAGTCAGCTGCGCAAAATTGATGACGTAATCGGAAGCTCCCTGGCTGTAGGCATAGATGGAAGCTTCACTTCCCATAAAGCCGATATCGGCGTCACCGGACACCACGGCGGTTAAGGTCTTGTCGGCTCCGAAGCCCGTAACGAGCGTAAGCTCTATGCCTTCCTCTTTAAAGTATCCCAATTCAATGGCTGCGTATTGTGGTGCATAAAAAATGGAGTGGGCTACCTCGTTTAATGTGACTCTGGCAGCCTCCTCCGTGTTTTCTTTTTTTCCACAGCCACTGGTGAGAAGCATGGCTGCGGCAAGAAGAGCAGCAGCAATTTTTTTCCAGCTTTTTTTCATAAAAACCTCCCTGATCTTGATACTGTCAGAGTATGCCGGCAGAGAGAAAAAGGTGAAGAACAGAAGGGATTGACAGGCGGTATTCAGAGGGAATAAAATTATCATGATGCGAAAAATGCTGTAAAAACAAAAGGAGAGATTTTGATCATGAAAATCAAAAAAATAGAGTATGATTTTTCAGTATGCAAAGTGGCAGATTATTCCGAAGTAAATGCAGAGGCAGAGTACTGCTTTACAGGAAAAACGGATGAAGAAAATTCACTGGTATGCTTTACGTCGGATGTGCCAGCCAATGCATTGGAGCGGGACGACGGCTGGAAGGCCTGCTGCATCCAGGGAATCCTGGATTTTTCCATGGTTGGCATTCTTTCTGAAATCGTGGAAATCCTGACAGAAAACAAGATCAGCATGCGTGTTATTTCTACCTTTCATACGGACTACATACTGATAAAAAAAGAAAATTATGAAAAAGCGCTTGAACTTCTGGATGCAGAAGGGTATAAAATTGTGTGATAAGACCGGTTGACGCAAGACGGGATTTTTATAGGTAACGGAGGAAAAGAGATGAAGCTGACAATACTTGGAACAGGAAACGCAGCAGTGACGGAGTGTTACAATACCTGCTTTGTGCTTAGTGAAAATGACGGATATTTTATGGTAGACGGTGGTGGCGGAAACGGGATCCTGCATCAGCTGAAGCATGCAGCGATCGACTGGAAGCAGATAAGGACCATCTTTGTCACACACAAACATCTGGATCATATCATGGGAATCGTCTGGATGATCCGCATGATCTGTCAGAACATCAGCCGCGGTCAGTATGAAGGGGACGCAGTGATCTATGCCCATGAGGAAGTGATCGGTCTTCTGCGGAGCATGGCAGAAAACCTGCTGCAGAAAAAAGAAGCCGCATTTCTTGACAAACGCCTGCATCTTGTCACCGTTCAGGACGGAGAGTCAAAAGAAATCCTGGGGAAAAAAGTGACTTTTTTTGATATTCATTCCACCAAGGCCAAACAGTTCGGTTTTTCCATGGAACTGAGCGGAGGAAAGAAACTGACCTGCTGCGGAGATGAGCCTTACAACGAATGTGAGGAGAAATACGCACGAAACAGCACCTGGCTTTTTCATGAAGCCTTCTGTCTCTATTCGCAGGCAGATATTTTCAAACCCTATGAAAAACATCATTCTACCGTAAAAGATGCCTGTGAACTGGCAGAAAGCCTCGGAGTGGAAAATCTTCTGCTATATCATACGGAGGACCGGAATATCACAGAACGCAAAAAACTTTATCTGGAAGAAGGCAGACAATACTACAGCGGAAATTTATATGTGCCGGAAGATCTGGAAGAGTGGAAGCTGGACTGAATCAGAAACTCCCTGATGTTCCTATGACCATCATAGGAGTCAGGGAGTTTTACGTCAGGAATTCAGAGAATCAACAAGTTTTTCAATGAGTGTTTTCTTCATGTAGGTATCAAAAGCAAGGATACAGATGAAGGAGAAAAGCTGGAGAAATTCCCGGTCTTCCTCCGGTGCATCTTTAAAGGTCTCTTGGGAGACGGCATATTTTTCTTCCATATCCTTCTGAAGCTTCTCGAGCTCGCCTTTTTCCAGGCTGAAAACCTCTTTATAGACTTCTTCCATGCCGAAATCTTTGTCATTTTTAAAATATTTTTCCGTCAGCGGTTTTAAAAGTGCCTGAATATCGGTAATGGAAAGAAGATTCTTGAAATAATAAATGAAGATCAGGACCAGCATGTGCTCACGGGAATATTTCTTTTTGGTGGGCGGCGGGAGCAGATCATTTTTCGCATAATTATTGATCATGGTCTTGGTCAGGATTTTGTCTCCGGGATGACGCCTGGTCTTTTTCAGGTGATCTTCCATAAACGTGGTCACCTGATCCATATAGAGATCAATATTCGGGATATCCTCCGGACGGATATAATCCAGACCGGAAAAAGTATCAAAAATGCTTTTCAGCATGTCAGATGTATCGACTGTCATAGAATTCACCTCGGATTTCTTTTTCATAAACCCATTATCTGGTTTTTAAAACCAGATGTCAAGAGTTTTTTTGAGTTTTGTTGGAAGGTGGATGACAGAACGGCAGTTTTGCGATATAATAAACGCTGGCAAAAAAGCTCCGGACAGAAAGAGGTACGGAGTCAGGATAATTTAGAGAGGAAGAATACATGAGTATCTACGATACATTAAATGAACAGCAGAAAGATGCTGTACTGCACACAGAAGGACCGGTGCTTATTCTGGCAGGAGCCGGTTCAGGAAAGACAAGAGTGCTGACGCACAGGATCGCATATCTGATTGAAGAGAAGGGCGTAAATCCATGGAATATCATGGCGATCACTTTCACCAATAAAGCGGCGGGAGAGATGCGGGAACGAGTGGATAAGCTGGTTGGTTTTGGTTCAGAGAGCATCTGGGTATCCACGTTCCATTCCTCCTGTGTACGGATCCTCAGGCATTACATTGACCGTCTGGGTTATGACACCAATTTTGTGATCTACGATGCGGATGATCAGAAGAGTGTGATGAAAGATGTCTGCAAGCGTCTGTGTGTGGATACAAAGACATACAAAGAAAAAGCACTTCTGGCAGCCATTTCCAAGGCAAAGGATGAACTCATCGGACCGGAGCAGTACGAGCTGGATCACCGCGGAGATATGAATGGAGAACGGATCGCTGCTATTTATAAGGAATATCAGAAGGTATTAAGACATAACAATGCCGTGGATTTTGATGATCTGATCTGTCTGACAGTAGAACTTTTCAGAAATAATCCGGATGTCCTGGAGGGATATCAGGAACGCCTGCGTTATATCATGGTAGATGAGTACCAGGATACCAATACCGCCCAGTTTATGCTGGTGAGCCTTCTGGCTTCCAAATATAAAAATCTTTGCGTGGTAGGAGACGATGACCAGTCTATCTATAAATTCCGCGGGGCCAATATCGCAAATATCCTGAATTTTGAACATGTTTTCCCGGGAGCTTATACGGTAAAGCTGGAGCAGAATTACCGCTCCACCCAGAACATCCTGAATGTGGCCAATGCCGTGATCAAGAATAACCAGAGCCGGAAGGTCAAGAGTCTCTGGACGGATAATCCGGAGGGTACACCCATCAAGCTCCGCCAGTTTACTACCGGTTACGAGGAAGCGGATTATGTGGTAAGAAACATTGAAAAGCGGATCTCGACCGGAGAATTTCATTATAAAGACTGTGCGATCCTGTACCGGACGAACGCCCAGTCCCGTATGTTTGAGGAAAAACTGCTCATGGCCAGCATTCCCTACCGGATTATCGGCGGTGTCAATTTCTATGCCAGAAAAGAGATCAAGGATCTTCTGGCATATCTGAAAACTGTGGATAATGCAAGAGATGACCTGGCTGTACGGCGTATCATCAACGTTCCCAAGCGCGGAATCGGGGCAACGACCCTGACCAGAGTACAGGAATATGCGGGAGAACACGGAATCAGCTTTTATGAGGCATTGAAAGGTGCTTCCGGAATCCCGTCTCTTGGCAGAAGCTATATGAAGGTAGAACCTTTTGTGACTTTTATCCAGACCTTAAAAAGCAAGGCAGAACACGTTTCGGTAAAAGAACTTCTGGAAGAGATCATTGAAGAGACCGGTTATATGCGGGAACTCCGGGCAGAAGCAACGGATGAAGCCCTGTCCCGGCTGGAAAATATCGATGAGTTGATCTCCAAAGTGGCGGCCTATGAGGAAAACACCGAGAATCCTACTTTGAGCGGTTTCCTGGCTGATGTGGCTCTGGTAGCAGATATCGATTCCATGGATGACAGTGACGATCATGTGACCCTGATGACGCTTCACAGTGCCAAGGGACTGGAATTTCCAAATGTTTATATGGTCGGTATGGAAGATGGTATTTTCCCAAGCTATATGACCGTTTCTTCCGAGGATCCTTCCGATCTGGAAGAGGAACGTCGTCTTTGCTATGTGGGGATCACCCGTGCCATGAAGCAGCTGACCCTGACCTGTGCCCGTCAGCGAATGGCCAGAGGTGAGATCCAGTACAACCGGATGTCCCGTTTTATCAAGGAAATCCCGGATGAGTATCTGAGCATTGGTCAGCCGGCAAAGCCGAAGACAGAGGTAAATCAGCCGACCAAGAGGAAAATGGCTTATCAGGATGCCAAAAATGCTTTCAAGAGCAAAGCATTGGATCCGAAACAGTTCAAGGTGGAAAAGGCCGGAAGCCTGGACTATACGGTAGGTGACAGCGTAAAACACATCAAATTCGGTGTGGGGATCGTGGAAGCGATCACAGACGGCGGCAGAGACTTTGAAGTAACGGTAAATTTTGACAAATACGGTGTGAAAAAAATGTTTGCCGGTTTTGCAAAACTGAAGAAAATTTAGAAAAACGTTATAGTATTATCAGTCGAAAAGTGATATACTAGTCGTGAGAATAAAAGCGGCAGTGGAGTTTTCCATTATGTCTGTGAAGAGGAGCGAAAGGACGTGGCGAATATGAACAGCAGATTAGAAGAATTATTAAACAGTCTTCAGAAGAAAGAAGAAGAGAAGCCAAAGAACGTGGTTCTCTGGATTCTGGCAGCGATCGGTGCCGTGGCAGCCGTAGCAGCCATTGCATATGCAGTATATCGTTATTTTACTCCGGATTATCTGGAAGATTTCGATGACGATTTTGATGATGATTTCGATGACTATTTCGATGATGAAGAAGAAGACAAGAAGTCTGAAGAGAAGGACGAGGAAGCTTCTGAGGAAGAATAATAGCCGGAAAAGAGAAAAAAAGGCAGATGTCTGTCAGACAGGCACCTGCCTTTTTTATGAAAGAGAAAGGTAAACAGATGAAAAAAGGTGAAATTTTAGAAGGTGTTGTAAAGGACGTCCGTTTCCCGAATAAAGGGATCCTGGAGATCGAAGGTGCGCCGGTGACTGTAAAAAATGCAATTCCGGGTCAGAAGATCCGTTTTTCTGTGACAAAAGCCCGTTCGGGACGTGGAGAAGGCCGTCTTCTGGAAGTGCTGGAGAAGGCACCCGGAGAGATCGAACCGGCCTGTCCGCATTTTCAGGAGTGTGGAGGCTGTACTTACCAGAATCTGCCTTATGAGCAGCAGCTTGCCATGAAGCGCATGGAGGTGGAGCGTCTTCTGCGGGAAGTATGTCCGGAACTGAATTTTGAAGGGATCAAGGGAAGCCCAAGAGAAAAAGAATACCGCAACAAGATGGAGTTCTCCTTTGGAGATGCTTATAAGGATGGACCGCTGGCTCTTGGCATGCATAAAAGAGGAAGCTTTTATGATATCGTAACGGTGGAACAGTGCCAGATCGTAGATGAGGATTTCCGGAAAATTCTTACGACAGTATTGGATTTTGCGGCAAAGACAGGTTTTCCATATTATCATAAGCTTCGTCATACCGGCTTTTGGCGCCATCTGCTTGTCCGGAAAGGTTTAAAAACGGGAGAAGTCCTGGTAGCAGTGGTGACAAGTTCTCAGGCGCAGGCAAATATGATGGAACTGGCAGAACACCTCAAGGCTCTTGATCTGGAGGGTTCTCTGGTCGGTGTGCTTCATATCATCAATGACAGTCTGGCAGATGTGGTTCAGTGTGATGAGAGCCGCACTCTTTTGGGGCGGGATTTCCTTTATGAAGAACTGTTGGGTCTTCGTTTTAAGATTTCTCCGTTTTCCTTCTTCCAGACCAATTCCTTCGGGGCGGAGGTGCTTTATGAGACAGCCAGAGCCTATGTGGGAGAAACGAAAGACAAGGTGATCTATGATCTTTACAGCGGTACCGGCACGATCGCACAGATCCTGGCTCCTGTGGCCAAAAAAGTAGTCGGTGTGGAGATCGTAGAGGAAGCGGTAGAGGCTGCAAAGGTGAATGCGGGACTGAATCAGCTGAACAATTGTGATTTTCATGCCGGAGATGTGCTGAAGGTCATTGATGAACTTTCCGAAGTTCCGGATCTCATCGTCCTGGATCCGCCCAGAGACGGTATCAATCCCAAAGCGCTTGAAAAGATCATCCGCTTCGGCGTGGAACGTATGGTGTACATTTCCTGCAAACCTACCAGCCTTGCAAGAGACCTGGTCACACTTCAAAGCAACGGTTATCAG
>CAKRQP010000106.1:0-8314 GCA_934393555.1 uncultured Lachnospiraceae bacterium
AGGATAAATCCATTTTACATTTCGAGCTTATCTTTTGCCTGCAAAGTTACACAGCTGCATTGCAACCCCATCGGGCATAACCTGGAAGCCATGCCGCTCGTAGAAGGAGGCATTTTTGCTCTCCTCCGGCATAATTCCGATATAGAGATAATTATAGTGAAAATTAAGACAAGTCAATGGTCCTTCTCATATGATGAAAGTGAAAATTCCTGGAAATTATTTGAGAACAGTATCTGCAATAGTGATTCTCATGGTGTTGCAGATGAGAATTTCGGTGAATTCCTGAAGAAAAGTATCTGCAATAAGGATTTTCAGGGTTTGAAGATACCATTTATCAGCAGAAAGTATCTTCAAGTCTAAGAATAAGAGAATGGAAGATACTTTCTGTCGTTGAAAAGTATCTTTAAGCCTAAGAATAAGCAAGTTGAGGATACAATTATACTTGGCTGGGAGGCCGAACTGCATCTGCAAGCCTAAAAAGAAGCAAAAGAAAGATACATGGGCATAGAAAATTGTATCTGCAAAAGGTCCAGGAAGCGGAATAAAGATGCAATGTACAGCAGAAAGGTATCTGCAAACTTCGATATCTGGAGAATGAAGACACCATTGATCCATTGATCGACTGAGAGCATGCGACTTAAGTCATATGAGGTTCCGCCAGGACAGCCATTACAAACATAAAGTAGCTTTTTCAATTCTGTGACTGCAGAACTGTTGTTGGCGGTTAAGGTTTTGCTTACGACCGGTTGGAACAGCAGTCTTACAGGGTCTGTATGGGGCTCATGAAGCTTGCTGCGAGGAAGTCTTCGTGCAGAATAAGCATTCCCCCGTTTCAAGTGTGCGGAGTACTAAGCGGTGGGGCATGGGGATGCGACTGCATTCATGAACAAGTGGCGAAAGCAGATTGCGAACGTCCTCTTTGCAAGACTGAATAAGTTGGGGTGCTGGAACATTCATGCAAATAGAAGAGGCTGTCGCTTAATCATCTATTTTTCATGATTTTGCGACAGCCCCTTTTTTCTAATAGCTGGCTATAGTTTTTTTGAATTACCCTATTTCCTATAGAAATGGTATAGTATCGACAATGAAAAGAAAAAAATTTTCAATCAGCAGGAGGTTTGACATGACAAAGGCAGAACGCGTAAAGGCGGTAATGAGAAAAGAGAAGGTGGATCAGGTACCGGCAGGGTTCTGGTTTCATTATAGATCGGACTACACACCTCAGCAGATGATCGATGCGCATCTGGAACTTTTCCGGGAAACAGACATGGATGTGATCAAGATCATGCAGGATTATCCCTACCCCATCAGCGGAAAGATCGAAAGTGCGGAGGACTGGTATAAGATCCAGGTGAAAGGAACCGACTCCGAAGAGTTTGCCAAGATGGCGGAAGTCATTCAGGGAATCCGGAAAGAGGCAGGAGAGGATGTTCTGATTTTCCAGACTATGTTCGGACCGTTCAAAGCCGCTTCCATGACTTTCGGGGACGATGTCCTTATGAAATACAGCAAGGAAGCACCGGAAGCTGTTGAGGCAGGCGTACGGATCATTGCAGATGCTCTGGAAGCGTGGACCAAAGGTTATCTCAAGGCCGGAGCCGACGGAATTTACTATTCTGCACAGTTCGGCGAGGTGGGAAGATTTACTGAGGAAGAGTGGAGCCGTCTGGTACGTCCCTTTGACCTTCAGATCCTGAATGTGGCTGATCAGGCGAAGGATAAATACAACATCCTCCATATCTGCGGCGAGCCGGAGTATGATTTCCACACCTATGTGGACCGTTTCAAAACGTATCCGGCAGATCTGGTAAACTGGTCCGTGAAGGACAACCATTACAGCCTGGAAAAAGGCCGTGAGACCTTTTCCGCAGCCGTTTTGGGCGGAATGAACAACAAAGGAAATATTCTCAAGGGGCCGAAGGAAGCCATTGAAGCAGAGGTGAAAGGCATTCTGGATGCTTTCGGAACGACAGGCATCATGGTCGGAGCCGACTGCACGATCCAGGGAGAGGGCATCCGCCTGGACTACATCAAAGCAGCCGTGGACGCAGCACACAATTATAAAAAATAAACATATATGAGGAGGAAGGTATTATGAAAAAGAAACTGGCAGCAGCATTTAGTATGGCGATGGCATTTACCACCGTTTTTGGCCTTGGCATCGGAGCAAAGGCTGACGAACCGCTCACCATTGAGTTTTTCCAGCAGAAAGGGGAGGAAGGTCCCCAGAAAGGCTATCAGGCCATCATTGACAAATTCAATGAGGAAAACACGGACATCAAGATCGAGATGAACACGGTGCCCGATGCAGGAACGGTTCTGACCAGCAGAATTTCATCAGGAGACATTCCGGTGATCTTCTCCGATTATCCGACCCAGACTCAGTTCAAACAGAAAGTAGCCAACGGTTTTGTACAGAATCTGAGCGATCAGGATTTCCTGAAAAATGTGGACGAGTCTTCACTGGAGATGACCAAACAGGAGGACGGCGGTTACTATGCCCTGCCCTACAGCCGTAACTACATCGGTGTTTACTACAATCAGAAGATCTTTGAGGACAACGGTCTTGAGATTCCCACAACCTGGGAAGAGTTCACCGCTGTCTGCGACAAACTGAAAGAGGCAGGTATCACGCCGGTGGGCTTAAACGGTAAAGATCCGGGCCGTGTGGGCCATACATTCCAGAGTGCTGTGGTAGCCTGGGATCCGACGGGTGTGGATACCCTGGAGAAAGCAGTAGCAGGAGAGGCAAAACTGGAAGGTGACGCAGGTTTCACTGCTGTTTTTGAGAAAATGACCACCCTTCTTTCCTATGCAAATGAGGATGCTCTGGCCATTTCCGATACCAACTGCTACGAGAATTTCGCTAACGGCCAGTACGCAATGTGCATCACCGGTTCTTATGCACGAGGTACGATCCAGGCTCTGAACACGGATCTGCAGCTTGGCGTTTTCCCGCTGCCGAATGACACCTATGATGACACCAATGCTCTTTCCGGTATTGATGCAGCGATCTGCGTATCTGCAGAAGCCAGCGATGAAGAGAAAGCTGCGGCTTACCGTTTTCTGGCTTACCTGGCAGAGCCGGAAAACGCACAGCTCTTCTGCGATGCAGACGGAGCACCATCCTGCATTACCGGCGTGAAAAACGATGACACCGGCATTCAGCCCATGGTTGACCTCATCAACGCAGGCAAAACCCACGACTGGATGGCTTCTACCATCAACAACAACGTTATCACGGATCTTTACAACGTGGTACAGGGCTTCTGGGCAGATAAAGACATTGATGCAGTCCTGAAAAATATGGATAGTTCCATCGCCGTGACCAGCGCACAGTAAAAAAATAAAAGATGAATGAAAACAGAAGCTGCCGTACGAAAAATAAGGTGCGGCAGCTTTTGTTTATGAGAAAATAAAGAGGTGCGTCAGCGCCGGCAAAGGAGGAAAAAAGCATGGGCAGTCGGAAAAAAGGATCCAGGGGAAGCCGGACCTATCTTGCGTTTACGGTGATTCCGGTGATCCTGTACAGCTTTTTTTATGTGGTTTCCGTGATCAATGGCGTCCGTTACAGTTTTACAGACTGGGACGGCATGGCACGGACCTATCAGTTTGTGGGATGGAAAAACTACATCCAGCTTTTGAAAAATCCAAATTTCTGGAATTCTCTTAAAACGACCATCTGTTACAGTCTGCTGCTGGTGGTGAGTGTGATTTCTGTTTCCCTGATTCTGGCTTTGTCATTAAATTCTCTGAAAAAATTTAAGACGCTGACAAAATCCATCTTTTTTGTGCCGGCTATGATAGGGGGCGTGACCATTGCCCTGATCTGGGATCAGCTCTATTACCGGGTGGTGCCTCTCATCGGCCAGGCACTCAACATTGGCTGGCTTTCCCAGAGTCTTCTGTCCTCCGGAAAAACAGCCCTTCCGGCGGTGGTTTTCGTGCAGACCTGGCAGGCAGTGGCTCTTCCTACAGTGATTTTTATTGCAGGGCTCCAGCAGATTCCAGATGAGCAGTACGAATCGGCAAAGATTGACGGCGCTTCTGCTTTTCAGCGTTTCCGTTATGTGACTCTGCCGTACATTCTGCCAACGCTCACTGTGAACCTGGTTCTGACGATCAAACAGGGCTTTACTTCCTTTGATTTCCCCTACGCTCTTACAGGCGGCGGTCCGGTCCGGGCAACGGAAGTCATCGGTATCCTGATCTACAACGATGCATTTAAAAATACGAGATTTTCCGTGGCCAATGCGGAGGCCTGCATTCTCTTTGTGATTGTGGCAATTTTCTCCCTGACCCAGCTGAAACTCACCAGTAAAGGAGGTGTCCGCGAATGAGTACGAAAAAACAGTTTTCCGGCTGGTTTCTTGTCAGAAATCTGATCCTGGCAGCCGGGCTTATTCTGATTCTCCTTCCTCTGTGGCTGGTGCTGATCAATTCCTTTAAAACTCTGGAGGAAGCTGGAAAAAATTTCTTTGCGCTGCCTTCTGGATTGAATTTCGCCAATTATCAGGAGCTTTTTTCCAACAGTAATTACTGGGTGTTCCTGAAAAATTCCTTTGTGATCACCGTATTTTCCCTGGCACTGATCCTGATTTTTATTCCGTCAGTCTCTTATGCCATTGCAAGAAACTACGAAAAAAGGTATTATAAGTTTGTGTATTTTTATCTTTTGATGGGACTTTTTATTCCGTCCCAGGTCATCCTGCTTCCGGTGACGAAGATGATGTCCCAGCTGAAAATGATGAACCATCAGGGGCTGATCCTGCTCTATGCGGCTTTCAGCCTGACTCAGGGAGTATTTCTTTTTGTAAACTATATCCGGGGGCTTCCTTATGAGATCGAGGAATCGGCACAGATCGATGGCTGCTCCGTTTTTCAGATTTATGTAAAAATTGTGCTGCCACTGGCAAAACCGATGCTCTCCACGCTTGTCATCATGGATACGCTGTGGATCTGGAACGACTTTATGCTGCCGCTCCTGATCCTGAACCGTTCCCGGGACATCTGGACCCTGCCCCTGTTCCAGTATAATTTCAAGACGGAATATTCCTTCAACTATCCCATGGCATTCACTGCGTATCTGCTGGCCATGCTTCCCATGCTGATCATTTATTGTCTGGGACAGAAGTATATCGTAAAAGGGCTGACAGCCGGTTCGGTGAAAGGGTGAGAAAGGACGGCGAAAAAATGGAAATCGGAGAATGGCTGAAAACGAAAGAAGAGGCGCTTTTTGAGGACCTGGCGGTTCTGGTGGCTATCCCCAGCGTGGCTGAAAGAGAAAATACAGAAGTTCCAGGTGTACCTTTCGGAAAAGAGTGCCGGAGGGCGCTGAAGCAGATGGAAGCCTTTGGAAAAAGAGAAGGCTTTGAGACGGAAGATCTGGACGGTTACTGTTTAAGCCTGTCTGTCGGAAGCGGAAAGATACGGATCGGCATCTGGAATCATCTGGATGTAGTACCGGCAGAGGATGGCTGGCAGTATCCGCCATTTGTCTGCACGGAGAAGAACGGCTACCTCATCGGCAGAGGGGTTCAGGACAACAAAGGTCCGGCTCTGGCGGTGTTTTATGCTCTGATGTATCTGAAGGAAGAGGGAGAGCTTACGCATATCCGGGCAGAGCAGATCCTTGGCTGTGAGGAAGAGTGCGGTATGGGGGATGTGGAGTATTATCTCCGAAAAAAGAAGGCACCTGCGTATTCCTTTGTGGCAGACTGCGGTTTTCCGGTCTGCTGCGGTGAAAAAGGGATTCTGAGGCTCACACTGGAGAGCGGAGAACTGGAATTACTCAGAGAAGTTTCCGGAGGAACTGCACCAAACAGCATTCCATCGGAGGCAAAAGCGATCCTGAGAGATTCCGGGAATCTGATCAAGGCGGAAGGAATCAGCGGACATGCGGCTTTTCCTGATGGAAGCTTAAATGCAATTGGCGTTCTGGCCGGAAAACTTCTGGAAAAAGAACTGCCGGAAAGAGACTGGAAAGTGGTGGAGTTCCTGAGAGCAGCCGGAGATACGGGTTACGGGGAAGGACTTTCCATTGCCTGCGAGGATGAGGTTTCCGGAAAACTCACCTGCAACCTGGGTCTTGTCCGTCAGAATGGAAAAAAACTCACGATAGATCTGGATATCCGCTATCCGGTGATGGTAAAAAGTGAGATTTTTCTGCCCGGTCTTTTAAAGAGGGCAGAGGAGGCTGGTTTTCAGGAAGTGTGCCGTTCCGATTCCGCACCCTACTATATGAATCCTGACACGCCCTTTGTCCGGGCTCTTCATAGGGCCTGGGAAGAAGAGACAGGTCTTACCGGTAAGCCTTTTGTCATGGGCGGCGGCACCTACGCGAGAAAGATTCCCCGAGCCGTGGCTTTCGGACCGGGCAGCAACAGGGATTATGGAATACCAGGGCTTAAAAAAGGTCATGGAAACTGTCACTGTGCCGATGAAGCAGAGGCAAAAGAAAATATCCGGACAGCAGTTAAGGTCTATGTGCGGGCATTACGTGCTTTAGACCAGCTGTTCGCATAAAAGAAAGGAGTTTTTTATAGAATGAAAACGTTTCAAATCAGTAAAGATATCAAGGAAGTATCCAGAGTCGGACTTGGCTGTATGCGTCTGACAGAAAAAAAGACAGATCAGGAGGTCCGTGCGATCGTGGACACTGCCCTGGAAAACGGCATCAATTTTTTTGACCATGCAGATATTTATGCAGCAGGAGAGGCGGAAGCAGCTTTCGGAAAGATTTTGACGCCTTCCCTTCGGGAGCAGGTGGTGATCCAGACCAAATGTGCCATCCGTCCGGGAATCTGCTTTGATTTTTCAAAAGAGCACATTCTGAAATCGGTAGATGACAGCCTGAAACGACTGAATACCGAGTATGTGGATCTCCTGCTTTTGCACCGGCCGGATGCACTGATGGAGCCGGAAGAGGTGGCTGAGGCCTTTGATACCCTGAAAGAGCAGGGGAAGGTTCGGGCCTTTGGTGTGAGCAATCACAATCCCATGCAGATCGAACTGTTAAACCAGGCAGCAAAAGGGGCCGTTAAAGTCAATCAGATCCAGTTTTCTGTAGCACATTGTCCGACGATCGATACAGGACTGAATGTCAACATGTATAACAACGAAAGCTGTGACCGGGACGGCAGTGTTCTGGAATACTGCCGCCTGAAAAACATCACGGTCCAGGCCTGGTCCCCCTTCCAGTACGGCATGTTTGAGGGAATCTTCATCGGAAGCGAGAAATATCCGAAGCTGAATGAAGTCCTGAACCGTCTGGCTGAAACATACGATACCACACCCAATGGCATCGCGGTAGCCTGGATCCTCCGTCACCCCGCCGGAATCCAGACCATCGTTGGCACCATGAATGAAAAACGCCTGGCAGATATCGCAAAGGCTGCGGATGTCGTACTTACGAGAGAAGAGTGGTATGAATTATATATGGCGGCAGGAAAGATGCTGCCGTAACGGGTTTATTCCTGTGGGCAACGAGCCAAGCCCCATGCTTGTATGGATATTTGATTTCAGGACTTTTACGAAAAGAGACAATCAAATTGTCATAAGAAGTGTTTGAAAAATGAACAGTTATGACAAAAATCCCCATGAATCAGGTCATATATTACCTGGCTTTCATGGGGATTTTTGCATTTATCGTTTCTCCGGTTCCGGATAATCCACGCCGAAGGTTTCAACAGTCATAGACTGGATCTTCTGCTCGTCCAGCGGGCGGTCGCTATAATCCGTGTCGGTATCAGCGATCTTGTTTACGACATCCATGCCCTCGGTGATTTTTCCGAAAGCAGCGTAAGCACCGTCCAGATGGGGAGCTGCTTTGTGCATGATGAAGAACTGGCTTCCGGCAGAGTCCGGATGCATGGCTCTTGCCATGGAAAGAACACCTGGCTCATGCTTCAGGGAATTGTTGAAGCCGTTCTGACTGAACTCGCCTTTGATGTTGTATCCCGGGCCGCCCATACCGGTTCCGTCCGGGCAGCCGCCCTGGATCATGAAACCGCTGATAACGCGGTGGAAGATCAGCCCATCATAGAAGCCCTTCTTTACGAGACTGATGAAGTTGTTTACGGTGTTGGGAGCAATTTCAGGATAAAGCTCCGCTTTCATAATGTCGCCATTGGTCATGGTAATGGTAACGATCGGATTCTGTGCCATAATATAATCTCCTTTGTTGAATGTTCTGTGGCTATTATAATCTTTTTCCGGGCGGATGGCAAGCTAGTATAGCGTTTTCAAAATAACCAGACCATTGACTTGTCTGCAAATCCGATTGCACAAGTTGAAAAAGCCTCAGCGTAGCCCG
>CAKRQP010000107.1:0-8228 GCA_934393555.1 uncultured Lachnospiraceae bacterium
GCGCTGAATTTTCCTGATTTTGCAGTAAATGCCATTTTAGTAAAACCTCCTTCAAAAAAACTGGTTATTTCTTTGTAATTATTTTTTAACTTAACTAGTCTATTCTACAATATTCCGCAATAAATTTCAATAGACAGAATGACAATTTTTTAACATTTTTCCGGGATTTGGAAAAAGTTTGTGTGGTAACGCCTTGGTTACCGGACGTTTTGCACAGGTCAGGGACCCGCCTGCGTGACGCAGGCTGTACGCTGCCTGAACGGCAGCTCCCGTCCCTTCCCTAAATGGGCATTCTGCCCATAGATACAGAAGATAA
Organism: uncultured Lachnospiraceae bacterium; assembly: GCA_934393555.1. Lineage (GTDB taxonomy): Bacteria > Bacillota > Clostridia > Lachnospirales > Lachnospiraceae > Limivivens. The sequence continues at coordinate 317 of CAKRQP010000107.1, forward strand.
TCGCCTTTCGCGTGTAAACACGCAACGGCTCTTCTCTTCTGCATCTGCGTGCAAAACTGTTGAATTACATCATCGGATCCATTCCAAGTGCCGGATGACCTTTCTCAGTCAGGAACTCCAGTAAGGTCTCGGGATCTTCTGCGATGGTCTCGTCACCGACCATATCTGTGAAGTTCTCGATTCCGTACAGTTCTTTGGCTGTTGCATTCAGTCTGTCTGCAACCTGCTCCTTCAGAGCCTTCGGCATCCAGACGATACGCTCGATACCACCCTCAGCCTTCATGAACTTCTTGGAAGCGATGAAGTGTTTACCATGTCCCATGAAGCCAGGAGTCTGAACTCCGCCGCCGGTCATGGAAGCCAGTTCCGGGAAGGTCATTCCGAGAGGAGTCATACCTGCGTACTCACGGTTGGTGATGCATACGCCGTTGGAGAAGGGCTCGATACCGCAGATACACTCGAAGCATCCGCAGGAGGTCATCGGTTTCTCCATGATGGAATACAGAGATACGTCTTCCAGAGCACCCTGAGAAAGTTTCTTAACTGCCTCATTAACATCCTCGTACTCTCCGATTCTCTCATCGATCGGTCTCTCTTTGGTGATTACCTGACAGGGACCGTTCGGATCCAGCTGGTTGGTAGCTTTTGCATCCAGCCATGAAACGGCACCACAAAGACCAAGTCTCTCCGGAGTAACCACGCATACATGGCTCGGGGAGAATGCCTGGCAGAGGATACAACTGTAATATACGTCTACAGACTCATCGGTAAGGTTTGCAAGACGTGCATCACGTTTGTCGAAGGTGGGGATAGCCACTTTATGACGAATTCTGGTACACTCAGCCGGATCCGTATAGATCGTAACCTGACACTTGTCAACAACTGCATCGAACTCATTCTTTACAGAAGCGTAAAGAACTTCACCGATATGTTTGATACGGAAACCGGCATTGAAAGCCTCTTTGCTGATACGGATACGCTGCATGTCACGCTGACCGGTATGGTATACACCCTCGATGCAGTTGATGTAGTTATGGAATTTACGCTCGATAACCGGCTCGAAATCCGGCTGCATGTTTTTACCGGCAACCTGAACAACATAAGCAATGCTGTTTTTGCTGCCAAGCTCCATGTCATCTACTTCCGGTCCTACAACTGTGATCTTGTGATCCTCTACCTCAGAAGCATCCATGGTCTGAACCAGCTCACAGCAGTCCACACGGGAACCATCGAACTCAACCTGCATGTCACCACGACGGATGATCTCACCCTCGAATGCGGATGCGAATGCAACCGGGATATCGATATTGGTGATCTTGATCTTAATGTCACGGGCCTCAAGAGAGGTAGCGTTGAATTTGCTTACATCTTTCTGTACGATCAGGCTCTTCGGTACGCTGAAGGTCTCCTCATTGGTGATTACCGGGAAACCAAGAGCGATAGCGCCTGCACCACAAGCTACGATAACCGGATCCAGCGGAGCAAAAGCATTTACGAATGCCGGTACACGTTTCATGGTATACTCCATCAGAGCTGCAGAGTCGCCAGGAGTTACGTTACCAAAGATCAGAGCTGCACGAACTGCTACAGATACCACATGGATAACAGAGGTTACATCTTTACCAAGCGGGATAACACGTACGTTAGCGCCGGTCTTCATGCCAGCCTCAGCTACCTGATCGATGATGCCGCCTACCAGAGTTACCAGAATACCCTGTGCCTGATAGGATTTCACCAGAGCCACACCTTCCTCAACAGAAGGAGCGGAACCAAGGATAACAGCAACACCCGGGATATCACCGGTTACAAGGGGAACACCGAGCTCACGGATCACAGCATCTGCCAGATGTCCGTAGCAGGGCTCTTCATACGGTGTAGCACCGTCGATGTATTTCAGCGCCTCAATAAACTCAGCGCAAAGTGCGGTAGCAACACCGGACATGAAAGCATCGTTCAGTTTCTGATCTCTGGTCATCAGAGATTTTACAACATCCAGAGCATTTTTCATATCACCCAGGTTGGTGATCTTGGTTCCTGTTACACCATAGTAGCAGGGAAGGCTGTATGCAGTATGCGGGAAGCTTACTGCTTTGTCCGCACCGTTTGCTGCAATTGCATCATCGACAGCTTTGACTGTCAGATCATAGACTGTATCGTTTCCGCTGAAAATCACGTCAAATAAAGTCACGATAATTACCTCCAATTTCAAAATACCGGAATCTTTTTCAGACTTCCAGTTTTTCTTTTATTTTCTTTATTTCTTCTACTGCAGTTTCACTGCAGTCATAAGGGGATTTCCCCTGCCGGTCTGCGTCGATCACTTCCGGATTGTAATGGATAAAGCCCAAAAGATCCTCTTCCGGGATCCTTTCTTTAATAAATGCTTCATCGTCCTCATTCCGAACCTTATTGGCTACAACCCGGACTTTCTTTACACCAAGTCCTGATGCAAGGCGCTTTACATTTTTATAGGTCTGGATACTTCTTGCTCCCGGTTCGATTACAACCACGAACTGATCCATTCCCTCTGTCGTGCCTCTTCCCAGATGCTCCAGTCCGGCTTCCATATCCAGAATGACCACGTCATTGCTGCGTAAGACCAGATGGTTGATGATACGCTTCAGCATCACATGCTCCGGGCAGACACAGCCGCTGTTGGCCGTATCCACGGTTCCCAGCACCAGAAGCTTTACACCGTTGCACTTTTTGGAATAGGTATCCGGAATGTCATCTACCTTCGGATTCAGTTTGTAGAACTGATTGTTCGCATTTGCACCTGTCCGTTCCTCCACCAGTTTACGCATTTTGGTAATCGGAATGATCTCATCCAGCTCTTCCTCGGAAAAACCAAGGGCCAGTCCCAGATTTGCATCCGGATCCACATCAGCCGCCAGAACATTTTTTCCCTCTTCTGCATATAATCTGGCCAGAGTGGCTGCGAAGGTCGTTTTTCCCACACCGCCTTTACCGGTCACTGCAATTTTCATGTCTTCATCCACCTTCCAGAAATATTCTCCGCTTCGAAAGCGAATCCCTGCGGCCTTTTAAAGCAGCGCCGGATCCGCTTTCCAAAGCTGACAGGCTATGTAAATTCTCTTACTGCCTGCCAGGAATCAAAGAGTGCCAAGGATCAGATGCCCAGAGCTGTTCTCTTCTCTTCGATTCTTTCAATCATTTTATCAACCAGTTTCTCGATATCCTTCTCTACTGTGTAGGAAGCCTCAACCCACTCTTTTACGCCGTTGGTCAGAAGATCAGAGATCTCGCTGGAACCGCTTACGTACGGATCAACGCCAAGGAAGGTATCGATACCGGTAGCTACTACATAGTTTCCAATAGAAACTGCTTTCTCAGACATCCACTCCGGAGCACAGCCTACAACCGGCAGCTGAGAAATGTTCAGTCCGGAATCCTTAGCCAACTCTGCTACCAGGATCATCATACGGGAAATATCTACACAGGAGCCCATGTGAAGTACCGGCGGGATATCAGCCAGCTCACAGACTCTCTTTAAGCCTGCACCGCAGAGATCTTTTGCAGCTTTGTCCATCAGACCTGCTTTTGCAGCTGCCTGAGCGGAACATCCGGATGCTACAACGATGATATCGTTCGCGATGAGTTTCTTCATCAGCTCGATATGAGCATAGTCCGGGCGGATCTTCGGGTTGTTACATCCAACCATAGCTACGGCACCACGGATAACACCGGAAGTGATACAGTCAATAAGAGGTTTGGTAGTTCCGGTCTTGTCAACCTGAGAGTTGGTAACACCATCCAGAGTCTTAACAATGGCCTCAACAGAGTAACCAACGGTTGCTTTCTGTTTCATATCCGGGATGTATACCAGATCCGGTTTACGGTTTTTGAAGTTTTCAATTGCCATTTTGACAATCTGTTTTGCTTTCTCTAATGCACTGCCTGCGCTGAACTCGATGTACTCGGAATCCGGCATCTGTGCAATGGGAGAAGTGGTGATAAATTTGGTATGGAAACATTTGCTTAAGGGGCCGAGAGCCGGGAAGATACACTGTACGTCAACCACGATCGCCTCACAGGCACCGGTCAGTACAACGTTCTCCTGCTGCAGGAAGTTACCAGCCATGGGGATACCACGTCTCATAGCAACCTCGTTGGAAGTACAGCAGACACCGGAAATGGTGATCCCTTTTGCTCCCATCTCTTTTGCGTAAGCGATCATCTCAGGATCATCTGCAACTTCACAGATCATCTCGGAAAGGCTCGGATCATGTCCGTGTACCACAATGTTTACGTTCTCAGCAACCATAACACCTAAGTTTGCCTCTGTATCGATCGGCTTGGGAGTGCCGAACAGAACATCGGAGAACTCAGTTCCGCACATGGAACCGCCCCATCCATCGGACAGACCGTTTCTTAAGGACTGACGGATCAGAGCTTCCGGCTTGGAAGAACATCCCATATGGGTCATATGCAGTGCGCAGGAAACCTCACGGTCGATTGCTCTCGGCTCGATTCCTGCATTGTGCCACAGATCCTGTGTATGCTGAGGTGCTCTCTTCAGCCATCTGGAAACGCCGTGGTTTTTACCATACTCGCTCAGTGCAAGCTCGGACATCTCATGAGCCAGATCATAGATATCTCTGCCCTCTGTCTCAACGCCCCACTCTTTTGCGATACGGATCAGTTTCGCCGGGTCTTTTACCTGGTAAGCTCCATCCGGTTCTGCATGTCCCAGAGTGTTACAGATCTCACGTCCGTGATCGGAATGAGTAGCTGCGCCGCCTGCAGTGAATTTGAGGTAGTTACGTCCTACGATACCATGAACGTCACATCCGCAGATACCTCTCGGAGCCTTCGGAGTAATACGGCAAGGTCCCATAGAACAGATACGGCAGCAGACACCCTGCTCACCAAATTTACAATGCGGAGTCTGATTTTTTACACGGAACTGCCATGCGTCAGCACCAACCTTCGCGCCTGTTTCCAGAAGCCGGCTGGTAGCAGCTTCCATTTCCTCAACAGTTGTCATCTTAAAGTTTCCCATTATTAACCTCCTTCGTAATTGGGCAAAAATGCGGGGCGGTTTTCTTATATCCCATCCACCCCCTAGGGATATACACTTTTTAATAAAACCCTCTGCCACCGGCACGGCGCCTCGGTCTTTCTAGAACCGGGACGTCGGATGCAGAGGGATTATTCACAGATTAAAAATTTAATTTATCCAGGATCTCACACAGAGCCTTGCGGACAGGTGAATCCTTCGGAAGCTGGATGATGGGTCTGCCATCACAGTCATAATCATAAACTCCTTCATCCTGCGGGATCACTCCCAGAAGATCCAGTCCCTGTTTTTTCACTTCCTCCAGGGTTCCTTCATTCAGTTTGCCTTCCGGCGCCCTGTTGATGATCAGACCGATGGATGTAGGACGAAGATCACATTCTTTGATCAGCTCTTTGATGCGGCCTACTGCCTGTACGCCTCTTCTGGAACAGTCACTCACAAGAATAACCGTATCCACTTTGGGAAGGATCCCTCTGCTGATATGCTCCATTCCGGCTTCGTTATCCACTACCATATACGGATAATTGGGAGTCAGTTTTGCAAGCTGAGCCTGAAGAAGACCGTTTACAAAGCAGTAACAGCCTTTTCCCTGCGTTCTCCCCATAACGAGCATGTCAAAATCATCATCTTCGATCAGACAGCGGTTCACCATCATCTCCATATAGTCAGCCTTGGACATTCCGGCAGGGATCTTGCTGGTGGCAGAATCTGCGGAACGCTCCACATCCTCACGGATCTCTCCCAGTGTCATTTCCACATCTACACCGAGGACCTCGTTCAGATTAGAATTCGCATCCGCGTCCACAGCCAGAACCGGAGTTTTTTTCTTGTCGCAAAGATACTGAATCAACAGACCACAAAGAGTCGTTTTTCCAACGCCGCCTTTTCCGGCGACGGCAATTACATGTGCCATTGGAAGCACACCTCCTAAAATCTAGTAAAGCGGACATTTACCATCCGCATTCAAACATTTATCAGATCATCGTACGCATACCGGACGCATTGATGATTTCTGTCACATCTTTCCACTTATTCAGAGCGTACAGATGGATTCCGTTGATTCCAAGTGCACGGTATTCATCAATCTGTCTGATCGTGTATTCAATACCGGCTTTTTTGAAATCCGCCTTTTTCTGCTCCAGAGCATCGTCGAACGGTTCTTTATCAAACGGATTCGGGAAAATCCAGTATTTCGAGATCAGACGGCTCAGCTCTCTGGGCATGACACAACCGTTTCTGGAAAGCGCCATGTTGATGGTGGCTGCCTGATCCAGGATCGGCATGATTCCCACGTCAACCGGCATGGTAACACCGGCTTTATCAATGGCATCCAGCCAGTATTTAAACTGTTCCATATCCCAGCAGAGCTGAGTCATGATGTAATCCGCACCGTTGTCCTGCTTCTGTTTCAGGACAGCGATATCAGCCTCAAGGCTTCTGCATGCGATATGGCCCTCCGGAGAACCTGCCACAGCGATCTCAAATTTATCGCCAAACTCTTTCCGCACAAAGGCTACCAGATCCGTTGCGTAATTAAAATCTCCGCAGGTCGTAGTCTCTCCTCTCGGGATATCACCACGAAGAGCCAGCATATGATCCACGCCATCCGCGAGATAGTTCTGCAGCTGCTCTTTGATTCCTTCTTTCGTATTTTTGATAACCGTAAAATGCGTTACAGGAACGGTACCTGCCTTGATGATTTCCTGACATACCTCTCTGTTACGCCCTACATTTCCTCCGCCTGCTCCGTAGGTACAGGAAATGTATTCCGGATGAAACTCACAGAGTTTCTTGATCGTCTCCGGAAGATTGTTCATTCCCTTATCTGTTTTCGGCGGAAAAAGCTCAAATGACAAAAGCTGTTTCTCTTTCATCATTTCAGACAATCTTATCAATTTATCATACCTCCTGCTTTCATCTTAACTGCATTTATGATTCCGCACAGTCGATGATCACTTTGCTGTTTGTCAGATCCACCATACGGATGGTTCCGTCAAGCTGTCTTTCTTCTCCCATCACATCAATCAGTGTGATGTGTTTTCCATCTACAAGAATCTTGCTGACATACTGTAAAAGAATGCTGTCAGGCTCTTCCTGTTTCTTATAAACGGTTGCGAGACACATGGTTTTTCACCTCCATCTGCTGCCTGCTGTTATTTGTCCTCTTTCACCATGGAAAGGGCAAGGCTCAGATACATATTGCCCTTCTGGAACTCTGCAACACCTTTTTTGATCTGCTCTGCCGCTTCAGACATACCAGCCTCTGAGATCTTGGCAGCCATATCGTCGAGCTCCCTGGCGTGGCTTTCATTATGATCCAGCATATAACCAAGAAGTGCGACAAGCTGTGCCTTCGGATCTTTGGCAGCTCCGCTGCAGCCGCTGCAGCCGGTATCACAGCTTCCCTCACATCCATGATCGTGAGCATGGTGGTGATGATGTTCCTCTTCGTGACCATGCTCATGTGTGTGCGCATGGGTATGGGTATGTCCGTCCTCATGGGTATGCTCATGAACATGCTCATGGCCATGAGGAATCAGGTTTCCGTTTTCATCTTTTATCAGATGCATATGATCTACCTCCTTTTATATCGTTAAAAAATAGACATATCAATTCTATGAATCTTCATTTGAATTCCATTATATCATAAACCATTGTGATTCTCAACAATTGTAATTGTATTTTTTTTCGTAATTCTGGAACTTCTGCTCGATTTTTTCCGTATTATACGGGCAAATGTCGTTTATTGGCGGAATCTTTTTTACTGTATTCCGACAGCGTATTCCCGTATCAGAAGATGTTGGGGTCAAAAGGTCTTTTGCCCCCAACTGATGCCTACGAATTGCTCCGCTGCAAAGCAGCTCCCGCAAT
>CAKRQP010000108.1:0-8157 GCA_934393555.1 uncultured Lachnospiraceae bacterium
ATGAGAAAGTAGCGATTTACGCAGTAAATCAGCGGATTTCGAATGTTTATAGAATTGCGGGAGCTGCTTTGCAGCGAAGCAATTCGCAGGCATCCGTTGGGGGCAAAAGACCTTTTGACCCCAACATCTTTGTGTTTGAATAATTATACGTTACATATGTATATTCGTCAAGCAAAATACAAAAAATCACAGATGCACGCAAAAACAGCTGCCGTAACGTTTCATACAGCAGCTGTTTTATCCTGATTATTCTGCGATCAGTTTATCCAGCAGGTCTTTCGCCATGCGGATGTCTTCTTTCTGCTCGTCACCGTCGATCTCACGCTCAATGGTGATATCGCCTTCGTAACCGATCTCTTTCAGTTTGGCAATAAAAGCGGGGTAGTTTACTTTACCCTGGCCAAGGGGAACCTCATCCCCCAGATGATGTCCGTCGGTCGGATATTTACCGTCTTTTCCATGGATTCCTCTGACATACTCACCGAAAACCTCCAGTGCATCTACCGGATTGGCTTTTCCGTACATGATGAGGTTTGCAGGGTCAAGGTTGATTCCGATGTTTCCTTTTCCAAGTGTCTTTTCAATATCCTGAATGGCACGTTTCAGAGTGACCGGAGTTTCCTGACCGGTCTCAAAGAGGAAGTTCTGTCCATTCTCTTTACATTTTTCCACGATGGCCTTGCAGGCTACGAGAACCTCTTCATATTTTGGATCATAAGGATTCTCCGGCATATAACCAACATGCGTTGCCAGATCCGTTACGTGGATCTTCTTTGCAAAATCAGAGCCTTCCATCAGCATTTTCATTCTCTCGATACGGTAATCGCTGGGTACCAGGCCCAGGGTCAGCTGACCTTCATAGAAATCCCACACTCTGCGGCCTTCCCATCCGCACCAGAATGCGGTTACATGAATACCGAATTTCTCAATGGCTTTGTTGATCTTCTCCGGCATGGTCTCATCATGCAGGGTCGGACGATCCCAGCAGACAAGCTGACAGCTTTCCACACCAAACTCCTTTAACTCGGTAAATTTTGCATCGATGTCTGTTGCACTGTCAAACTGAACCAAAACTCCTACTTTCATTTGTAAAATCTCCTCTCATACATCGTATTGTTGCATTAACCTTTTACTGCTCCTGCCGTAATTCCTCCTACGATATGCTTCTGCATCGCAATGAAGAAGATCAGGCTTGGGATCATGGACATTACGATACCGGGAAGGGCATGCTCCCAGTCAGCTGTCTGTGCAGAGAACTGCATGTACAGCGCATTCTGAATGTTCATGGCACTGGCGTTTCCTCCTACGATCAACTGGTTGGTGATAATATCATTCCAGGTTGCCAGGGTATCCAGTACGACAACGGTCGTCAGGATCGGTGTCAAAAGCGGAAGGACAATGCTGAAATAAGTTCTTATCTTTCCGGCTCCGTCGATACAGGCACATTCCTCCAGTTCGATCGGAACGTTCTTTACAAAACCGTGGATCATATAAACCGCCAGCGGCATGCAAAGACCGATATTGACCAGAATGTTTCCCATCCGCTTTCCAGTCAGGTTCACATTGGCAACCAGACGGGTCAGGGTGATCATGTAGGACTGGAACGGGACCATCATCGGCATGATGATCAGCACAAAGCAGACTTTGCTGAGACGGCTCTTGGTACGTGCCAGCTTATAGGCTGCCATCGGTGCCAGCAGCACGATCATGATCACGGTACAGAAGGTATACAGCAGGGTGTTGCCGATCAGCATCGGAAACTTAAATTTCATCCAGGTCTCAATGTACATAGCAAGACTCCAGCTCTTCGGAAGAGCCAGGAAATCCTGGATCATGTCATTGTACGGCTTGAAGGAGTTGATAAAAATAAGTACCAGCGGCATCAGCCAGAAAATAGAGCAAAGGAAAATGATGATCGTCAGTGCATTGATCTGTCTCAGATTCTTCGGTTTTTTATTCATTATGCCTCAACCTCCTTGCTCTTGGTGATCTTCATCTGAATAGCAGTCACAATCAGCACAAATACCACAAATACAAGGGATTTTGCTGTAGCCAGACCGTACTTGCTGTTTACAAAGGCTTCTTTATAAATATTGTAGGCAACCGATACGGTGGAGTTTGCAGGACCACCCTTGGTGAATACCATGATGATATCAAACAGCTTGAACGCAAAGGTCAGGGAAGTCAGCATACAGATGGAAACTGCAGGCATGATCAGCGGAAGTGTGATCTTTTTGAATACCTGAAAAGCAGTCGCACCGTCAATTCTTGCAGCCTCCAGAAGCTCTGTCGGAACAGCAATGATACCGGCAATATAGTTCACCATATAGAAACCAAGGTTCTGCCATACAGCCATGATGACTACCACATAAAATGCCAGCTTCGGTGTACCAAGCCAGCTCCAGTTGAAGATTTCCCAGCCGGTCACACTGTAAAGTGCTTCAAAGCCCGGACCAAGGATGAATTTCCAGATCAGGCTGATCGCTGTCAGGCTGATGATGTAGGGGACATAATAAAACGCACGTCCTACATTGTTGACTTTATTCTCACGGGCCATGACGATCGCCACAGTCAGAGAGATCACATTAACGATGATCACATAGAATATCGAAAATTTCAAAGTAAAGCGGACACCTTTCCAGAAAAGAGTGTCATGGGTAAAAATCTTGATATAGTTGTCCAGTCCGACAAAAGTCATGGACTTTCCTACACCATTCCAGTCAAACACCGAATAATACAGATTCATTACAAACGGGATATCCGTAGCAAACAATACAAACGCAACTGCCGGGAAAACAAACAGCGCAAAGACCGCCATGTCTTTTGCCTTCTTGTTGTTCTTCAAATCCATCCCCTCCTGAAGTCAATTTTTTCTGAACGTTATTACAACAAATGGGGGTACCGGATGTTTTATCATCCATGTAACCCCCATCCTTGTCAGTCACAGTACCGGATGCCGGAATTGCGGGAGCTGCTTTGCAGCGGAGCAATCCGCAGGCATCCGTTATGTTTAAAAAATCTTCTGGTCACAATGCCTGTCAAAACAGATCAGCCGGCGGTCCAGAACTCCTGGAAGAGCTCGGTCACTTCATCTGCGCTCATGTCACCCAGCATATAGGACTGAATGTACGGTCCACAGGTATCAGCGTAGCTGTTCGGAGCGATGGTATGAAGCCAGCCGTTGGTCTTGCCATCTGCGATATAGGTCTTCGCATCGTTTGCCAGTTTGCCGCTTACTGTCATATCGGTCTTCACACCAGGAACAGCGCCAACGCCCTCGCACATCCATTTCTGGCCTTCCTCAGAAGTCAGGATGTACTCACAGTACTCTTTTGCAAGATCCAGATTCTCAGAATCTTTGTTTACAATATAGGTCCAGTTACAGGAGGAAAGCAGAGTTGCATCATCCTCAGTGGAGCCTACCGGGAAGGGCAGGAAACCAAGGTTTGCATCCGGATTGAAGGAATCCAGAGTAGACTGGCACCAGTCACCCATATGGATCATGGCAGCTTCGCCGTTTGCCAGCATGTTCTCAGAGGTCTCCCAGTCGATCTCAAGCGGTTTGTCCGGACCGTACTCTACAGTCAGATCCAGGAATTTGAAGAAGTTGCTCCAGTTCGGCATATCGGCAAAGGCCAGCTCACCGGACTCGATGGCTTCTACGGTACCTGCAGCATCTTTGGATTTGTCCAGCATGAAATGGGTAGCCATCTGACCAAGTACCCATGTTTCTTTTGCAGCGATAGCAAACGGGGTGATGCCTGCATCTTTCAGCTTCTGGCAAGCCTCAGCCAGTTCATCCATATTGGTCGGCAGAGCCTCGATGCCTGCTTTTTCGAAGCAGTCTTTGTTGTAGATCAGTCCCATATTCTCATAGGTCCAGGGCAGAGATTTGATCTTTCCATCGTCATCTCTTCCGGTCTCCAGAGCATCTTCATTGAAGAGGCTGGTCACATCGGTATCATCGGTCCAGTCGTATGCGTACTCATAGTATTTCTTTGCGGAGGTTCCGGATTCAACATCGAATACATCGGGAATATCACCGGAGTTGATACGGGACTGGAGCAGGGTATTGGAATCGTTTGCTGCATGCTGCACTTCGATCTTTACACCAGGGTGAGACTCTTCAAAAGCCTTTACCATCTCGGCATACTCATCCAGACCATAAGCATGCGCATCGAAGACCTTCAGGGTAACTTCATCATCTGCAGATGCGATCACGCCGGTTCCGAGTATCGTGGTTGCGATCATTGCTGCAGATAATACCATGGAAATTGTTTTTTTCTTCATAACAAATCCTCCTTATGAAATAAGTGAAATTTATTTTTTACCATATATAAATGGCAAAAGGTTCGTTTTCAGTGTGTGTGCTTTGCCACATAAGCTTTGGCAGCTTCCAGTTCTTTGATCGCCAGTTCTACGGATCTTACACCCTCGATCAGAGGCGCAACCTCTACCGGTTTGTTATCTCTTACACATTCCAGGAAATATTTGATCTCTGTATAGTACGGACCAAGGTTGGAAATATTGATGCCGGCCACATCGCTTTCTGCCTCATATTCACCCTTCAGCTCCGGTGTCTCAACCGCACCGTCCGGTCTGTAAATAATGAGGGAAGGTGTTCTGGCACTGCAGAAATCAATGGTGGCTTCCTCAAAGCAGGCACGGAAATCTGCGTGGAATTTCACGGAAGGAGAAACATCCCAGATGCCCTCAGCCGTAACAAATGTATCTCCAAACTCATAAGAGGTGATGATCTGATTGATCATGCCGCTCGGAAATGCCGTTGCCTTTACATCAAAGCTGTCCGGCTCACCCAGCATATAACGGAGGAAGTCCAGATCATGTACATGCAGATCCAGGACAACAGAACCGCTTTTCTTCTCATCATGGAACCAGTTTTCAAAGCCCCATCTCACATCGCCGCTGATCCGCTGCATCACCATGGATTTCAGTCTGCCGTATTTCTTTGTATCGTAGGCATCCTTCAGGAATTTATACTCTTCAAAGGAACGTACTACCTGACCAACCATCACTTTCTTTCCGGTGCGTTTCTCCGCTTCCAGAAGTGTCTGGCAGTCCTCCTCCGTCAGGCAGACCGGTTTCTCAACGAAAACGTTCATGCCCTTTTCCAGAGCAGCTACCGCATGACCTGCATGCAGATAACTCGGAAGGCAGATATGAACAATATCCAGATCTTCATTTTTGATCAGGTCCATACCATATTCATAGGTTCTTGCATTCGGGAAATAGGCAGCCGCCTTGTCCAGAAATTCTTTTCTGCAGTCGGAGAGGCAGGTAACCTCCACGCCCTCCTGCTCGGATAAAGCTCTCAGGGAAAGATAATGAGTCGTTCCCATTCCACCGCATCCAATCACACCAATCTTCATTTTGTGTACTCCCTTCTATAAATTAGTCAAGCGACTTTACTATCTTTTAAAAAATAAAAGCAGGAACATCCAACTTTCTTCCTTCTGTCTGTTCTGCTCTTGTCTTCTTTGCCTTAAGCACAAAAAAAGAATAATACTTTTTAGAGTGTATGTCAATATTTTTTTCTGTTTTTTTGTTTCATTATGCATATTTCTGTTATATTTTACAAAACAAGTTTGTTGTTTCTGTGCATTTCGTATGTTTTCTTTTTTATTCCGACCATCTGATTATTGCTTTTTTATAATTGCTGTCACACTATCTCTTGTACAATCAATCTTTTCCTTGATTTGTTGCTTATTTTCAGATTATTTCTATTTTTTAATTTTATTCTTCTTTTTAGTATTGTTTTATCCTCTTTATTTCAACATCTTTATTTGACAAATAAGCGGACGATATTTCCATTGCCGGATCTGTCTTTTTATGATAGGATAACTTTAATACAGCGGCTTGACAATCTAGCGATCGCATTTTTCCTGACCAGAACGGAGGTGAGAACTATATATGAAACCCGTCAACCAGCAACAGATCAAAGACCTCAATATGAAGCGGCTCTATGCTTCTATCTACAGCACTCCCGGAATCTCCCGGGCAGAGCTTGCCAAACGGACGAAATTAAGTAAAACCACGGTCTCCACTCTGGTAGACGAACTGATTGAAAGAGCATTTATCCAGGACAACGGGATCGTGGAATCCACCGCTCTCGGCCGACGGCCGAACAGCCTCCACATCCGCCGGAACAGTCATTATATCGTTGTGTTTAACTGGTACGAAAGCCAGATCTACACACATCTTGTTGACATCGCGGGAACTTCTGTTTTTCAGGAGGTTCGAGTCCTAAGCAAGGGCGGATCCTATGTTTCCGCCTCGCAGGAAAGTTTCCAGGAAGTTGTTTCTGCGCACTGTTCCCCGGACGAGATCCTCGGGATCTGTATTGTGGTCTCAGCCATGATCGATGAAAAGCGCAAAGAGATCTACTCTACCACCATCCGCTTACCGGAAATGGAGGGGGCTCAGCTTTTTGCTTCCTTGAAGGATGCATTTCCCGGCTATCCGGTGGATCTTCTCAATGATACCGCCTGCTACTCTTATGCAGAAAAGGTTTACGGAAGCATCACGGAGAAAAATTTTGCCTTTATCAACTTTGGAAACCGCGGCATCGGCGCTTCCCTTTTTATCGATGGCTCCATGCTCGGAAAGGCCAGCGGCTCTCTCACGCAGTTCGGCCATTATTCCGTGGATCCGGACGGTCCTTTATGCGTCTGCGGAAACCGCGGCTGCCTGGAGGCTCTGATCTCAGAACCAAAGCTGAAGGAGCGGATCGCCGAGTTCGGAGAGATCCCATCGTTAAGTTCCCGTTCGCAGATAACTTTTTCCGATCTCGGAAAAGCAGCCACTTTCCGGGATCCCGTGGCTCTTTCCATGGTGGATGAGATCGCCAGAGAGCTTTCTCTTGCTTTGGGAAACCTTATCTGTATGAACAGTCCTTCTCTTATCATCCTGGGCGGTAAAATACCGGATCTCGGTGAGTATTTTCTGGAACAGGTGAGGGAAAATCTGAAAAAGACCGGATTCCGCCGTATGGTGGATAACGTACAGATCCGTTACTCCAGACTCCAGAGTGATTCTTTTCTGAACGGAGCCATGAAATATTTTTTTGATATCCATTATTCTTTCACAGATGAAAATCCTTCAGGATTTTTTATCGGATAAGGAGGTTATTATTATGAAAAAACTAAAGATTGCCATCGTAGGCTGCGGAAGGATTTCCGTTTCCTATGCAGATTCTTTCCGCAGACTGGCAGATGAGATCGAGCTTGTCTATGCCGTAGACAAGGTTCCGGAGAAGGCAAAGCAGTTTGCCGATGAGTTCGGCTGTGCCTGGACCACAGATTTTGATGAGATCCTGGATAAGGAGATCGATGTGGTACATCTTTGTCTTCCTCATTTTCTTCATCCTGTCATGGCTATCAAGGCTATGAAAGCAGGCATCAATGTACTGACGGAGAAGCCGATCGCTATTTCTCTTCAGGATGCCGACCGGATGCTGGCTGTTCAGAAGGAGACCGGTGTAAAGCTGGGCTGTATTTTCCAGACCCGTTATACCAAGAGTGTGGAAAAGCTGAAGGAAATGATCGCCCGCGGAGATTTCGGAAAGATCCTTACGGCCCGTTCTTATCTGACCTGGAACCGTCCGCTGGATTATTATGACGGCAGTGACTGGAAGGGAACCTGGGACAAGGAGGGCGGCGGTGTTCTCATCGACCAGGCCATCCACAGCATCGACCGGGTCCGTTATATGCTGGGAAGTGACGTTGAGTGGA
This sequence comes from uncultured Lachnospiraceae bacterium, assembly GCA_934393555.1. GTDB lineage: Bacteria > Bacillota > Clostridia > Lachnospirales > Lachnospiraceae > Limivivens. The sequence continues at coordinate 7,752 of CAKRQP010000108.1, forward strand.
TCGATGGAAGCATCCATAATTACGCTCATAAGTTCGTAAAGGTGGAGGATTCTGCCGATGCGGCGATCCAGTTTAAAAACGGCTGTCTTTATAATCTGTTCGCCTGCAATATTTATGGTGATAATTCACCGATCAATATTGAATTCATCGGTGAAAAGGGGCGCTGCGGCCTGATACAGGATATGGGGTATTATGATCTGGACGGCACGTATGCCGAGATCCGGAATACTTATGAGACCACCAATGTGGGACCGGATTACTGGGGAAGCAGCCATCATATCCAGCTTCGTGATTTTTACCGTTCTGTCCGTGAGGACCTGCCGGTAGAGGTGGATGGACTTGAGGGCAGAAAGACGTTGGAGATGATCAAGGGTATTTATCTTTCTTCTATGAAGAGGGAGCGGGT
>CAKRQP010000109.1:0-8091 GCA_934393555.1 uncultured Lachnospiraceae bacterium
CCGGAGGAAGTGACGGTGACGATCCCGAAGACGGCAGATGCCTCTTCTGTGGTGCGTAAAGGAGACGGTTCCGGCGGACTGGTCTATGAATATAACGGCTGGCAGGTAGGAAGTGCGGCTCTTTCCTACAATTCTCTTTCGTTTGATGTACCGACACCGAGTACGGTCCCGGTGAACTATACAGAGATCATCGAAGAAACCGAGCCCGGTATCAAGGGAATGGCGCAGGTGGCTTTCCGGAAGACAAAAGCGTTTGGAAAACAGGCCGGAAAGGTTCTGGGCAGTTTTGGCAGAAATGCCGGAAAAGCCATCAAAGAATTCTTCCAGACCCTGCCGGAGAAGCTTACCTGGTTAAAAGAGAAGATCGTATGGCTGATCGACTGGATCAATGAGAACGACATTATGGCAGCTGCTGTGGGACTGCTTCTCCTGCTGATCCTCCTTCCGATCCTTGGAATTGCCTGGGCGCGCAATGCGAGGGCAGAGAAGATCCGGAAACAGAGAAAGAAAGAACGGGAAGAACGGATCCGTATTGAAAAGAGTATTGACAGCAAGCCGGTAAGTGAGATCGAAGCAGAGCTTCGGGCAGAGCTGGAAAAAGACCGTCTGGAACGACAGCAGGCCATCGAAGAGGCCAGGGATATGCATGTGGACAAAGCAGAATCCACAGAAGAAAAATAGAGGAAACAGGGGGAAATGAGTGATGAGCTGGGTGCCACCGGTCAAAGATGATAAGGCTCTGTATGAATTTGAAGAAGGGCTGAAAAAAGCCGGTGAAAAATACTATGTTTTGTTTGAGATCGGTCTGGGAACGGGTCTGAAGCTTCCGGACATCTTGGATTTCAGAAACGGGGACGTGCAGGGAAAAGAAAGCATAGAGCTGAATATCGGAAAGAAAAATATCCGCCGGGTCTTTAAGATCCCGGAGAAGCTGCAAAGAGAGATCCTTTGTTATACAGAAGGGAAGGATCCTGAAGCCTGGCTGTTTCCGGGGCGTTCCGGTTCCGGAAAGCACCTTTCAAAAGAACGGGTTACGCGGGTGATGAAAAAGGTTGGAGAGGATGTGGGGCTTCCATCCGTTGGAGGCAGCACCATGCGGAAAACTTTTGCCTGGAATTATTATAAGGCGACAAATGACATTTATTATCTTCAGAATCTTCTGAATCATGCATCTCCGTCGATTACCTATCGCTATATTGATGAAAGTCCGGTGAAAAAAAGGACTCCGGAAGAAAATCAGCGGAGCCGTTCTCTTCTTGACCAGAATGGAAATGGGGAAAAGCGGATCCGGCTTCTGCAGGAAGCACTGGAGGATATCGGAAGAAGCTTAAATGAACCGGGAAAAAGTGATGCCTTTTACGGCAGGGTAGACTGTCTTCTGACAGAGATGGAAGAATTGACGGAAAACTTTAACAGGGTGTAAAAAAATGCTGCAGGCAGATGTTCAATCATCTGCTCTGCAGCGTTTTTGTTTTTCTTTGAGCGCTTCTTTCTTTTTTATGATCGAGGCTGCATCCTCTTCTGAAACGAGCTTTACTGTTTTTACACAGAAAAACTGGTTGTCCTCTGCCTTTTTCATCCGGATCTTTCCCTTAAGCCAGCCATGCTCCTCGCAGTAGGCCAGGCAGTAGTAATTCTTGGAATTTCCGGTGAACCAGCGGATCTTTTTGCGGGCCGGTTTTCCACAGATATAGCAGCGGGTGGAAGCGACCTTGCGGTCACGCATGGCTTCCGTCTTGGTACGGAAGGGTTTGGAAACAAATTTCTGATACGTCTCATAACGGATCTGGATCTCTTCCTTCCTGTTCTGGGGAATACGGAAATAGTCTACGGAGAAATACTCCAGAGCCTTCTTCTGATCCAGTGTCTGCAGGATCCTGGCTGTGTAGCAGGCATCTCCCAGTGCTTCATGAAAGGGTTGATCCTTGGGAAGCTCCAGAGAATCAATGACGGACTGGAGATTTTTCCGGGAGCGTCCGTCTTCACGCTGAAGACTGTAGATCTTCTGGATATCCAGGTAGCAAAGAGGGAAGGGAAACGGATTTTTCATATGATAGAAACGTAAGTTTCGCTGGAGCTCCAGAAGATCCTGGGATCCCCAGGAACAGAAGACGGCTTCTTCCACAGGACCGCACCATTCAAAAAAGGCGGCGGCAACCTCAGAAAAAGACCGGGCTTTCCGAAAAGCTTTCATATTCATATGGAGAACTTCCTGTGTATGGTGGTGGAAGCTGTGGTAGACCCGGGGCTTTATCTTTTCCTGGAACTGTCCGCACTCCTGATACAGATCATTCAGTTTGACTGCTCCGATCTGAATGATCTCAAAGGGAAGCTTTTTATTTTCTTTTTCTTTTCCTCCGGGGCACTGATTCCATTCCAGGTCAAAAACAATGTAGTTCATAATCGATCAAAGTCCTTCTGCTGCTGTGGTGCACAGGCACCGTCTCTCAATATTTGCGCTAATAGTATACAGGAAAGAGGCAGAAAAAACAAGAGGAGTCTCAAAAGTGTCTTTGTGAGAAAGACAGTGTAAGCCTGAGCTTTTTTCTGATGCAGTGATAAAATTTGTTTTTGTTGGTGAAATTGTATATAAAAACAAAAAATCTCCGTCACAATGCCCAAAATCTTAAAAATTACTTAACGGGATTGGCAGAACTCACAAGGTCATTGTAGAAACTTTGGTGGATTATGGTATGGCGTGGAACGACATTATTTAGTATACTGTTTCCAGTCAGTAAATGTTGTAGTTACTAACAGAGAGGAACTGCAAGTTACTTTTATGAATTAGGAGGATGAAGAAATGGCTAGCTTATCACTGCAGCACATCAACAAGACTTACCCAAATGGATTTGAAGCAGTAAAAGATTTTAACCTGGAAATTGAAGATAAAGAGTTCATCATTTTTGTAGGACCTTCCGGATGTGGTAAATCCACCACTCTTCGTATGATCGCAGGTCTTGAGGAGATCTCCAGCGGTACCCTTAAGATCGGTGACAGAGTTGTAAACGATGTAGAGCCGAAAGACAGAGATATCGCAATGGTATTCCAGAACTACGCTCTGTATCCGCATATGACCGTATATGATAACATGGCATTTGGTCTGAAACTGAGAAAAGTTCCGAAGGACCAGATCGATAAAATGGTAAAAGAGGCAGCTAAGATCCTTGACCTGGAGAAACTGCTTGATCGTAAACCGAAGGCTCTGTCCGGTGGTCAGAGACAGCGAGTTGCTATGGGACGTGCAATCGTTCGTGATCCTAAGGTATTCCTGATGGATGAGCCGCTGTCAAACCTGGATGCAAAACTTCGTGTACAGATGCGTATCGAGATCTCCAAACTGCATCAGAGACTGGGCGCAACCATCATCTACGTTACTCATGACCAGACAGAGGCTATGACCCTTGGTACCAGAATCGTAGTTATGAAAGATGGTGTTGTTCAGCAGGTAGATTCCCCGCAGAACCTTTACAACAATCCGTGCAACCTGTTCGTAGCTGGATTCATCGGTTCTCCGCAGATGAACTTCCTGGATGCTACCGTTAAAGTAAGCGGCAACGATGTTGCTCTTCAGGTAGGCAGCCATTCCATTAAACTTGCTCCGGCAAAAGCTAAGAAACTCATCGATGGCGGTTACAACGGAAAGACCGTTGTTCTTGGTATCCGTCCTGAGGATGTACATGATTCTGACGAGTGGCTGAAGAAATCTCCGGACACTGTGATCGAGTCCACCATCCGTGTATACGAGCTGCTTGGTGCAGAGGTATTCCTGTACTTCGATGTAGAGGGTGCTAACGTAACTGCCCGTGTAGATCCGCGTACAACTGCAAGAACCGGCGATACCGTTAAATTTGCTCTGGATGCTGAGAAGATTCATGTCTTCGACAAAGAGACCGAGCTTGTTATCACCAACTAATATTCATAAAAGTACTTTCAATGCCATCCGGTTTTCCGGATGGCATTTTTTTTGCCCTCAGAAAAAGAGATAACAGAGAAAAGAAGCGATAAAATTTCACTTGCGCCGTCCGGCGGGTTTTAGTATACTGTAAGTAATTATTTTTCGTGAATGAAAGAGAGGAAGTGGGACAATGATTTCCAGTCAGGTACTACAGAATGCGATTGATGAACTTCGCTCCATAACCAGAATTGATCTGTGTGTGTTTGATCCGGAAGGAAGAACCGTGGTTTCTACCTTTAACGGAGACGATATTTCTACGGATATGGTTCGTCTCTTTAATGATTCGGCAGCAGACAGCCAGGTGATCCAGGGCTATCATTTTTTCAAGATTTTTGATGATCAGGTTGTGGAATATATTCTTGTGGCAAGAGGTTCCAGCGAAGATACCTATATGATCGGAAAAGTAGCAGTCAGTGAGATTCAGAATCTGATCGTTGCATACAAAGAGCGTTTTGACAAAAATAACTTTATTCAGAATCTGCTTTTGGACAATCTTCTTCTGGTGGATATTTACAACCGGGCGAAAAAGCTCCACATTGAGGTGGAAGCACGCCGGGTTGTTTACATGATCGAGACCAAACAGGAGAAAGACCTGAATGCCAGAGAGCTTCTGAAAACACTGTTTGCCACCCGTACCAGAGACTTTATCACCGCTGTGGATGAGCGCAGCATCATCCTGATCCACGAGCTTCGCGAGGACGAGGACTATGAGGAAGTGGAGCAGGTTGCCAATATGATGAAGGATATGCTGAACTCCGAGGCCATGGCCACGGTACGGATCTCCTATGGCACCATTGTAAACGAGATCAAACAGGTCTCCAAATCTTATAAAGAAGCCAAAATGGCGCTGGATGTAGGCAAGATTTTCTACTCGGAGAAGCGGATCATTGCATACAATACCCTTGGGATTGGCCGTCTGATCTATCAGCTGCCTATTTCTCTCTGCGAGATGTTCATGCATGAGGTTTTCGGCGACAATATTCCGGACTCTCTGGACGAGGAAACACTGACTACGATCAACAAGTTCTTCGAGAACAACCTGAACGTTTCTGAGACATCCAGACAGCTCTATGTGCATCGGAACACTCTGGTCTACCGCCTGGAGAAGCTTCAGAAGAGCACCGGTCTTGATATCCGTAAGTTTGATGACGCCCTGACCTTCAAGATTGCTCTGATGGTAGTCAATTATATGAAGTATATGGAGAATCAGGAATACTAAACTTTTGAAAAACAGAATCGTGTTGTTATAGGATCCCCGGGAGGTCTTTGAACTTTCCGGGGATTCATATGTTCGTAAAAATGATTTTAAAATATCATAAATAATTAGAAAATTTAAATAAAAACACACAATAAATAGAAAGTAAAAATATATTTAAAATAATGCTTGACAAAATAAGAATAACAGGATATAATCAAGACAACAAAACAAACAGGAAATCAAACGAAAGGCGATTCCAGTAAGGAGGAGATTCCAGTGAAACAGTAGTCATTCATTTATCTTTCAGATTTTCAGATAAAAAAAGATAGATGACAGGATTTCAAATATGAAAGAAAGGACGGTACGGACCACCGAAATATTAATTCCTAACCCCAAAAGAAAAAGCAGATTGTAACAGAACATCAAAAATAAAAGAAAGAGGTATCTTCCAATGGAGAATCATCATTGAAAGAGGATATGATTAAAAAACAAAATCATATCCTCTTTTCTTTTGCTCATTTTTCACCTCTTGTATTTTTTCTTGCAATCTCACCACTGCACAGTTATAATGTGAGTTATCAGAAAAAATATAGAACCTGAAAGCCCAATGGGTGCTTATAAAGAGTGCTCAGAAATGGAGGATAGATGCATGATTAAATTATATGACACCGGTGCATATCTGGTAAACGGCACAGAGCTGGTGGAGGATTCCGGGGATGCAAAACTGATTCTTCGCAATATGCTTGGAAAAGAAACCTTAAACCGGGAAGAAGCAGCAAAAAATACCATTGCTTACCATATTCTGAAGAATCATAATACATCCGGAAATATGGAAAAGTTAAAGATCAAATTTGATAAACTGACCTCTCATGATATCACCTATGTGGGAATCATTCAGACAGCCAGGGCATCAGGCCTTGAGAAATTCCCGATCCCCTATGTACTGACAAACTGTCATAACAGCCTTTGTGCGGTAGGCGGAACGATCAATGAGGATGATCACATGTTTGGTCTGACCTGTGCGAAGAAATATGGCGGCATTTATGTACCGCCTCATCAGGCAGTCATTCATCAGTTTGCCCGTGAAATGCTGGCAGAGAGCGGAAAGATGATCCTTGGTTCCGATTCCCATACCCGTTACGGAGCCCTTGGAACCATGGCTATGGGTGAAGGCGGACCGGAGCTGGTAAAACAGCTGCTCTGTCAGACCTATGACATCAATATGCCTGGTGTGGTTGCTATCTATCTGAGTGGTGAACCGGCAAAAGGAGTTGGTCCGCAGGATGTGGCACTGGCTATCATTGGTGCTGTTTTTGCTAAGGGTTATGTGAAAAATAAAGTTATGGAGTTTGTAGGTCCGGGCGTCTCCAAACTGAGTGCCGATTTCCGTATCGGCGTGGATGTGATGACCACAGAGACCACCTGTCTGTCCTCCATCTGGCAGACGGATGAAGAGATCAAAGAGTTCTACCGGATCCATGGAAGAACCTCTTCCTATAAAGAACTGAAGCCTGGAAAGGTTGCCTATTATGATGGCGTGGTTGAGGTGAACTTAAGTGAGATCCGTCCGATGATCGCCATGCCCTTCCATCCCAGCAATACTTATACGATCGACGAACTGAACCAGAACCTGGATGATATTCTTGCAGATGTGGAGAAGCGTGCAAAGGTATCTCTTGGCGGAGCCGTAGACTTTACCTTGAAGGATAAAGTCCGTGACGGAAAACTCTATGTGGATCAGGGTATCATTGCCGGCTGTGCAGGCGGTGGATTTGAGAATATCTGTGCAGCAGCGGATATCCTGAAGGGACACAGCATCGGTTGTGATGAGTTTACCTTAAGTGTTTATCCGGCCAGCACACCTATTTATATGGAGCTTGCCAGAAACGGAAGACTGGCAGAGCTGATGGAGACCGGTGCGATCGTGAAGACGGCATTCTGTGGTCCTTGTTTCGGCGCAGGAGATACACCGGCCAACAATGCATTCAGTATCCGTCATTCTACCAGAAACTTCCCGAATCGTGAGGGAAGTAAGCTTCAGAGCGGTCAGATCGCTTCCGTGGCTCTTATGGATGCCCGTTCCATCGCTGCAACGGCGGCAAATAAGGGCTATCTGACAGCCGCCACTGATCTGGATGTGGAATACACCGGTCCGACCTATCATTTTGACAGCAATATTTATGCAAACCGCGTCTTTGACAGTCATGGTGTGGCTGATCCGGGCGAGGAGATCCATTTCGGACCGAACATCAAGGACTGGCCGAAGATGTCTGCCCTTCCGGAAAATATGATCCTGAAAGTGGTATCCGAGATCCACGATCCGGTAACGACTACGGATGAGCTGATCCCGTCCGGAGAGACCTCCTCCTACCGTTCCAATCCTCTGGGACTGGCAGAGTTCACTCTCTCCAGAAAAGATCCGGCTTATGTTGGCCGTGCCAAAGAGGTGCAGACGGCACAGAAGGCCATCGAGGCAGGCAACTGTCCCGCAGAGGCTCTTCCGGAGCTCAAAGCGGTATTCAAGGCTCTGCATGAGAAATATCCGGATGTGGACAAGACCAACGTGGGCGTTGGCTCCACCATTTTTGCTGTGAAACCCGGTGACGGTTCTGCCAGAGAACAGGCAGCTTCCTGCCAGAAGGTTTTAGGCGGCTGGGCAAACATCGCCAACGAGTACGCCACCAAACGTTACCGTTCCAACCTGATCAACTGGGGTATGCTTCCTTTCCTGATCGATGAAGGCGAGCTTCCCTTCAAAAACGGCGATTATCTCTTCCTTCCGGGTATCCGCGAAGCCATCGAGAACAAAGCCGGCGAGTTCACCTGCTATGTCGTAGGTGATGGTCTGAAAGAGATCACCCTGAAAATGGACGAGCTCACCGACGATGAGCGCGAGATCATCCTGAAAGGCTGTCTGATCAATTACAACCGGAAATAA
>CAKRQP010000110.1:0-8008 GCA_934393555.1 uncultured Lachnospiraceae bacterium
CAGGTCGCTTTCACTCCTGCATCGGTCACAGCTGTATGACCGGTCGCCGGGATTGTCGTCTGTGCTTTCAGTACTTTTCCACAGGTAGCACAATGGCTTCCCTCCGTCTTTCCGGCCATCTCGCAGGTCGCTTTCACTCCTGCATCGGTCACAGCCGTATGACCGGTCGCTGGGATTGTCGTCTGCGCTTTCAGCACTTTTCCACAGGTAGCACAATGGCTTCCCTCTGTCTTTCCGGCCGTTTCACAGGCCGCTTTCACTCCTGCATCCACCACTTCGGTATGACCAGTTGCAGTCAGGGTATCTTTCCAGGTGAAAGCACACTGCTCACATTCATAGGTTACATAGCCATCTTCCGTACAGGTGGCAGCCTTACGTTCGATGACTTTTCCGTCATGGTTACAGAGAACAACCACATAGTGTGTATCTGCCAGATAATTTTCGTCCGCATCCTGATATCCCACAAGGATCTCCATGGACTGAATGCTGCCTTTTCTCAGAGTGGTATCCTTATCCAGGCTCACGCTCAGAAGTCCTGTCTCACTTATGGAAACATGAACGCCCTCTGTATTGTTTAAAGTCTCCCGGATCACAAAGGTTCCGTCTCCGGTCTCTTCGCCTTCCGGCCTGCTGATACTGTATACATAAGGAGTGAACTGCTCGTTCAGGCTCTCCCCGGGTGCCAGCACCGGTACATTTTCATTCCCGGTCCTCAGCTGATAATATTTTCCTGTGACTGTGATATCCAGATCATTGGAGGTGATCTCCTGTCCTTCTGCATCCAAAACCTGTACGGTAACCCAGCTGTTTCCACGGCCAACCGTGTGAACCGTTCCATCCTCATCTACCTGAATGATATTTTCATCATAATTGGTATAAACAATATGATAATTGGATGCTTCCAGAGGCTCCTGCTGAATCTCTCCGTTTTCATCTGTGAACAGTCGTGCAAGCACCGGCTGAAGTTTCAGCGTTTCTCCAGGAAGAAGACAGGTGCCTTCGCCGGATTCCCGCTTCACTTCAATGTCGATGATGTTGATATAATCCTCCTGCACATAAGCCTCGCAGCTGATCGACGGAACTTCGTTTCCTTCTTCATCCACAAGCAGGAAGCGCATGGATGTCTGCCCTGTTTTTCCCAGAGGCAGGATATGGATCCCTTCTTCATTGTCTGTGATCTGAAGAAGTTCCTTTCCTTCCTCACAGTCTTCCTTGATTCCTGTCACCTCTACTTTTGTGCGTTTTCCCTCCGGATACTCTCCACTTTCCTGATAAGTTTCCATCCAGATCTTTCCATTGGTGTCTCTCGTAAAGAAAGGACCGTTTTTCTGTCCGATGAACATATAAGCCCTCATATTCTCCATGCCGGTAAAGTAGTAGCTCTCACCACGCACTTCGATGCTGTACTCACAGCGGGTGATTTCTTCATCATAAGCCTTCACGATAGCCTCGGCCTGGAACCACTGGCCTTCGCAGTATTCCCGACCAGTCACCTCGATAGACCTACCATCCTCAGCGATTGTCCATCCCATGCACTCCGGAGGCTGACGATTGCCGTTCTCATCATAAACAAAGACATTCCAGTCAATGGAAATACCTTCCTGGTTCTCAATCTCCGGCTCGGTTTTCACCGTCAGCGTCAGCGGAGCATTTGTGTATACTCTGGAATTTTCCGGTCCGCCATAGCTGTACTCCAGCTCTGCCTGATAATCAAAACCGTCAAAGTTGTAGGATTTGCCAATGTCTGATCCGCCATACTCGGCATAAACGGTTATACTTCCTCCATAGCTACGTTTCCGCTGCAGCTTTGCCAGACCTCTGCTACCTTCCGATGACTCCAGACGATTCCACATATTCTCATCATAGCTTACCCAGTAATAGTCAATATCTTCTTCCGGTATCTCGATTTTTTCCACTTCTTCGCTTTCCTCATTATATCTCAGCTGATAAAGCCTGAAATTCCAGGAAGCAAGGTCGATCGTTTCGCCAATCAGCGGATTTACAGCTGAATTTCCCGAATAGTCAGATTCCAGATAATAATTTCCCGGGGACACATATACTCGGATATTGCTCTCTCCAATTTTCTTATCCCCGGCCTTATAATAGATCGGGATATTGGTTCCGCCTTCTTTCTCCTTCGCTTTCACGTGAAGGGTCTGCTGATCTTCATCCACACTTACAGTTACAAGTTCTGAATCAAAGGTTTTGTCTTCCGCAAGTTCTACGGTATAAGCGGTGAAATCTTCTCCTTTTGTATAGCCTTCATCCTGGTCATACCACTGACGCACGACAGAGGTACGGATATCCATCTCGCTTCCATAGACCATCCAGCCATCGTACTGAACATACTCATAATCTACATGATAGTCCTCACCGGCTACCACTAAAGATACCGTTACTTCACCCTGAAAATCTTCTTCCTCTTCACCGGCATATTCATAAGCAACCGTAAGTTTTGCTTCTCCAAATCTGAGATCATTCTCATCATTTGCGACCCACAGCATGTAAGAGCCGTTTTCCTCTGCAATAATCGCTCCGTTCTCATCTTTATCACAATTAAATACCTGATCCGGATCGCTGATATTCACAGAGGTAATGTGTACAGGCAACTCTGTTCCATAAGGATGCTTCGGATTCTTCACCCAGATTTCATATTCCGGTTCAATCGTATAGTTCCAGCCAGGGAAGAGTACCTGGTCTGAAAGCTGATCTTTCAGGCTATTTTCTGTGCGAATCAGATCAAGCTGACGATATTCCTGCGCAATTACCTTCTCACCTTTCATGAGTTTTGCGCCAACATAGAGATAATGGCCTTCTTCTGAAAAACCCTCTGCCGGGGTAAGAGTCAAGGTATTTCCCTCTGCTGTTATTGTCGCGCAGGTAAGATCTGCTGCCTCATCTGCGTCCATTCCATCCTGCAGAACTTCCCAGACAATCTCATAATCCTTCTGTCTATCCAAAGACTCTTCTGACAGAAGAGTCATAGTCAGCGGTTCACTTCTGTCTCCATAGAACAGATATCCATCTCCGTAACTGTATTCAAAGTCCAGATAATAGTTTACCGAAGCAAACGTGTACCTCTTATCGGCTACCCAACTCCAGTTTTCTTCTTCGGAATTCGGATCGGCCAGATTCTTTTCTGCCGTGATGTTAATGCTGGTTTCCCAGCCTTCCACTCTTTTCAAAACAGGCAGCCCGTATTCCTCCTCGGAATCATCCATACGGGTCCACGCATCTTCGTCATAATTTACCCGATAGCGGATGCTTTCTTTCGGCTCCTCTGTCTTTTCTATTTCTCCGGTTTCTTCATTGTACTGCAAATAGTATACCTTAAATTCTTCCTCAAATGCGGTAAGATCTAAAATATCTTCCTTCAGCGGATTGATGGCTTCTCCGTTTTCATCCAGCAAAACTTCCGGCTCCAGTTGATGACCCGATCTGGAGACACTTACTCCGGCAGTCTGCTCTGCAATTTTCTGATCGCCAACCTTATAGCAGATGGAAATATTTGTTCCGCCTTCTTTTGCTTTCGCTTTTACATGAAGAGTCTTTTGATCTTCGTCTGTGGTAACTTCCACAAGCTCCGTGTCATAGCCTGCTCCCACTTCCACCGTATAATCGGTATACCCTCCACCTCTACAGCTTCCATCAGAATCATAATAGTCACGATATACAGATGTAGTAATATCCTGTTCGCTGCCGCATATCATAGAGCCGGTATCTGTACTGAAAGCCCACTCCACGCTGTATCTTTCCGTGTTTACAGAGAGAGAAAACTGCTGTTCTCCCACAATATCCTGATTTTCATCAGCAGTCCCGGCAAAAGAAAGAAAAACATCTGCACTTCCAGTTTTCAAATCCTCTTCGCTTTTTGCAGTAAAACGATATTCCTCAAATTCATCCGGGGCAACAGTCCCATCTTCATTTCCGTTATACCAGAACAGATCTTCCGGGTCATTGATTTTTACACTGGTAATATGTACCGGCACACTTTCTCCCCAGGGATGTTTCGGATTCCGCACCCAGACTTCAAATTCTTTTGTCAGTGTATGGCTCTGACCTGGCAAAAGTACCTGATCTTCTGAATAATCTCTCGGTATATCCAGTTCGGTGGAAATCACATCGAGATATGTTCCTGTAGCTGTGATCTCATTTCCATATTTTAAAATCTTCGCTTCAACATCCAGCCAGTGACCTTCTTCATAAAATCCTTCCGCCGGTGTCAGTGTGATGGAAGCTCCATCCTCGGAAATTCCGGCGCAGGTAATCTCATTTGCTTCGTTTCCATCCTGCGTCACTGTCCACTGAACATCATAACCATCAAGACCATTCAGTCTTTCCGTATTGAGTTCCAGTACGAGTTCTTCGCTTCTGTCTCCGTAAAACAGAATGCTATTGTCCCTTCCACCGTAACTGTAGTTAAAGTCCAGGGAATACTCCAACTGGTCAAAAATGAATTCTTTTCTGGCGATTTCCTCCCAGCTGCCGCTTTCTTCCACATATCTCTCTGCAAGAATCGTCACGCCGATCTCGCCGGAAGATTTTCGCCGCAGCTCCGGGAGACCAGTGCCGTCTGTTGACTCATCGACCCGCGCCCATTCGTTTTCATCGTATTCTGCGCGCCAGCGGATTCCCTCTGCATCGAGATCTTCCACTCTTTCTTCGACTGGATCGCCACTCGCATAGCTTTTCACCCGCTGTAAGTAAATGCCTCCCTGAGCGGAAAAATTCACCGGATCATCCACCAGCGGATTGATATCATTGCCTTCCTCATCCCTCAGCCTGTCATCATAGCTGTACGACTGGATCTGATAATCTTCGCTCACTTCCTCCTCAGGAGCTTCCATAGAAGCTACTGAAATCTCCGGCTCCGTGGCATCGTTTTCTCCCTCATGCGCTTCGGTAGCTTTTTCTGTCGGAGGTGTTTCCGTTTCTGTCAGTGCCTCCGTTTCGGATTCTGTTTCCGGTGCCGAAGTCTCTGTCATAGAAGTCTCACTTTCCGGTGCGGCACTCTCGGACTCAGAGATTTCGCTTTCCGGTGCGGCATTCTCAGACTCAGTGGTTTCGCTTTCCGGTGCGGCGTTCTCAGACTCAATGGTTTCGCTTTCCGGCGCAGACACCTCGCCTGCGGTATTTTCCGCAGCAGCACTTTCTTCTTCCGGAACCACTGCCTCCTGGGCAGAAAGCTCGGTTTCTTCCGTCGCTGTCTGCACGGTTTCGCTTTCGGTCTCCTGGCTCTGAACTGCGGTTTCTTCCGCTGCTGTCTCCACCGTTACTTCCATGCCTTCTATGGATGCCGCTGAAACATAGCTTCCTGACAAAGAAGAAGCGGTCATCAGCACAGCCATCAGCATTGCAACTTTTCTTCTTTTCATAAAACGTCTCCTTTCCATTCTCTTTTGACTCGAGTATAGCATCGCATTTTCGCCATTTGGTGTCCTGGAAGAAGACTTTTCCAGGCATTTCCAGCCGGATACTGTCCATTTTTTCCGGCCTGTGCTATACTTAGTAATAATTTTATTGCATATTGAAACTCCATGGGTTTTCAATATATAATAACAGTTATTTTTAAACAAATTTTGCAAGTAATTGTTGTTGAAAATTACAAACGGAGGAAGCTCTGTGAAACACACGGATACCGAAAAAAAGCTGACCACCTCTCAGCTCCTGTCCATCATCAAAAAATCCGGACGGTTTTCTGAGGTGGCTCAGGTCTGGCAGGATGAAATGGAGACTCCTGTCTTCTGCCACTACCTTTATGAACTTATGGAAAAACACAACCTGACTGCCAAAGAGATCATCCAGCGCAGCGGCATTGAACGCTCCTATTTTTATCACCTTCTCAGCGGTTCCAAAACCCCGGGAAGAAATATGATCCTCCGGATCGCACTCTGCATGGAAGCTACTCTTACGGAAACCGGTCAGCTTTTGCGCCTTGCCGGTCAGGGCAGCCTTTATCCAAAAGTACGCCGTGACGCAGCCATCATTTTTGCTATTGAGAAAAAATTCACGATGCAGCAGACCAACGAACTGCTGCTCAGTCTTCAGGAGACACCTCTTTATCGGGAATCCAATGACTGAATCCGGAGGAACTGCTTATGAAAGATCTCATCCTTCCTGCCCCTCTCGCGGAACAATACGAGTTCGTTTCCTGTCTGAAGTATTCGGAACAGGCTTCTACCTGTCTGCTCACCGGCAGAAAAAACGGAAAGACCGTTCTCCTGAAAAGTGCCGGCGACCCGTTTTTAGCCAAATCCCTTCTCCAGGAAAAAATGGTTCTGGAGATGATTCATCAGAACAGTTCACCCTTCGCAGCCACTTTTCCCCGGCCTGTCCTTCTGGAGTGGCATGGAGAAACCTGTTTTTACATCCGTTCTTATATAGAGGGAAAAAGTCTGGAGGAACTCTGTGAGTCCAATTATGAACGCCCGGGCCTCGACGAATCAACGGCTCTGGAATATTTGATCGAACTGACTGAGATCCTTCATTTTATGCATACGCTGAATCCGCCTCTGCTCCACCGGGATATCAAGCCGCAGAATGTTATCGTGGACAGCTTCGGGAAATGTCATTTCATCGATCTTGGCATTTCCCGCTTTCTCAATTCCTCCAAAACCAGCGATACTCTGGTCATGGGAACCCGGCTCACTGCCCCGCCGGAGCAGTTTGGCTATCAGCAGACCGATCTTCGAAGTGATATTTATTCTCTCGGGATCCTGCTTCTCTATTGCATCACCGGCGAATACAAGCCGGAAAATGCCGTCCTCATGGAGCTCGGCGACTCGGTTCGCCAGATTGTCATCAAAGCCACCATGTTCGACCCTGACAAACGATATCAGACCACAGAAGAACTGCTTCCAGACCTTCTGAAAGCCCGCTACCCCTCTGTCTTTTCTTCCCAACCTGCACCTGAGGCAGTTCTTCCTTTTCGAAAACATCACCATGCCCGCCTGCCCTATATCCTTCTCGTTCTTTTTACTGCAGGCGCCGGACTTGGTGCTGGCTGGAGGCTTTCGGAAAAGCGATTTTCCTCTTCCGAGATTTTTGCAGGACAAAGCCAGCCGGAAACAGCCTATACATTTACAGAACCTCTCATTGAGGAAGCCATCCGCTCTATTCTGAACAAGCCGGAGGGTACGCTCACGTCCGCTGATCTTGCCAAAGTCACGGAGCTTCATATTTTCGGTCTGCAGTTTTTTTCCGATGACAGCGAATTTCAGTCTCTCGGAGATACTGTCTGGTTTTTTGATGAAACAGTCAGAAACGCAGGACTTTATAAACAGCGCGGAACGATTTCTTCTCTGGAAGATATCACACATCTGCCAAACCTCACCGTCTTAAGTCTCTACAATCAGCAGATTTCTGATATTTCTCCTCTGAAGGACAGCACCATAAGAGAACTGGGGCTGGGCTATAATCCGCTGACAGATCTCACACCTTTAAGCGGAAATTCTCATATTGAAACTCTGAATCTGGCTTCCCTGGAGGTGGAAGATTTTTCTTCCCTGAAGCCTCTTCCTTCACTCAGAAATCTGAACATCAGTAATACAAAGGTCTCTACTCTTGGACCTCTCCTTTCCGATCACATACAGGAGCTGAATCTTTTTGGAGCAACGCTTACGGATTACAGCGAACTCCTTTCCATGAAAGACCTGAAATCTCTGGTGCTGGATTCCATGACGCAGTCTCTTGCGGATTCACTCACCGGACTGGATCTGGAAGCCTTGGAATTTCATTACTCCAAAGCTTTCCCTCTGGCCTCCCTCAATGTTTTTCCGAATCTTACCACGCTCTTTTTCCGTGGAGATAATACCTCCACGTTGGAAATCGGTGATGTCAGGCTCTCCGAACTCACAGACCTGGATCTCATCAGCTGGCAGATCGAAGATTTTTCCGCTCTGAAAAATCTCCCACGGCTCACAACCCTCCATATTTACGGTGCTGTCTGTCTGGATTATAAAGGTCTGGATGAGCTTCCCGCTTTGAAAAACATCAACTGCACGGAAGA
>CAKRQP010000111.1:0-8002 GCA_934393555.1 uncultured Lachnospiraceae bacterium
TTCCATTGAACCAGAGATATGCCATAAGACTGTTCTCACTGCAGCTGTGTGCAAAACGCACATGTCTTGCAATGCATCTGATATTCGGATATCTCTCCACAAAAGCTTTGAAAACTTTTTCCTGCTGTTCCTGATCCGGCTGGAATGGAATACCATCTTTTACATCACCGGCACTGTGATCTTCTTCCTTCTTCCAGATATGATAGGGTTCAATTCCAAAAAGCACATCCACATAGGGAAGGCAAAGGGTACAGAAATCTCTTGCTTCCTCCCAGCTCCATAAGGTACTTCTGAAATTTCCATCAAAGCTGACTGTCATTCCTTTTTCTTTTGCTGTTTTCAGGCAGGTCAATATCAACTCCCTGCTGCTTTTTCCAAGTGCAGGCGTGATACCGCTCAGATGAAGCCAGGTGTAACCTTCCAGAAGTTTTTTTACATCTGTTTTGCTGAAATCATATTCAGAAAAAGCACTGTGTTTTCTGTCATACACTACTTTACTTGGACGGATTCCGTAACCAGTTTCAAGGTAATAGGTTCCCAGGCGGTGTGTCGGCGTCTCTTCTTCTGTGGAATAAACCACGCTGTCACAATTTACATCATTGCTTCGCAGCATGCGGACTGCGCTTTTTCCAAGACTGTTTCCGGGAACTACGGTAAAAAAGGATGCATCCACTCCCAGATTTGCGAGGGAAAGAGCCACATTGGCTTCACTTCCCCCATATCTTGCCTCAAAAACCGTTGCTGTTCTAATTTTTTCATAATCCGGCGGAGTCAGCCGAAGCATGATCTCGCCGATCGTAATAAATTTATGCTTCATGATCAATACTCCAGATAAGCTCCCTTCATCGGACTTGCAGCATGCTGGCTGAAAAGTCTCAGTACACCTTTTTTATATTTCATTTCATGCGGTTTCCAGTTTTTACGTCTTTCTGCAAGGATCTGGTCGATTTCTTCCATAGACTTACGTTCTCCTGCGATCCCGACGATGTTCAGTTTTCTTTCCATAACATCAATTTCAATAAGATCGCCTTCTTCCACCAGTGCGATCGGGCCTCCGTCAACAGCCTCCGGGCTGCAGTGTCCGATAACCGGACCGGTAGATGCACCGGAAAAACGGCCATCGGTGATCAGTGCAATGCTTTTTCCGAGTTCTTTGTCGCTGCTGATCGCCTCGGATGTATAGAACATTTCCGGCATTCCGCTTCCCTTTGGTCCCTCATAACGGATGAAGACTGCATCACCCTTCTGAACCTTATGTTTCAGAACTGCATCCAGACATTCTTCCTCGCTGTCAAAGGGTTTTGCACGAAGAACCGATCGAAACATTTCTTTCGGGCATGCCGTGTGTTTGATCACTGCCCCTTCCGGTGCAAGATTTCCGCGAAGAACAGCGATACTTCCATCTGTTCCGATCGCTTTGTCATAGGGACGGATAATGTCTTCCTTCGTAACATTTATATGATAGCGTTTGTTGAATTCCTGAAGCCATTTTTCACATTTTTCGTAGAATCCGTTGTGCTTCAGTTCTTCCAGATTTTCTCCCAATGTCTTTCCGGTAACGGTCATGACATCCAGATGAAGGTGCTCTTTGATCTCCTCCATGATCGCCGGTACCCCACCTGCATAGTAGAAACACTCAGCCGGCCAGCGGCCTGCCGGACGTACATCCAGAAGATATCTTGCGTTTCTGTGCAGCCGGTCAAAGGTATCTCCTGTGATCTCAATGCCAAACTCATGGGCAATTGCCGGAAGATGGAGCAGACAGTTGGTGCTTCCTGAAATTGCGGCATGCACAAGGATCGCATTCTCGAAGCTGTCCATAGTCACAATGTCAGAAGGACGCATATGTTCCATCTGTGCGATCCTCACGGCCTGTCTTCCCGCTTCTCTTGCAAAGTCAAGAAGGTCAGGACTGGTTGCCGGCATCAGTGCGGTGCCCGGAAGTGCAAGGCCAAGTGCTTCAGCCATGATCTGCATGGTAGATGCTGTTCCGATAAAGGAACATGCGCCACAGCTCGGGCATGCATTACATTTTGCCCAGTCGAGCTTCTCTTCTCCAATCTCTCCGCGCTCAAATTTTGCGCTGTACATTCCAAGCTGTTCCAGCGTCAGCATTTCCGGTCCGGCATTCATGGTTCCGCCAGGAACAAATACAGAGGGGATATTCACTCTGGCAAGTCCCATCAGGTTTCCGGGAACACCTTTGTCACAGCTTGACAGATATACGCCTGCGTCAAAAGGAGTGGCATTTGCATGGATCTCGATCATATTGGCGATCATCTCACGGCTGGCCAGACTGTAGTTGATCCCGTCGGTTCCCTGACTTTCCCCATCACAGATATCTGTGCAGTGATACCGTGCTCCGAAACCGCCTTCTTCCGCGATTCCTTTTCGTACTTCTTCGACAAGGATATTCAGATGTCCGCTGCCCGGATGACTGTCTCCATAAGTACTTTCAACCATCACCTGAACCTTTCCCAGGTCTTCCTTCGTCCATCCGGTTCCAATACGCAGCGGATCAAGCTCCGGTGCTAATTTTCTCATTTCCTGACTTTTTAACTGCATGATCTTCTCCTCCATTTTCTTTTATTTTCTGATGAGTTTTAAATTCTCCAGTGTTTTCCTTAATTTCTCTTCGTCCTCTTCTTCTACTCCGAGTTCTACTTCATCAAATGTCGGCAGACTGAACACCCCCAGCATTGATTTTGCATCTACAACATATCTTCCACAGATCAGATCTACATTTTTCTGACACCCGGACGCTGCCTGTACCAGATGCTTCGCCTCACACATATCTCTTAAGTAAACCGGTATTTTTATCATCCTGCCCTGCCTCCTATGCAAAGATTGAAACAATAAAGCTTACGATAAGTGCTGTTATACCGATCAAAGTCTCCATAATCGTCCAGGATTTCAATGTTGTCTTTTCATCAATCTCAAGGAACGAATTTACCAGCCAGAAGCCCGCATCATTTACATGACTCAGCGCAGTTGCACCGCCGCAGATTGCACAGCACATAGCCGCCCTGTAAAGCATACTCGTATCCATTACTGCAGGCATAGTTGCCATAATTCCGGACGCCATGGTCATCGCTACGATCGAACTTCCTACCGAAGCTCTGACCAGAAGTGCGATCAGAAATGCGATCAGGATCAATGGAAGACCACTTTTCTCCAGTACCGGTCCAATCATGTTTCCAAGACCGGAATCCTGAAGCATCCACCGGATCACACCGCCGCTGGCAATGACCAGAAGGATCATACCTACCGGTCTGAGTGAATGATCCAGGATTTTCTTTAACTGAGCGCCTGAAAATCCCCGTCGGATTCCAAGAAAATACATGGATGCCAGTGTGGAGATCGTCAATGCAAGGAATGGTTTTCCTATAAATCCAAGCACGTCCTTTACTCCCGCGGGAAGCGGCATATACTTTGACAACGTACTGAGCAGTATCAGAACAAGCGGGATCAGTATCACCCCTAAGACCAGTCCGAAAGGCGGAAGCTCTTTTCCATCATCTGTGAAGTCCTGTAAGTCCAAGCGCCCATCCGGCTTTTTTCTGACCAAACTTACCGATCAATGTCTCTGCTATTCTCTGGGCGCCTCCGCTTACCTCCAGGACTCCACCAAACATAGAACCCAAGCCTACCAGAAGTGCAATTCCCTGCAGGGTCTTTCCAACACCTTTTTCTACCGTGTCCGAAATCATCGTAAGCGGCATTCCGGCTCCTGCTCCGATGATGATCGCAGAAATCATCATTGACAGAACCGGATGAAGCTTGAATCTGATGATCAGCACCAGCAGGATCACAATTCCAATCGCCGCTGCAAGCATCAGCCTCATGGGATCCGCCACAAAAGTCGTTTCTTCCATTTTCCTTTGTACCTCCTTGATACATCTGATGTTTTACTTTGTATTCCAAATTCATCTGACCTATTTCGTTGATTTCAAGATTATTCCCCGTAATTATCCGTGTTTCTCTTGAAATTCATCTGATGTATTTATCATATATTCTTTTCTACAAAAACGCAATACGGTAATTTTATCTAAATTTTTGTATGCTATTTTGTGCGTTTTAACATTTTGACATTGGATTCAAAAGATATTATCATAAGAAGCAAGAAGTATCGCTATTAGAAATGGAGCTAATCATATGACGAATTTATTGTCTGAAGAAAAAAGTCTTCCTCAAAAAATATCCGAAGACCTTATCGCACTTATTTTAGAAGAGAACCTGCAGCCAGGAGATAAATTACCTAATGAAACGATTCTGTCCGAACGTCTGAATGCAGGAAGAAGTTCTGTCCGTGAAGCCATGAAGCTTCTCGCTTCCCGCAATATTGTTACGATCCGACAGGGTTCCGGTACCTATATTGCCTCTTCTCCCGGAATGGTAGAAGACCCCTTGGGCTTTACTTTTATCGGTAATAAGAAAAAGCTGATCCATGACCTGCTGGAAGTCCGCTTTCTCCTTGAGCCGGCGATTGCAGCAATGGCAGCCACACATGCCGATGAAAAAGACATAAAAAAAATCACCGCACTCTGCGATGAAGTGGAAGAATTATTAAAAAATCACAAAGATCACACGCAAAAAGATATCGAATTCCATACGGCGATCGCGCTAAGCAGCAAAAACGTGGTAGTTCCAAGGCTGATTCCTGTGATCAACAGCTCGATTCCTCTGTTCGTAGAAACAACCGGAGGAACCCTGATGAAAGAGACCATTGAGACTCACCGTGAGATTGCCGAAGCCATTGCAGCTCATGAACCACTTCTGGCCCAGGATGCCATGTATCTGCATCTGGTTTATAACCGCAAAAGGATTCAAATGAGAGAACAATCCTAAAAGCACTGCTGCCAGCCGGTAACAGATCTGTTTTTATACACAAAGCCTCTGTCTTTCTACAGGGGCTTTGTGTAATACCGTCCATGCCATCTGTGATCCAGAACCTATAATTTTGCACAGACAAGATCATATACGGCTCTCATAAGTTCTTCCCCTTTACGGCATTCGGCAACAAGTGAAACAACCGCATGCTTATCCGGAAGGATCATGGTGATCTGGGAATATTTTCCATCGGCTCTGAAGGAATTGTATTCTCCTCTCCAGAAAAGATATCCATAATTGCTTGTGTCAGCTGCCGCAGTGCTTTCTTCTATCCATTTTTCAGACAAGATCTGCCTGCCATTCCACTTCCCCTTATGAAGATAAAACAAGCCGAATTTATGAAGTTCAGAAAGCGTAAGAAATAATCCGCCTGCGCCAAAACTGTTTCCAAGAGGATCTGTCTCCCATGTCGGTCGCTTTATCCCCAGGTGGGTAAAAAGTCTTGGAGTAAGGTAGGAAACCAGGTCACAGCCGGAACGTCTTTGTACAAGGATGCCTGCCAGATATGGTCCGACATTGTTATATACAAAATGCGTACCCGGCTTGTATTTAAATGGTATCGCCAAAGACATTTTTACCCAGTCATCTTCCTGGTATAATGGCCGCTGTCCTCCCATGAGGCTGCCCTGTTCCTGGCCTAAACACATCGTAAGCAAGTCCCGGACGGTTGCTGTCTGTAAATTTTCATCAACCACCTCAGGTAAATCTTCTGAGAAAGCATCGGTCAGCTTTTCATCCAAGGACAGCAGTCCCTCCTGAACAGCAAAGCCAACGGCACAAGAGGTAAAACTCTTTGTTGCCGAATAAATATTTCTGCGACATTCCTCTTCACTGTACCATTCATTGATCAGCTCACCATCTTTTGTGATCTTTATGCCAAGAACATGCAATCCTTTGGCAATTTCTACAAATTCAGATATATCCATAAACATGCACCTCACTTCTTTATTTTTCTTTGGATCCGTCTTTCGTTTATTAAGAGTTTTTTATTTTCTAACCGGATTTTTCCGGCTCATCCCCTTCGGCTTGCCTTTCCTCCTGCCATCCATGCCGGATACCATTTTTCAAACCATACGGTGAACAGCCCCATCAATACAGGAATCAGATTATTTACAAGGAGAAGCACATTTCCAAACCCTGCCTTCCTGAGCAGAAAGGTCCAGATCGCGGTCAGCACATATAAGGATCCCCATGCCACTGCAAGAATACCATTTGTCTTCATAAAGAGAGGATTTTGATGTGCACGTTCACCACCATAATTATATTTTACATATGCAGCGCACAAAGGTTCTTTTGTCAGGCATGAAAGCAGCCAGAACAGTCCAAATAGAAGATACCCTATATTGGTGGGAATATCTCCATTTCCGCTTATATTTGCTGCTGCAGAAAGTATGGCAACGCCTGCCATGGAAAGCTGATCCCAGATGATCAGTTTATGTTTTCTCATAATAAGCGGTACCGCTGCTGTCACAAGAAGGGTGATCACAGCCCCTGCCTTCGCATTCATAGAAACAGCGATCCAAAACGTGATCCACGGGATCAGCATTGTCGTCATGGAAGGAGGGTTCTGTTCCGCCGTATTTTGGGACTTTTTCTCTGCTTCCCGGACTGCAGCGGTGCTTCCAAAGAATTTATCCCAGTCTATCATCAGGGAAAAATCACCGGATACCGTATACATCTGTTTCCCAAGTGCTTCCGCACCTCCGATCTCTCCTCGGGAAATCGCTGACCATACAGTAAAAGGCGTATCTATGCGGGTAGTAGAAGAAAGGCTTCCATCTGTAACAACCTCACTTCCATCCTTTCCAAGCCGGATCTGATATGTATGATCCAAATCGGTAAAGTGTATCTCAAGTATGCGTTCCTTTCCATCATAGGCGCCTTTGTTATAAAGAGCAGCCATTTGCCGGATAAACACAAGATCATCCGGTTCTTTCTCGCCGGTCGTTTTGCTGATACCCCAACTGGCATCCGCCATTTTTTCAAATACATCCCGGGGATATAAAAGTGTGTGGAGGATTTCATCCGTTTTTTCAGAGATTGCTCCTGTCATTGCGTATTCGGAACCTGCACCTTTTACTGCTGCCAGATATTCATCGGTTCTTGCTGACAATTCTTTTACGCGGAACAATTCTCCCTGTCCACAAAAAATGGTCGTATAGTTCCCCTTACCGAGAAAATGATCAAACATCCGCAATACACTGTCGTAATTTCCGTCTGCGGAATAAAAACCACAGGTAGAGATCAACACATGCCTTTTCCCTTCCATATCATATCTGGCATCATGACTGCCGCTTCCGCATCCGTTCTGTTTTGCACTCATAAAAGGAAGACTCATCGGAAGCTGACGATCGATCAGATTCTTTAAGATCCCCGGGACATTAAAATAATACAGTGGAAAAGACCACAAAATAAGATCCGCTTTCAGCTGTTTTTCGATAACCGTTTGCATATCATCCTTTATGCAGCATATTCCAGGCGTTTTCTTCCAACATGCAAAACAGCCCTTGCACGCTCCTATCTTCATCGAAGCTATCTGCAGCTCCTCAATAGACAGATTTTCTCCTTTGCGTGCACATCCATCTTTTAATCCCTCAAGAAAACTGTATGCAAGCTTTAATGAATTGCTGCCTTTGCCTTTTGGGCTCCCGTTCATCAGAAGTATGTTCATTCTTTAAAGCCTCCAATTCTTTAACACCAGGCACATCCTCGAATATCCGGCACACTTGGATCCTTCTTTGCTTCCTCTTTGGAAAGATCTGAACGTTTTCCCTTCTATTCCTCTGTTACGCCAAATGTTGAGAATCTCAAAATATATATCCAATATAAACGAGTACTGCAAAATACGCAATCTGTATTCTGAAAAATTGTTGTAAAATTCCAGTCAAAAAATGCCACTTGGGATCTTTGTATGTGCCGCAGCACTTCTGCGACCCCAATATTGAATACTGGAGCGGTTCATGACCGACCATCCGATAAGCCCCAGCAGGGCAAGGAGCATCAAAGTTGTCGCCGTAGTTATGGCATTTCCAAAATAGAGTGGTCTTATTCATTTCCGTTTAATATCTCCACCAGTCTTTTTTCTTTGATAATAGCAATTCCCTGACTTTCA
>CAKRQP010000112.1:0-7969 GCA_934393555.1 uncultured Lachnospiraceae bacterium
TGGCGGGGAAGAATGATATCAATCCCGCTCTGTTTGTAAAGTTCGTCGCTGATATCAATGGTACAGGCACCGGGATAGCCAAAAAGGGTATCCACCCCTTCCTCCTTCAAGGCCTTTACCAGAAGTTTGTTTCCTGAAATCTGTCTCAAACAATTTCCCTCCTTACTTTCGCTGTATAGCGTTAAAACGATGATACGGGGGAAAGCAGGAAAAGTCAACCGGAAATTTCATTTTGGCGCGGATGGGATGGAAACAAGGAAACAGGTTGTTATTTGTCACAGATTGTACTAGAATGAAACTGTCATGGATAATCATTACAGATCAGTAGAAAGATAAGAGGAAAGAGAAATATGAAGATTCAGTTGCAGAAGCTGACAAAAAGCTTCCCCGGCCGCGGGAGAAACAGCAGCCGGGTAACGGCAGTGAAAGATTTTAATTTTGAAATACCGGATGGAGAGCTCATCGGCCTTCTGGGACCGTCCGGCTGCGGAAAGAGTACTACGCTGAACATGATCTGCGGTCTGGAAAAGCCTACCAGCGGCAGGATCCTTTTCGGAGACAAGGATGTGACCACGCTGCCGCCGGAAAAACGCGGAGTGGGCATGGTTTTCCAGAACTATGCACTTTACCCGCATCTGACGGTGAGGCAGAACATCATCTTTCCTTTGCAGAACCTGAAGGGGAAAGAGAAGCTTTCCAAGGCGGAGATGGAAAAAAGGGCCATGGACGCGGCGGCTCTCGTGCAGATTCAGGAACTCATGGAGCGAAAACCCGGCGAGCTCTCTGGCGGTCAGCAGCAGCGTGTGGCCATCGCCCGGGCGCTGGTGAAACTTCCCCATGTACTTCTTCTGGACGAGCCGCTTTCCAATCTGGATGCCAGACTGCGGCTTCAGACCAGGGAAGAGATCCGGAAGATCCAGCGAGCCACGAAGATCACCACCGTTTTTGTCACACACGATCAGGAAGAGGCCATGAGTATCTCGGACCGTATCGTTGTGATGAAAGCAGGCGTGGTCCAGCAGATCGGAAAACCGCAGGAGGTCTATGATGACCCGGTCAATCTTTTTGTGGCAAAATTCCTCGGAACACCGCCTGTCAATGTATGGAAAGGTGAGATCAGAAATGAAAAGCTCTGTATCGGTGATGCGGTTCTTCTGGATGCTCCTGGGCAGAAAGACAGAGCAGTTTTTGTGGGAATCCGTCCGGAAGGCTTTGCGCTGAAGGAAGACGGTCCGCTCATCTGCCGTCTGGGAGGCGTGGAGGTCATGGGAAGAGATATTTCGATCGTATCCACGCATGAGGCTTCCTTAAATCCCACGATCCGTTCCATCATCAGTGCGGAGACAAAGGTGGATACCGCCTCTGAAACGGTCCGTTTTGCGGTAAAACCGGCCAAGGTTTTTGTTTTTGACGGCAGCAGCGAAGAACGGATCCGGATCTGACAGGAGGAAAAATCATGGAAAATAGAAACTTTAAGGGCTGGCTTTATCTGCTGCCGGCACTGCTTTTCCTGGGAGCTTTTCTGGTATATCCGCTCATTGATGTGTTTGTTTATTCTTTTGAGGAAGGATATAACTCCGCTTCCCAGACGTACTATGGAACGGGTATGTACAACTATTCCTATGTACTTCACGATCCGTATTTTCTGCAGGCGTTGAAAAACACGCTGCTTCTGGTTGCAGTCACCGTGCCGGTCTCCACACTTCTGGCATTGCTGATCTCTGTGGCCTTAAGCTCGGTGAAGCCTTTGAGAAAGCTTTATCAGACGGTGTATTTTCTGCCGTATGTGACGAACACCCTGGCGATCGGTCTGGTGTTTATGATCCTCTTTAAAAAGACGGCATATACCGATGGCCTGATCAATCTGGTGCTGAACTTCTTCGGCGGAGGATCCGTGGATTTCATCGACGGTCCGTACTGGGCAAAAATGCTGGTGCTTTGTGTATACACGATCTGGGTGGTCATGCCTTTTAAGATCCTGATCCTCACCAGTGCGCTGGCATCCGTCAATCAGACGTATTACAACGCGGCCAGGGTAGACGGGACTTCCCGGTTCCGGATCTTTTATAAGATCACCCTTCCCATGATCTCGCCGACGGTATTTTACCTGGTGATCACCGGTTTTATCGGAGCCTTCAAGGCCTACAGTGATGCGGTGGCACTTTTCGGGACCAACCTGAACGCGGCAGGTATGAATACCATTGTAGGGTATGTATACGATATGCTTTACGGAGACAGCGGCGGATATCCCTCCTATGCTTCCGCAGCGGCGATCATTTTATTTGTCATCGTTCTGACCATTACCTGCATCAACCTGCTGGTCAGCCGGAAACACGTTCACTATAGCAAATGAGGACAGAGAAATGGATTATGAAAAAATAGAGAGGTCGGAAAAAAGACGGCAGATCTTCGGAAAAGGAATCACTTACCTTTTTCTGACGGTCTGGGCGCTCATTGTCCTGTTTCCTTTTTACTGGATGCTTCTGACTTCGGTAAAAAGCTACGGCAGTTATAATGCGGAGCACATTCCCGCATTTTTTACGACGTCACCGACACTTGAAAACTATACGGCCGCATTTACGGCAGTGCCCCTGGCAAAATATCTCATCAATACCCTGTTTTTCACAGTGGTAACGACAGCGGTTATGATGCTGGTCATCACGCTGGCGGCTTATGCGTTTGCACGTCTGAGTTTTCCGGGAAAAAATCTGGTATTTACCCTCTTTCTTTCCCTGATGATGATCCCGGCGGAGCTGGTGGTCATCACCAATTTTGTGACCATCACAAACCTGGATCTCAGAAACACCTTCACAGGACTCATCCTTCCATCGGTAACCTCTGTTTTTTATATTTATCTTCTGAAGGAAAATTTCGAACAGGTGCCGGATGAACTTTACCGGGCGGCGAAGGTGGACGGAACTTCGGATCTGAAATTCCTCTGCAAGGTCATGATCCCGATCTGCAAGCCCACCATGGTGACCATTGTGATCCTGAAGGTCATTGAGTGCTGGAATTCCTATGTGTGGCCGCGCCTGATCACCGATGACCCCAATCTTTATCTGGTATCCAACGGGATTCAGGAAATCCGGGAAAACGGCTTTGGCCGGGAGAACATACCGGCCATGATGGCAGCTGTGGTTGTCATTTCCCTGCCGCTGATCGTTCTGTTTCTGATCTTCCGGAGCCGGATCATGGAAGGGGTATCAAGAGGAGGGACAAAAGGATGAAAAGCAGATGGAAAAAATATCTGGCAGCCGGACTGGTTTTATCCGGCATGCTTTCTCTGACCGGCTGCCACGGGGCGAAGGAAGAGAAGAACTTTGAGATCCCGGATACTTTTGATACAACGAAAAATTATGAGATCACCTTCTGGGCCAAAAACGATACCAATAAGACGCAGACAGACATCTATAAAAAGGCGATCGCCGATTTTGAAGCCATGTATCCAAACATCACGGTAAATCTGAAGCTGTATACAGATTACGGAAAGATCTATAATGATGTCATCACCAACATTGCCACGGATACAACGCCAAATGTCTGTATCACCTATCCGGATCACATTGCCACATATCTGACCGGAAAGGATACGGTGGTGCCGCTGGATGAACTGCTGACCGATGAGGCCTATGGCCTGGGCGGAAGCAGCCTGGCTTTTGATTCGCCCACAAAGGAAGAGATCATTCCGCAGTTCCTTTCCGAATGCAGCATTGACGGCCATTATTATGCCCTTCCTTTTATGCGTTCCACAGAAGCCTGTTATGTGAATAAAACGTATGTGGAAAAGCTGGGCTATACACTGCCGGATACGCTGACCTGGGATTTTATCTGGGAGGTGTCCGAGGCGGCGACAAAGAAAAATGCGGATGGGACCTATGCCTTGAACGGGCAGGATGTCATGATCCCCTTTATCGATAAGTCCACGGACAATATGATGATCGAGATGCTGGCGCAGAAAGGGGCACCGTATTCTTCCGCAGACGGAGAGATCGGTCTTTTTAATGACACGACAAAAGACCTTCTTTTTCAGATTGCGGAGCATACGGAGTCGGGAGCGTTTTCCACGTTCAAGATCTCCGGTTATCCGGCCAATTTCCTCAATGCAGGACAGTGTGTGTTTGCCATTGACTCCACGGCTGGCGCTACCTGGATGGGAAGCAATGCGCCGCTGGTCGATATCAGCAGCGACTCTTTGCAGGATTTTGAAACGGAAGTACGGATGATCCCCCAGTTTGATCCGGAGCACCCGAAAATGATCTCCCAGGGGCCTTCCGTCTGTGTATTCAATAAAAAGGATCCGCAGGAAGTCCTTGCTTCCTGGCTTTTTACGCAATATCTCCTGAGTGATGAAGTACAGATCGCCTATTCAGAGACGGAGGGCTATGTTCCGGTCACGTCAAAGGCACAGGATTCAGAGGAATACCAGGAATATCTTTCCAGGGAGGGAGAAGACAATAACACGTATTATCCCGTGAAGATCCAGGCTTCAAAGCTTCTCCTTGCTCATGCGGAGGATACCTTTGTCACGGCTGTTTTCAACGGCTCTGCTTCTCTTCGTGACGCGGCGGGACAGCTCATCGAGAATGTGACGAAATCGGTGCGTCGAAAGAAAGAGATTGATGATGCTTTTATCGAGAAGCTTTACAGTGATGTGACCTCGCTCTGTCATCTGGATCAGATCCAGGCGGACGGCAGCAGCGGGAAAAAGGAGCTGGGACCGCTTCCCAAGACTTCCGTGGTGCTTCTTACGGTTCTCGGAGTGATCTGGGGAGTGATTCTTTTGTATCTTCTTGCGGAACTGGTGAAAAAAAGAAAATATCAGAAGGAAAACCATTGATTTTAAGAAGAAATTAGGTATAATACTAAAAGGACCGGACGGAAATGGCCGGCCTTGAGCAGTTTATTTTTAAAATAACAGAGACACCCGAGAAGGGCGCCTCCGCGTCCGCCAAACGGACGGAAAGGAGAAACTTATGAAAAAAAGACTGGTGTTAATGATGGCACTTTCCATGGCTCTGGCAGTTCCGGGCTGTGCAATGGCTGAAGAGAGCACAGAGACAGCAGCAGAGACTGAGGCTGTCAGCGAAGCAGCAGAGAGTGAGACCGAGGCAGAGACCGATGTAAAAGGCGAGGGCGTTATGACCCACGACGAGTATCTGGCTGCAGAGACCGATGCTGAGGTTGTTGTTGAGACCTATGTTCAGGCAAAACAGTCCTGGTGGGAGGACAAGGCAACTCTTTATACCCAGGATAAGGATGGCGCTTACTTCATTTACAATATGCCCTGTACCGAGGAGCAGTATAAAGAGCTGGTTCCGGGAACCAAGATCAAAGTAACCGGATACAAAGCAGAGTGGTCCGGTGAGATCGAGATCGCTGATGTAGAGTCCTTTGAGGTTGAGGAAGGCTCTTACATTGCAAAACCGCTCGATGTCACAGAGCTTCTCGGAAAAGATGAGCTCATCGACCATCAGAATGAGTTTGTTTCCTTCAAAGATATGACCGTTGAGGCAGCAGGCCAGGATGCAGACGGAAACGATGTTCCGTTCCTGTACAATTATGACGGTTCCGGAAGCCAGGGAGACGACCTGTATTTCAACGTTTCCTCTAACGGCGAGACCTACACCTTTACCGTTGAGTCTTATCTCTGCGATAAAGATTCTGACGTATACAAGGCAGTAGAAGCACTCCAGATCGGTGACAAGATCGATATGGAAGGTTTCCTGTACTGGTATGAGGGCGTAAACCCGCACATCACTTCTGTAACAGCAGCAGAGTGATCGAATCTGATATCTGTTCCTCCGGCTTAAAGGCCGGAGGATTTTTATGCCCATTTTCCATGACGAGGAGAAAGCATTATGAGAAAAGCCTGTTATCATCTGCCGGGACTGTTTGAATTTTATGAGCTGTACCGCCTGTTTTTGCCTCTGTTCCGTGAACACCGGGAATATTTTTACGACTGGTGTGAGATCGGCTCCATTTACGGTGCTCCCGCTGACTGTATCTGGGGTGGGGGAAGGACTTCCTTCGGGGAGGCAGAGCCGCGGGAGGTGCTGGCACTTATGAGAGAACACGGGATCTCTGCCAGGCTGACCTTCAGCAATTCGCTACTGCGGGAGGAACACCTGGAGGATAAGAAATGCAATGCCCTGTGTGCGTTGGCAGAAAAAGGCGGCGATTTACAGAACGGAGTGATCGTTTCTTCTGATCTTTTGCTGGCGTATCTGAAAGAGAGATTTCCGGGACTTTATTTTGTTTCTTCCACGACGAAGGTTCTGACGGATTTCCGGCAGCTTCAGAAAGAACTGGACAGAGAAGAGTTTCGTTATGTGGTGCCGGATTTCCGGCTGAATAAAAAGCAGGAACTGTTTGACCGGCTGAACGGACAGCAGAAAGAGAAAGTGGAATTTCTCTGTAATGAGTGCTGCTGGTTTGGCTGTAAAGACAGAAAAGCTTGTTACGAAGCAGTCAGCCGGAAAAATCTCGGAGAAGGCGGTACAGAGCATGTCTGCACGGCTCCGGATGCAGGAGAGGGGTACCGTTTTTCCAAAGCGATGGAAAATCCGGGCTTTATCGGCATAGAAGAGATCCAGACGCAGTATCTGCCAAGGGGATTTTCCAATTTTAAGATGGAAGGCCGGGGGCTTGGCAGTGCTTTGATCCTGGAATTTCTGCTTTACTATATGACCAGACCGGAATATCAGCTGCATGTCCGGGAAAAGATCTATCTGGATAACATGCTGGATCTGTTTTGACAAAGGGTATGTTCAGACGGACAGCAGCTCTTCGATGGAAAGCAGGATGGGAGGCTGTTCGATACGTACCGGGGAAGTGAGTGCGATCCAGTAGTCGCTTAAGGCAAATTCCCGGACAAAAACGGGCAAGGGAGAGCGTTCCGGAGCCGAAGAGCTTTCGGCGGAAAAAATCTGTGTTTCCGCTTCGGAGAGGATGTCCCGGGAAGCCGGATCTTCATCGGTTTTCTGCTGCAGCCTTCCGGGGAGGACCTCAATGGAATTTAATGGGATCCGGATCCCCTGACCGGTATATTTCAGATAACTTTCTTTTACAGTCCAGATCCGTGTGAAGCATTGCGCTCCTTCTTCACGGATCTTTTTTTGTTCCAGAGGGGTAAAGCAGCGTTCTGCTACATGAAAACGGTCAGGCGTGTGTTTCTGGATGTCGATGCCGCAGGGATACGTGCCGTAAACGCAGGCTGCATAACTGCCGCTGTGCGAAAGATTGAAAAAATGCCGCTCGTCCAGGATCACCGGTTTTCCGTTTTTCTCAATGGAAAGGAGTGAAAAATCCACATCCATTTTCAGAAAGGCCAGACGGGCAAGCAGACCGGCGGCGAGGGTGAGTGCACGGTCCTCCGGTTTCTGAAGCCGGAGAAGCTTTTCTTTTCGAAGCGCCCAGCATCCGTCAGCAGGAAGGCAGGAAAGTGCTTTTTCAAACAACGTCTCATCCAAAAGTGGCTGAACAGAGGTCAGACAGCAGCGAAGAAGCGGCTGAGTGGATGCAGAGGCGGGAAGGGAAGGGGATATCGTAGGTAGCTTCATAAAAACTCCGTTTCTGTCGAAAGATATAAAAGGCGGTAACAGGGACATCATATCATGGGAGAAAAGTTCCATCAACTGTCGGAGTAGAGAAAAATTTTCATGTTTTCAACTTGACAAAATACCCCTGTGGGGTATATAATGCAGACGAAAAATACCGGTGAGGGGTATCAGGGGAGGAAAAGAATGACAGAAGAGAAACAGACGGAAAGAAAAGAACACTGCTGTTGCTGTGAGCTGACCGGCGGGAAAACAAAGGTACGGACCGATAAAGAGTACAGAGATCTGATGAACCGCCTGAAACGGATCGAGGGTCAGGTGCGCGGGATCCAGAGCATGCTGGAGAAAAATGCTTACTGTACCGATATTCTTACCCAGGTGGCCGCAGTCAATGCGGCGCTGAACAGCTTTAA